>DAIDHM010000115.1 GCA_027459705.1 Ktedonobacteria bacterium | reverse complement strand
TACAGTGGCAGATAGATAACGAGCGGCAACAGCACGAGACCGACGCCCAGGGCAATGACGGCATCCGCTGCCACTGTCTGATTGCGAAAGAGCGCGAGAGGGAGAATCGGATCTTCTACGCGTTGTTCCACGAGAATGAATGCGGTAGCCAGCAGCGCCGCCACGATGAGCGCCAGAATTACCTGTGGTGAAATCCAAGCATACGTTTGGTTACTTCCCCAACTCAGGCCCAACAATAACGCTATCGTCGCGCTGGCGGCAAGCGCCGAACCAAGATAATCGATCCGCCGCGCCGCGCCTGGCAGTGCGTGGGCAGTCGTCCAGGGTAGGTAGGTGAAAAGCGCGCCCAGTGCGATGATCCCGATGGGGACATTGACATAAAAGACCCAGCGCCAGCGTGTCTGATCAGTTATGAACGAACCGACCGTCGGGCCATGGTCAGTCAACCAACCTCCGATTGTCGGGCCAAAGACACTGGAAAAACCATACACCGCGGCGAAGATACCTTGCCAGCGCGCCCGTTCAGCGGGAGGAAAGATATCGCCTACAACGGTGAAAACCAAGGCGATGCCCGTCCCCGCGCCTAGTCCCTGCAAAGCACGAAAGATGATGAGCTCGTTCATCGTCTGTGCCGCGCCAGCCAATGCCGAACCAAGTAGGAATACCGTCACGCCAATTAACAGAAACCACTTGCGGCCAAAAATATCCGAGATCTTGCCAATGATCGGTACTACCGCTGTGGATGCCAGTAGATATGCCGTGACGACCCAGGTATAGCGATCGAAGCCATTGAGTGACCCAATGATTTTTGGCAGTGCGGTGCCGACTACTGTCTGATCCAGCGCTTCAAGTAGCAGTGTGAGCATCAGAGCAGCCAGGACACTATAGAGCGCCGCACCCTGTAACGCCGAGACGCGTTGATTTCCTGCCGCTTGGCTATTGGGAGGAGCACCTTCAGCATCCCCGATGCCAGGTGTGGTGCTTGCCATCTGAATTTCTCCTTACGATCAATGATCAGTAATAGGGAATGCCCCCTGAGATCACTGCCCTTGGTTATCGACCAGGGCGATTCACCCGCTTTCCAACGTCCTGAGTTCCCGTGCCTGGGCAAGTTCTAGTTCCCAGAGCGCGAGGAAATCCCGGAACACCGCATAGGTATGTTCCATCTGGAGATCGCTGAGCCAGTGTTTCCGCGGATTTTGCGTATGGAGATCTTGCGATACCTTGAACTATGCGCTCGATGCACTGCTTGGTTGCAAAATCAGATCAGCACGGTAGAAAGGGGCTCCCTAGACCCCAGCATGTTCCTCGATAGTTACGGGCAGCAGCGCATGCACAGGCAGCCAGAAGGTAGCAATGGTACCCTGGCCTTCAACACTTTTGATGCTAATACTTCCTCCCATCGCCTCGACTAATCCACGCACTATTGCCAGCCCCAGGCCACTTCCTCCGGGCTGTTTGCCTTGCCGTGCGCGAGCAAAATCGACGCGATAGAAGCGATCAAAGACGTGGGGCAGTGCATCAGCGGGGATGCCTATACCAGTATCACGCACACTGAATTCGATCGCGCTACTTTGGTTATACAGACGTGCCGCGATAGCAATCGTACCATTTTCCGGGGTATATTTGATGGCGTTAGTAATCAAGTTCAGCAAGATCTGGCGGAGTCGATCAGGATCGACCAATATCGTCTGGATATTTTCAGCTTCAAAATTATCGCGGTACTCCGCAACAATCGTTTGGCCAGTAGCGATATGATTGGTCTCTTCGCAGATATCGCCCATGAGGGCAATGATATCAACGGGTTCAGGACGTAATTCGAGACGATGATCATCGATGCGCGAGAGTGTCAACAAATCATCCACCAGCCGTTGCATGCGACGAGTCTCTGCCCACATGCCACGAATCAGACGGCGATGCGCAGCAGGGTCGTCTTGCGCAGCACCGATCATCTGCATTTCCAGGCTGCCGCGTAGCGCGGTCAGTGGTGTCCGCAGTTCATGCGACGCATCAGCGATAAAATGTTGCTGACGAGCGAACGTCGCCTCAAGTTGTGCGACCATATAATTGAACGAACGCGCGAGTTGCCCAATTTCATCATCGGTCCCTGGCTCGCTCAGACGCAAAGACAAATCTCCTTCGGCAATGCGTGTACTGGTCTGCTGCATCTGGGTCAACGGCGCGAGCGCAGCCCCAACCAGCACCCACATCAGCGCCGCCGCGATCCCCAACGCCAGAAAGATGCCGATAGCCAGGACGATACGTGTCACAAAAACGGTGTTATCAAACGGAGCCGTTGGCGTACTGACGACCAGCAAACCCACCATCTGCCCTTCATACACGATTGGGGCGATAAGGACGAGTTGACGGCTACCATCCGGCGCATAATCCACCAGGTATGAGCTCTGAGCTTCTTTAGCTGACACCACGGCATTCAGTTGATCGGCAGTTGGACTGACAATCGGCGCGAATGAATTATCACCGGTCACAATTAAGGCACCCGCGGTACTGAAGATCGAGGCGCGAACTTCTCCGCTCGTCAATCTTTGCGTGACCCCATCAAGTTCCAGTAAGACATCTGATGGTATTGCCGTAGTATCGGAGGGTAGAGTGGTTGATGGTGGACCAGCACGCCGGGGGAGCGAGCGCTGTACCAGGTTGACTTGATTACGGAGTGCATCGGCTTCATTTGAGAGCAAAGCGTGCTCTTCGGTCAAGGTGATCAAGGCTCCCAACGCGACCAGTAAGATGAGGAGCAACCCAAAAAATACCAGCGCCAGGCGGCGGCGAAGTGGCAACTTCCCCAGGATCATATTGAGTCGTTCGCCCGGTTGGATTGTCGAGACCCAGTTCCCAATCTTTGAAGCTTGGATCCATTGTTGCATCCGCCTGATCATCGTCAACCTCTATCGTCCTCAGCCACGTAGCGTATAGCCAACACCCCGCTTCGTCTGGATCAACCCCTCACCTAGCTTGTCTCGCAAGTGGCGCACGAATACCTCGATGATGTTATCATCACCTTCATAATCGTAACCCCAGATGCGCGTGAGGATCGTATCGCGCGTCAAGACCTGACGAGGATGCATTAAAAAGAGTTCCAACAATTCAAATTCACGGGGTGTGAGGTCAACCACCCGTTCTCCCCGCTTCACCGTGCGCGTCTCGCGGTCCATCGTCAAATCTTCATAAGCGAGATAGCGATCCACATTGTTGCCACGGCGACGCAATACCGCACGAATACGCGCGAGCAATTCAGCGAAAGCGAAAGGTTTGCTCAGGTAATCATCCGCGCCGGTGTTCAGACCAGTGACGCGATCATCCACGCCTTCGCGCGCAGTCAGCATGATAATGCCAGCGTCCACCTTGCTCTGCCGCAATTGGCGGGCGACATCAAATCCGCTCATACCTGGCAGCATGATGTCCAGAATGATAATATCCGGTGGCTCGGCCATCGCCAGTCGGATTGCATCATCCCCATTTTCAGCGACCTGCACCAAGAAACCCTCATACCCCAAGCCCATCTTGAGAAACTCGACAATCTGCTGTTCGTCGTCGACAATGAGGGCGCGTGGTTTGCGGCCCAGCCCACCAATTGACGTCTGTGTCATCTCGCCATCTCCTCATCACCAGTGGCTCCCGGAACGCCATACCGCCGCTGGCACTAAACTAGCTGGATAGGTGCTGACATACTCACATTGTACAACCCGCAGGTAGAGCATCTCCGTCCATGAATTACAAGGGCAGGGGCCAAAGGCGATGCACCAACGTGCCTCCGTCGGTCAAACCCCGAGGCACGCTGGGCGCTTATCGATGCCTCACACACTCGGCGCGGTTGTGGAAGAACCAGGCGCAGGTGGAGCGCCATTATTCCATGGCCCGTGAGGACCGTTGGGTCCGCCGAATCCAGGACCACCGCCAAAACCTGGGCCAGTGAAGCCCGCTGGGACAATGACCACCGCGGTCGCGGTATAGGGCGCGCTTGATCCTACCGCAGCTTCCACCATCACCCGATCACCAACCTTGATGTCGGACTGTTTTGCCGCGGCTTTAGTCTGGACATTATAGAACGTCGTGGTGCTGGTCAGGTTCACGGTCGTCGTACCATTGTTGAAGGTGCTCAAGGTCAATGTGTTGCCATTGATCGCCGTCACTTTACCAACAACATGGGGAGTGGCAATGCTTACTGAGGTCGCCGTTAAGCTGCCATCACTATTCAGCGTCCCAGTTGCCCGCACCATTTCTCCAGCCTTGACATCCGCCAACGAACCGGCCGTTCGCCCAACCATGAACTTTGTCGAGGCTGTCGTATGGATCGTTTGCGTCTGGTTGTTTGGTCCAGTGACCGTAAAGGATGACCCATTGACATTGCTGACCGTACCACCTGCGTCAGGCTGCCTGACCATCACCGCTGTGGCCGCAATGTTGCCATTGCTGGCTCGTGTTCCGCGCACCCCGATCTCATCGCCAACCTTGATATCGGTGATATGAATAGTCTGTGTTCCATTCGTGAACGTCGTGCTCGAAGTCGTCGTGATGGTGACACTCGCGCCTGTACGATCTTTCGCGGTGATGGTCTGTCCGCTCACGTTAGTGACAGTAAATTCCCCACCTCGACCGAAGTGGGGGCCATGCGGCCCCTTGAAGCCGGGAGCCTGGGTCGTGGATGCTCCAACCAGCGTCCCGTTGTTAGCAGCGTGCACGATGTTCCCGCCAAAGAGTGCCGCGCCTCCGAAAACCGCGATCGCGCAAACGGCAACTCCTCCGATCACCAGAGTTTTGGTGTGGCGTTTCCGACTACTTGTGGCTCCGGGATAAACCGGCTCAGTTGGAGGCAACTCGAAGGGATTAGCCGACTCTTCAGGGGTCGGTAACTGAGGTATCGAAGAGGTGTCGTCTTGCATGATTGTTGCTCCAGTTTGTCGTGCTTATCCTGCCTACGCAGGTGGTTCATGCTTGAACCTGAACGTATTGTAAAGAAGTACTCTGAAGCAAGGACCAATCATCGCTGAAGTTTCGCTGAACCATATATCGCCCCGTATCAACTGACGAAAAACTAGCCAGCAGAACCGTTGGGAGCGCGTGCCACCGACAGTGCTCCCCAGCCTTGCAGAATCTGGTCACGTTGGTTCCGCTTCATCGGGCATCAGGATGATCTCGCGACCATGCTGGTAGGTGATCCGCGGCATGACAGTTGGGGGGATACGATAGCGGCAAGCGAGAATCGCATCCAGCGGGGTTGTGAAAGGCATCAGACCGCGCAAGTGGTGTAACGTGGCGAAAACGAGTGGGAATTCTCCCAGGGCGTGTTGGGCCAGGGCGACCTCAGGCTGTATCCAGATTCCTCCCATGGTCTCGTGCGGATCAGGGACTGGTTCCTGGGAGGGCGGCAATTCTGCCAGAAAAAAGTGTGTGCTGAAACGTTTCGGATATGCCTCAGGCGTCACCCAATGCGCGTAATGCGTCAACACATCTGTTGCGAAAACACAGTCTTCTTTGGTGGCGACCTCCGCCATAGTGAGTTTACGGTCCAATAACTCGGCGCGATAGGTGTGCAATCGGGCTCGACGCGGATCATCCAGTTCCAGCAAGGTCCGTTCTCGATAGGCCAGGAAAATTCCAGCCTCCTCGAAAAGTTCTCGGATCGCCGCAATCCGAACACCCGTACCGAGAGTAGTAGCAGGGTCGAGAGGAGCAAGCGGGACAACGACGCCGGGAGTTACTTCTGCGTCACAGTCACTTTGATGGACCGAGCCACCTGGGAAGACATAGACATCCGGCGCGAAATCACTCTGAACCGGGCGTCGGATCATATAGACTTCCAGACCTGCGGATCCCTGACGGAGCAGTAATACCGCCGCCGAGAGTCGCGGGGTTACGGGGCTGGGAACAGACATAATGACCACTCACTCCTTCCGCGCGGCGTAAAACATCGCCTTGCGAAGCATTGCAATGCAGCATATCATCCAAGAGTGATGCAGCGAAAGGGGAAAATGCATGGGTGTTCCGTTTCTGCTCGGTAGTGTGATTATCGCGACCAGTGACAAAGCACGGCTGATACGCTTTTACCATGAAATTCTTGAGGTGCCGTTCGGGCCAGATGGCAAGTTACGGAGCGGGGGGATCATTCTGCATCCAGCGTTACATGACCAGATACAAGGTCCTCCGGTCGAACCATACCGGATTATGCTCACCTTCGAGACGAGTGATATCCATACCGTCGCCGCGCAACTCGCCGCGCGTGGCGTCATCTTCGTTCGGCCGCCTGAGCGCGAATTCTGGGGCGGTTGGATCGCGACCTTCACCGATCCAGATGGCAATTATTTGCAACTACTCCAACCGGCATCGTAGCGGCCAGTACAGCACCTAGGCGACCGTCGCTGGATGTTGATAGAAGAACTGCGTGATCAGATCGCCGGCCCAGGTAGGCCAGATGTGACCTTCACCGTGCACGCGCAGATGTTGAATGACAACCCCATTTTGACAATGCCCCCAGATCTCGCCGCTGACCAGGCCTCGCTGTGGCAGCAAAACTGCCGGTTGCTGGCAATCCTCGCGGACCGACCACTGTGCCAGCCATTGCTGAACAGGTGGTTCATCGCGCTTGACATTCCCTTGATAGGGCACAACGAGATCGGCGTCGCCATGGATCTCGAGGATACTGATCGGATCAGATGGATGACAACCACCGGGGAGTGTGTGATAGGCCCCAGAGACTGTGGCTATCGCCGCTAATCGGCCTGCCATATCGCAAGCGAGCATCGCCACCATACCACCACCATTAGAGAATCCCATCGCATAGACGCGCCGCGCATCGATGCAAAAATGATTCTCTGTCGCGGTCAATAGATCATTGACAAAGCTCAGATCATTGACCCGCGGATTCCATGCGCCGTAAGTAGACCAGCCCGCGAGGCCGATACGGTCGCGTGTGCCTTGCAGCGCGATGGTGATAAAGTCGTACTTGTCAGACAGCGGCGCCATACCCGTCAACTTCTCTTGCGCGGTCATATTACCACCGCGTCCATGAAAATTCAGGATAAGTGGTACGGGATGGTTCGGTAGATAGCCGATAGGGATATGGATGCGGTAGCTGCGGAGCAATCCCCCCGCGCTGATAACGCCATCCTGACTGGTACCCGGGGTAATAGTGGATGCTAACGCGCAACCATTGGTGACATTCGGCACTTCGACAACTTGCAGTTGCGTATGATGCGAAGCCACATGCGGAACGGTGCGATGAGTTATGAAGATGGTTGCGACGACGATGAAGAAAGCGATCCCGACACTCCCGATGATGTGCTTGGCTCGCATGCCTGCTCCTCCAGCGTCATTTGCATTGCTTGATGGTGCGGTATCGACAACTTAGCAGAGAGGGAACGCATATTGGCTTGCCAGGTAGCAACCGACGTAGCCCTGCCCACCAATCTGCTCAGCAGTGGCGTATGCATAAGGATTATACTCAATCCATACGCACAAAAAACAGATAATCCCCAGATCATCATTGCGCGCATCCACACCGGAAGGTACACGGGCAACCATGGCCACAGGTGATGAATGAAAGCAACGACGAAGAAAACGTGCAGCAAGTAAACCCCAAAGGATGCCTCTGACAATTCATGCCAGAATGTCATTCCCACTGGTCGCCCGGCCCGTCCTGGCGTGGCCGACCATCGGAAAGCCGCCCAGGCCGCGAAAAGAATAACCGTTACACTATACCATAGCATGATAGGTTGAAGAACACCTGTGAGCTCGCTAAGATCTAGATGAAGCACCGTGACTTGAATGGTGTATTGGATCCAGAGCGACATGACACCTGCACCAAGCAAGAGCAGAACGGTCCGACTATGCGAGGCTAACCATGTTCGGAAAGCATTGAAATGCCAGGCCGCAACCCCACCAAGGGTAAAGTAGAAAGGATACATGAGTAGTGGGCGATCCTGATATTCCTGTATCTGCTTCCACGGAACACCCATCCCTAGATGATTATTCTGGATCAGCAAGGTAATGAAGAGAAACATCGCGAGTTGTATCGCAAATGTTACAGCCAATATAGCCCAGTGATGGTGCTCGTACTTCTTAAGCAACCAGAGAAAAATCGGGAAGACGCAGTAGAATTGGAGGCTGAGTAAGATAAAATAGAGTTGAATGGCGGCATTGCCAGTAAAGAGATCGAAGATGTAGGTATGGAAGAACGCGCCTACAGATTGATGCGACGCCGGATCCATCTGCCACATGTAGATCAGGCTCCAGAATGCATAAGGAAAGAGCACCCCGATCGCGCGTTTACGCCAAAAACTCGACCAATTGATCTGGCGGCCACTATACACATAGATAAGCGCGAATGCAGTGATGAACATAAAGATCGCGCGCGTAAAGTGTAATGAGACAACGCCCAGATTCTGCACCGCAGACAACCAACCATGAGGCTCGAAGACCAGCGTCAAGGCTAATGCATGCACCCCCACAACCCCAACCGCCGTCAACGCACGCATAGGATCCAACGCATCGATGCGTGGTCGTGACGCTGCCCGATCCATGTCGATTTCCTCTTTCTCATGCATATTGAGGTCAAGTCTGCTAGCTTCTATCTAGGGTGGATGGTGATATCGTAAAATAGCTTACACTCAGATTATGCGCTGGCAAGATCGCGTAAGACGCCGCGTTGTATCTTGCCTGATGGTGTCCGTGGTAGTGCCTCAATCGGCAAAAATGCCACCGGAATCTGAAATGCACTGAGGTGCGCTCGACAGATTCGCATTGCTGCCGAAGTATCCGCCGGGGTCCATGGATGACCAGTAACGACAAAGGCCACAGGCACTTCGCCATAATCTCCGTCCGGGCGACCAACAACAGCGACCTCGTGCATGTCTGGCAATTGCATCAAGATTTCTTCAATCGCCCGCGGCGCGATTGTTTCGCCACCACGCTTGATAATTTCGCGGATTCGCCCTGTAATGAAGAGGGCGCCGTGCTCGTCCTGGTAGCCAAGATCTCCGGTGCGGAACCAGCCATCTTGAAACGCCGATGCGCTGACCCCATCCAGGTATCCGCGCGCAATACTTGGCCCACTGACACAAATCTCACCTTGGCTTCCTGGTGGCACCGGACGTAGGCCCTCTAGATCATCCTGTTCGCGTGGCAAGCAAATGGCCAGCTGCACTCCTACAGGATAGCCCACTGAACCGGGGATACGTCGACCAGGAGGAAGCGGGTTGGCGCAGACCTGACTGCAAGCTTCGGTCAGGCCATAGGTCTCGATGATCGGGATGCCGAAGCGCTCCTCGAAAGCCACAAGATCCTTAACGGGCAATGGTGAAGATGCGGACCGTACAAAACGCAACCGTTCGGGCACGGTATGCTGTAAGGGATCACGCAATAAAAATGCGACGATCGTTGGGACAACGCTCGCCCATGTGACTTCATAGCGCTCAATCCAATCCCAGAAAGAACGCTGACTGAAGCGTCGCGCGATAATCGCAGTGGCACCCGCCATCAATGACGCGCAGAGCGTCACCACGGGGGCGTTGATATGAAAAAACGGGAGAGGCGTCAATCCACGATCACGCGCCTGGAGATGATGATGGAGGCGAATCTGTTCGGCGGTCCAGGCAATCGCCTCGGCATCCAGCGCGATCCACTTTGGATCTCCGGTCGTCCCGGAGGTATGCAAGACAAGTTTCCCAGGTTTGGGGTCAGGTCTGTTCGGCTTGGTGTCAGGAGCAAGTTCGGAAATCTGCAGAGGTGGCAGGTATCGCGCACCAGCCGCCACAAAATCGGCCACCTCAGCGTCCGAGGCGGCGGTGATAAGGTGCGGATGAAACCGCGCCATGACCTGTGAGCGTTCGGCCTGGCCGACATCGGGAGCGAGTGGAATGATAGTGTGGCCACCTGTTAACGCCGCCAACCAGATGATCGAGGTCGCGATACCCGGGGGCATCAGCAGGACAATGGTACGCGGCTGATCGCCCAGTAACCCCTGAGCAATGTGGACCGCCCGCAACATCGTGCGGTAATCGCATGCTTCGCCCGTTTCAGCCTCAATCACAAATGCGACATCCGGATAACGATCGGCATCGCTGACGAGGCGCGTGTAAAGTGTCGGGTGTGATGCGGACCGCTGAGCAACATCGGGCAGACTATGCAACGGACGGCCTCCGAAGGGAAAATTGTCTTCGAGTGACATATCAAAGGCTATCGTCATCGTCGCACCAACGTCGCAGTGAGTTCGTTTAAGCGAGTTCGACCTGCCAGCGCCATCGAAAGTTCCAGTTCATCGCGCAAAATCTCGAGCACATGCTGGACGCCTGCCGCGCCACGCGCCGCCAGTCCCCAGAGCACCGGGCGGCCAATGAGCACCGCGCTGGCGCCAAGTGCCAGTGCTTTCATGATATCTGTACCGCGCCGGATGCCACCATCCATCAGAACTTCACAGCGGCCAGCAACGGCTTCCACGATCTCTGGCAATGCTTCGATCGTCGCAAGGGTCGTATCTAATTGGCGACCGCCGTGATTCGAGACGATGATCCCATCGACTCCATATGCAGCAGCGATAGCAGCGTCCTCTTCAGTCATGATACCTTTGAGTAGCAATGGCAATTTGGTCTGCGCACGGATCCAGTCAATGACATCCCACGTGAGCATCTCACGTTCTCCACGCGTCGCCCACGTTACCTGTTGGCGGCTGGGATCGGTCAGATTGGCAAAATCAACCCCAGGAGGTAAATGAAACCCATTGCGAACATCTCGTTCACGGTTGCCAATCCGTTGCGCGTCAATCGTCAACACGATTGCTCGATACCCGGCATGTTCGGCACGCTGGATCAAACTGGTCGTCAAGCCACGATCTTTGAAACAATAGAGTTGGAACCAGAGTGGTCCAGTGGCGGCAGCGGCGATCTCTTCGATCGATTGCGATGCCAACGTACTGACCGTATAGATTGTGGGCACCGCGCCAGCGCCGCGCGCGGTGGCGCTCTCGCCTTCAGGATGCGCCAGACGATGCAACGAAGTGGGGGCGATGAGGATCGGCATGGGCAATGGCGTGCCCACAACTGTCGTAGTGAGATCAATCTGCCCAACATCTACCATGTACCGCGGACGCAGACGCAATGCACTCAGGGCGGCGCGATTCGCTTCCAGGGTGCGCTCATCGTCGCTACCTCCCATGTACATATCCCAGATGGTTGCATCCATAGCCCGCAGTGCCATTGCGGCATACTCATCCACATTGATAGGTATGCGCGATGCATGGTCTGTCTCTTCCTCAGACCGTTGTGAACGTACGCGTCGAGCTAGTGCAGCCATGCATTCCTCCCAGTTTGTTGGTATTTTTGCGGCTACAAACCGCACTCTCCTTGCCAATGGCATGGCTGAGCAGCTTGTTGCCGCGATGAGGAACACCGCGTTGGTTCACGCCAGGTCCCCATGTGCATCCAAAGCTATGGTAGCAACTCTCGTCTCATCGTTTGGTTAAAACGCTACGCCAGCACCGTTCCCCTCTCAGTAACAGAGGTTGACCCTGTTATAACGATCATTGTAGAGAGGATTACTGAAAGGATCATAAGACAAATCTGAATGAAATCTGAAGGTCACATTGCCCTTGCAGAATTCACTCTCTATAATACGAATAGAACTGTGCCGTCGTAGCGTTTTCCACGAAAAGTCATGCAAAATGCCAAAAATTACCTCGCATGGACCACACCAAGCGCGCGCTGAGGCGGAACCATCCAGTCAACACCATTCGACGTTACCTGAAGATCATCCTCAACGCTGACCCAGCCCTGATACGGATGGCTACTGGGGATCGCATACTCCACGGCATAAACCTGGCTTGCTTCGATCAGATATTGCGGCGCTTTACCGTAGCGTTCCCAACGCGGACCCAGAACTCCCGCGCCATCATGGGCGTTCGCGCCGAGGTGGTGCCCAAAGGCAAATTCCGGTTCCGGATAGCCGGCGTTGCGGATGGCGCGCCGCGCTGCCGCATCGACTTGCCAGCCGCGCTTGCCGGGTCGGAGTTGTTTCACTCCTGCTTTGACCGCACTCATCAATGTATCCCACGCGATCTGAATATTGGCGGGTGGATGATCCTCATCAGGCCGCAAAAGATACCAGGTGCGCTGCATATCCGAACGGTAACCTTCAAAGACTACCCCGACGTCGCAAAAGATCAGATCGCCCGTCTCAGCGGCGATGTCGCCTGCCGGGACGTGACCAACTGGCGACCGCGGACCGATCGGCGCGCACGGACACGATGCGGGATCCCAGGCCGGCTGCAGATTGCGCTCGCGCATCCAGGCGTGCGCGAAATCCAGTATATGTAACCCTGTCACACCTGGTCGCAACAATCCCTGTATCTCGTCAAAGAGTTGCGCGGTAAAGACGCAAGCCTGGCGGATACGCCGTACTTCTTCGGGCAGTTTTCTGCCACGCACCCGCTGCACAATATCCTCAGCACTGATCAAATGATCGACGTAGGGAGTGCCTTTCAACGCCTGGCGGAGCCGTCGGTAATTGCCATAGGTGATCCCATCAGCGGCGTGGTCATTTTCGGAATAGGTGATGGCGATGCTACGCGGTTGCAGAGCGTTGAGCGCTTCGCGCAACGGTTCCGAGATGCCCTGGACATAACCACGGATATCAGGGTAAGCGCCAACAGCACGCACCTTCTCGACATCGCCTTTGCCCACAATGGCAATGGGATCGCCATGTGCGGGTATGAGAAAAGCGGAGAGCCACGTCACATCGGTACCAATCAAAGTTTGTTGCACGGGGTCTGGGTGCAGTCCGGTCTCTTGCGCGAACTGGACAATCCAACAGTCGATCTCGGTCTCGCGCAAGATTTCCTGAGCTTGATGAACTTTTTGGGTAACAAGTGAGTGGCCAGGCTCCTCAACCGAATTTCCCGGAGCCGCCGGGTGGCCAGGTGATGCCTGTGTTATTGTTGTAGTCACCTATGGTTCCTTTTGCCCAACACAGCGCCTAGTGTAGCTGGTCTGGGCGGTGGGTATTATCTTCAATCCGATTGTATACAATCCTGGGGCAGACGGCAAATAATAGTCACGTCGTCATCGCGCGCCAAAGTGGCTCAGATTGGCCGATCCTTTGTGCTGCGCCCGGTGTCTGTCTGTATGAGCGCGTCCCCGACACAGGATCATCGTTGGTTCGACCATCACTACATGAGGTGCAAGCGCGTGGAAGATGCCCAATTGCTCGACCAGGCCAGTGATGACGATGGAACGCGGGACCGGGGAACCGGCCCGCCGAAATCCCACCAACTCATCCCATGTCCGTCAGAAGAAGCCGCCGCGCGTTCGGTACAGCAGACCGCAGATGCCCACGATTGTATGCTCCTTGCTCGCTGTGCGCAGGGGGATCAGACTGCGCTCAGGGAACTCCTCGATCGCTATCGTCCACGTCTCTGGGGATACCTCTGGCATCAGGCAGGTGAGGACCGCGACCGAGCCGAAGATCTTCTGCAGGAGGTCTGTATCGCAATCTGGCGGCATGCGGCAAGTTTTCGTGGTGAGGCTCGCGTCGCCACGTGGATTTTTCGGCTCGCCCATAATCGCGCTCTGAATGCCCGTCGCGACCGCGACCGACATCCTGAAGGTCACCAGGTCAACTTAGTGGATGCCGAAGATCCCCAGTTCACCGTACCCCACGATGAGGATCTCCACATTGCGCGACTGGATCTTGGCACTGCATTATGTCGTTTGCCCGAACGCCAGCGCGAGATTATTGCATTACTGTTCGTCTCGGGATTCACGATGGCGGAAACTGCCGCGATCCTGCATATCCCATTAGGAACAGTCAAAAGCCGCCTGGCCCAGGCGCGCGAATCACTGCGCACGGCGGTCCAGAGTGACCGAATTACGGCGCCGGGGGAGGAACACCCACATGCCTGACAATCGAACTGATCCACATTTCGATGCGAACGGTGAGGATGAGACTGCTCGACAGGGAAAAGCGCCACAGGACCTCGTGCTCTCTCAACCAGCGGAACCTGCAATACGTAGCGCGCATTTGTCACCTGTCTGCGCAAGCTGGCAGGCACAGATGCCCGATCTGGTAGCAAGTGGACAGGACGACGTGGGCTGTGCGGACCACCGAGCCACTTGTCATGATTGCGCTGCAACCTGGGAGCTCTGGCAAGCCGTCGCGGGCACAGCTTCTTCAGCCTTCGCCGCGCCACCGGCTCTAACAGAAGTGGAGCTCTGGGGGCGCATCGCTGCCAGGATCAACTCCCCAGCACCGAACCCTGTCAGATGGAATGGTGTCGCTCACCTGATTGCGCTGGTGACCGAACGCGCTGGTTATGTCCGCGATCATATCAAGGCGCAGGTGCGCCTGATCTGGCAAGAAGTCACCATCTGGAGCAGCCTGGCGATCATCGCTGTCTTGCTGTACCTGCACTATTCACCCATACACTGGACGGCACAACTGGAACCACTGACCTTGCTGACGATGCCGCTGTGTATGGGCGCGATGATCCGCGTCTGCGCCAGTGAACGCTATCTCGTCAGCCCAGAGATCCTGAGCGCAGCACGCGAGTCTGCGTGGATCTCACTGGCGATCCGCGTCATACTGGTGAGTGCGTCACAGATCGGTGTGCTGAGCATGATCATCCTGGTCGCGGGCCTCACCACCGGAACATTGACTGCCCACCTCTTTCTGGCATTCTGGCTGGGGCCGGTGGTCGGTGCTGCCCTCTTCGCGTTCAGCGCAGTGTTGTTGCTGGGGCAGATCGTTGGTGCCATGATTGCCCTGGCGCTGTGGCTGCTGCGCTTGCTGGCAAATGCTCCACATGCACCGCTGATTCTGCAACACTATGAACAATTTTGGCTGAGTGGCTGGACACTCGTCGTGGTAGCGCTCGGGTGTGTCGCACTGGCAAGCGCACTCTCCTACCGCCGTGAACGATTCGCATAAGGTTGCGACACGACGTAGTTGGGACCTGGATGCATCCACGGTAGACGTAATTCAACAAGCATTGAGCAACTCGTCACAAAGCTCGTTCGCATAACTGCTTGCAATGTCAACGACTCACAGAAAGCAGGAGACCCCATGCGCCTCGCCGTGGAACAGGTGGAATTTAGCTATGGCTGGAACCGGACCATCTGGCCACATGGTCGGGCTGCGATCACTGCTATCAGTTTCGCTATGCCAGGAGGCATTGTGGGCATAGTGGGGCCAAATGGCTCCGGTAAAACGACGTTGCTGCGGATTATCGCGACGCGCCTCAGTCCGTTGCGTGGCACTGTGCGCTATGATGGCCTCCTTGCGCAGGGTGGAACCCTGCCATCCATCCGCGCACGCATCGGGTATGTGCCACAGGATGACCACATCCCCGACCGGATGGGCGTAGCAGGCTTTCTGGATTATGTTGCCCTACATAAAGGTCTGCGGAGAGCCGTGGATCGCCGATGGCACATCGACGCGGCACTCGCGCAATGCGCGCTCGCGAATTGCCGCGATAGGCATGTGGCCGACCTCTCGGGTGGTGCGCGGCGGCGGCTCCTCATCGCGCAAGCGTTGCTAGGTGATCCCGAATTGTTGGTGTTGGATGAGCCCTTCACCAATCTCGATCCAGTCCAACGTATGGAGATGAGCGTGATGCTTTTCACTGCGCATCCAGGGCGCACGGTGCTCTGCTCCACCCATCAGGTCGCCGATATCGCCGCCTATTGCGATCACTTGGCAGTCCTGGATCATGGCACACTGCTCGCATTCGATACACCCGCCAGTCTCCGCCAGCGGTCTACGACCATCCCCGCGCTCGTACACCTGGCTTCCATAGGGCGAGCTACGCTGCATCCCACAGGAGGAAATATTATGGAGATACCCGCGCCAGCGGAACCAGCATCAGAGTCAACGCCATCTACACCGTCCAACCGACGTCCATCAGATGCGGACGCAGTGGTGCCAGGCCACCTGCCTGCCCATCCGCAAGCTTTGACCATCCAGATCGATCGGGTCAATAAAAGCTACCGCGGGCATCCCAATGTGTTACGCGATATCAGCCTGACCATTCCACCAGGAATTTTTGGACTGCTCGGGAGCAATGGCGCCGGCAAGACGACTCTCTTGCAGATCATCGCGACCTTGCTCGTTCCTGATCAGGGCAGTGTGCACATTGGACCGTACTCCACTCTCCACGACCGCTGGGAGATCCGTCGTCGACTGGGGTATCTGCCACAGGAGCATGGCTGGTATCCCCAGTTGAGCGTTCGCGAGACACTACGCTACTTCGCTGTGTTGCAAGGCATCGACCAGATTGAAGCTGCCGTCAATGAGGTCTTGCATGCCGTCAATCTCACGAGCGAAGCTCGGCGACATGTCAATCAGCTCAGTGGAGGGATGCGCCGTCGCTTGGGATTAGCACAGGCCTTGCTCGGCAATCCACCTTTGCTCATCGTCGACGAACCAACGGCAGGGCTAGATCCGATCGAACAGCAGCGATTCCGCACATTACTCGCAACGATCGGCGCGCGTGGGGACCGTACAATCCTGCTCTCAACACACATCATCGAAGATATCGCAGCGAGCGCTGCGCGCGTGGCCGTGCTGGACGCAGGCAGATTAGCCTTCAACGGCACCACTAACGTTCTGGTAGAGCAAGCTGCTGGTCAAGCCTGGACGTGGATGGCGTCGGCTGCGGAAGTGGAACGCCGTCGTGCTGCTGGTGCCTTCGTGTTGGTCGGTCTGGCCCCGCACCCGACATTGCCTGATCAGATGATCGCGACGATCGTAGGCCCACGCCCTGACACCACGGCGACACCACGCCTCCCCACCCTGACCGATGGCTATCTCGCCTTGATTGGCAAGGAGTATCATGATGTCCCATTCACCCATTGATGAGCACACCGCTGTCGTACCAAGAACAACTCCACAGCCGCTGGAATTGGCTATGGCACCGATAGATGCATATCGCGCCCGAGCGCCGAGACTGCACATATTGCGTCAACTCCGGGCAATCGCCTGGATGGAGATCCGACTCCAACTGCGCTCCGCTGAATTTTTGGTCATCTCAGGGTTAGGCTTACTTGTCTCGTTTGCCTATACTGGGTTCAACCCGGGGACCTGGTCCATCCTGTCCATGCTCGGTCTCGCCATCGGCATTCCGCTGTATCTCTATCCTTTCGTGGGTACGCGCACTGCGCTCCGCGAACGTCAACGGCGCGTCACCACGCTGGCGCTGAGCCGTCCAGTCTCCACCTTCACCACCATCACTGGACAATGGATAGGCAGCTTCCTGCTTTGTCTGGGCTATACTAGCGTAGCCTGTATCATTTTATGCTGCAAAGCCACCTTGGCCGGCAATCAAGCGAATCTGATCGTATGGGCCGACACACTCCCCATCATTGCTATAGCGGTCATGGTCATCACTGCATGGTCGATAGCGTGGGGTTATCTTGTCCCTTTCGGGACGTTCAGTGCGCTGGCCGCGGTGCTATCGCTGGTCGCCCTCAACAGTATGCATGTCCAGTCACCACTCATCCCATTGAACCTCGCTCTCGCGAACGCGGTCTTTTGGCCATCAATTGGCTTTGGACCAGACAATGAGTTGGTCGCCGCGCAACTCCTCATCAATCTGGGCGTGGCCCTGGCAATGTTTGCGCTCGCGTTGCTCCTTGGCCACCTCGCTCGTCCGCTCGGCTTCGTCCATACTCGACAGTGGTCCGCTGTGGCGCTGGTGGGGATCATTGGTATCGGCGCTTTGGTGGGTGGCGGCGGGTTGTTGGCGCGGACAGGACCATTGCGTACCACTGGAATCGCAGTACCACCAGGTGACGAACTCGCCGCTGTGCTGAGTTACACACGTCTTGATGTGCATCTGGACCCTATGAACGGATTGCTGCGTGGCATGGCGCAATTTCGATTGACGGCAACCCCACCCGCGGCGTATATCACGTCTTTTTGGGTGATATTGAACCCAGGCATGACCATTACCAGCGCGCAGATCAATGGACAAAGCGCGACTGCCACCGCTGGTCTCCCAGGCTGGAATGAGCTTAGCATTCAGAATGGTACGCTCCAATCAGTCGCGGATGTGCGTATAACCTATAGCGGCAGCATAGCGCTAGAGCGTGACGACTATGGAAGCGCAGATCCAGGGCTATCTTTATCTGGTAGTCATCTGGTCTCCACCAGTCCCTCTCCGCTTGACGCGTACATAGGCCAGGGTCTGGCATTCCTTACCGGCGGTGGCGATTGGTATCCACGTCCCTGGGTACGCGGTGAAGGATATCGCTTCTACAGCGGAGACCCTATCGCCTCGGTTACGATCCATGTGCCTGCCAATGCCACAGCGCTGAGTGGCGCAGGGAACTTTACTCCATCACAAAGTACTGGAATGGCGGCGAACACGACGCGTTCCGGCGCTGACGAGATCTTGCAAGTGGATCAACCGGTTGGTACCATCACTCCACAACCGCTACCCGGGGCATTCGTTGTTGCCCTGGTTCATGCATGGCGCGTAACCATCGCTGGTAGCGATCTCGTATTGCGAGGGCTGGAGCCCGATGCCGCCATGCTCCATTACAGTGCTTCGATGGTCGCCATGGCCCAGAGTTTAGATCAGCAATATATGGGCAAAGCCACCCATTGGACTGGGGTCATCATCCCATTCATCCTCAATCCATTGGTGGGTAATGGATTGATCTTCATTCCAGATTATGAAGCGATCAATTACTCTAACTCTAATTTGCTCAGTCATGTGGACTATTTCACGAGTTATCGTTCTCTCGCCGCTCCAGCCATTGCCCATTCTGCCGCACTCACCGCTGCGATTGCCTGGTGGAGCGCGCGGTTGTCCGTAGCAATGCCAGCAGGACTACCCGAATTCTTCAGTGCACCTGCAGATTTCTTTCTACAAGGAGCAAAGTCTCGCGTCATCTTTCCCACGATCGCAACGAATCAGGTGGCGGCGATCCTGGCCGAGTATAGTGCGGGAATTGCCATAGCTCAGGCCCAGGGGCCGGATGAGCTGCGCAATGAGATCGCAATCCGTCAAGCCTATTTCCAGTTCAGTCAACAGGAAGTCACCAGTCATACACAGTCATATGGTACGAATGCACAGGTTGCGCTGGAACGTGCCGGTCTCAGCCCAGTATACGACGATGGCGATCCATTCCAGGCAGTGCTCGCGATGTATACCCTTGAGCAACAGGTGGGAGATGCCAGCGTCCAGACCGCCATCGTTGATTATTTGGCCACCCATACAGCCACACCCGTCGATATGACGAGCCTCACGGCGGCACTGACCGCATCAACTGGTATCAATATAGCGCCGATATTCGCGCAGTACGCGCCACCCATTCCACCGAACACGCCCAAACCAAATCCCGCACCCACCCCAGGAGGATAACCATGCATCAACGAAAACAACGCTCTCGGGTTCGCGTGATGTTTGAGTGGCGATTGACCTGGAACTGGACCTGGCTCATCCCACTGCTGGTCATGGGAAGCTGGTGGGTCTTTTGGGCATTTTTCATCGCGCCACAAGTCTCCAGTGCCGTGTTGTCTGGTAGCACCGCATCCTACCTGCTCGTGGTAGCTCGCGGTGGTTTGGAATATCTGCTCCCGCTCGTGTCCCCGCTCATGGCGGAGTCACTCCTTCCCAGCGAGCTGAGCCAACGAACCATGACGTTGCTGGCGATGCGAACACGGCTCTGGGCCGCCCTGGGCATCCGCGTGCCCCTGGCAATGCTCTGGATGCTGGGGATCGCCGGTGGTACGTCGCTGGCCGTCGTCCTCTGGCAACCAGCTACGGCAATCTGGTATTGGGGAACGATCTGGGCGAGCGTGCCGCCTTCCTTGTTGATGCTTGCGGTGGCATTATTGGCATCGATTGCTCTCGGCACGCCACGCGTTGGGATGTTGGCAGCGTTCTCGTTCTGGCTGGCCAACGTTTTCCTCATGAATCCCCACGCAAATCTGCCCGCACCGGTAGCACGCTGGATGGACGCGCTATCGACCTTTTCCGCAACCAGCCATGTGGCTGATGCGCCGATCACATGGGAAGCGAGCAAAGCCATTCAACTTGCGGTGGCTTTGTGTTTGCTCATCCTTACCGCGATGTCAACGCGCGGCCTGGGACGGCTCGTTCGTGCCAACATATCATGAACCACACTATCCATGTCTATACGGCCAAGTCGTCGGATAGCGGTGGCATCGTCTGAAGGTATGGGCGATCATTGCGCAATGGCACAGGCTCTGCTAGTCAATCTGGTATGATCAACACACACCCATCCAGCAAACAAGTGCGCGCAACGCGCGCCGACCGACGGGCCGCCCACGCCAGCCACGTGGGTCGGTCGCGTTGGCGCTGGTCCCTGACGCTGGCAGGGATCCTCGCTGTAGCTCTTGGCGCGCTCTGGATTGGGCTGGGGCGCCGTCACTCTGATGACAGAGCCACGATCGATCGCAACTCAGATCTCCCAAATCTGGCAGAACAGCCCCACTTGTCGTCCGCTAGTGGTGCGGAAGGTCCACCGGTCGATCTGCCACTCGCTGATGCAACTCAGCATACAGTATACACGGCAGCAAGCGACTTCCCCATGGATAAGGATCAGGGCGATGACTCTGACACAGGTGTCTCTGGTGATCTGGATTCGCTCGATCTAGACCTAACTGAGTATTCACCGACCGAATTGGTTCTGGGGAGTGATCTCACGGATCAATTGGTCACTTTGCCTGGCAACGGGTCACATATCGCGACAGAAGACGCGCCAACTCAGGCGAGCGATGGCACCGCCAGTGACGCATCCCCGACAGAATCCGACCTGGCTGCATTGCGCCACAACGCCGCCACCATAGATCTGACGATCCCGGTGACGGCGCAGACTCAGATTGTCCACTACACGGATAGTGGACCGGACATCGAGGATACCTATAACGATCAAGAGATTAACGATCAAGAGATCGCTATGTTGTTCCCGAGCATCACCGAAGTCGTCAACGACCTGGTGGTCGAACCTCTGGAACAGATACCCTCAATGGAATTTGAAGATGTTGACACCGAGGATAACCAGGATAGCGATCAGCACAAAGACGAGTACGAAGAGCCCCATGAAGACATATCCCAGCACGAGGCCAATGATCGCCAGAGTTCGGCCGCCAAGCGCACCACTACTCCGACTGATGTTGCCCAGAGCCATATGGCCAAAAATGATCGCGAGCAACGCGCCGATGAAGGGGAGAGCGAAATAATTGAGGATGCCGAGCGCCAGACTGGCCACCGCCAACGGTGAGTTCGGTGGTTCGAGATACATCGGCCCTTGAGGGGGAGATGATGTGCGGGGATATGGGGTTGTCGGTGGGAGTGCCTCGGGAGGTTGCATAACGTCACCTCTCAGAAAAAGATCGTTAGCGAGCGAGTTGCTCGTGTTCACCACACTCAGCGGCGGAGCATTCAAGAATGCTCTGCCGCTGTTATTGTAACATGAAATACCCCGCTATGAAGGGTACAGCCATCCCAATGTGGAATCGATCACATATATACCAACCTGTACCCATTGGTGGGAACTGCCAGCCGCGCGTTTGCCAGTGTCGGACCCCATACGTTATAGTCAATGTCAATAATCGTAGAGCTGCGTTGGCGTTGCCCTGCCTCCTCCCCCGGGAACTCAATTGAAAAGGAGACCTATGCATGCATGCCTCGGATGCTGTAGCGCACTCATCCCCTGGACAAACGGTCTTTGAGCAATCGATCGACGATCTACGGCACGCCCTTGATACAGCGACACTGACATCGCGTGAACTCGTCACCGCATATCTCGATCGCATCGCCGCAGTAGATCAGGCAGGCCCCCGCTTGCACGCCGTCATGGAAACGAATCCCGACGCGCTGGCGATCGCTGATGCTTGCGATGCCGAACGTCAAGCGAACGGTACTAGCGGAGCTTTGCATGGCATTCCGATCCTCGTCAAAGATAATATCGATACCGCCGACTCGATGCATACGACCGCCGGGTCATATGCCTTAGAAGGCAGCCAACCAGCACGTGATGCCACCATTGTGGAGCGTTTGCGGGCGGCGGGCGCGATTCTGTTGGGCAAAACCAATTTGAGCGAATGGGCAAATTTTCGCTCAACACATTCCGCCAGCGGATGGAGCGCACGTGGCGGATTGGTGCGCAATCCATATTGCCTGGACCGCAGCGCGGGGGGATCGAGTTCGGGATCCGCAGCCGCAGTCGCGGCAAGCCTGGCGGCTGTCGCGATCGGTACAGAAACAGACGGATCCATCATCTGCCCATCAGCCCTCTGTGGCGTGGTCGGTATCAAGCCGACCGTTGGCCTGACGAGCCGAGCTGGCGTCATCCCGATCGCCCATAGCCAGGATTGTGTCGGTGTCCACGCTCGCTCCGTCACGGATGCCGCCACAGTCCTGGGTATCATCGCAGGTCCCGATCCGCGCGACCCCGTGACCACCGAGAGTGCTGGCCACACTCATTCAGACTATCGCCAGTTTCTCGATGCCAATGGGCTACGCGGCGCGCGGATCGGGGTGGCGCGACGAAAATTCACGGGCTATCAACCACAGCTCGATATGCTGTTCGAACAAACCATTGAGTTGATGCGCGATCTTGGCGCGACAATCATCGATCCCGCCGACATCCCCACCATCAGTGATCCGAAGCTGGAACAAGCTGAGCTCGAAGTCTTGCTCTATGAATTCAAAGCAGATATCGCGACCTACCTGGCAGCACGCGTGGCGGACCCACGCTATCCTAACCACACTATCCCGCGCAGCCTCGCGGACCTGATCGCGTTCACGACCGAGCAGGCCGAGCGTGAGATGCCCTATTTCGCGCAAGAGATCTTCACATTGGCACAATCTAAAGGTGACCTGGCAGATACGGCATATCTGGAAGCGCGCGCGACCTGCCTGCACCTGGCGCGCACCACCGGACTGGATGTGGTCTTCAACGAACACCAACTGGACGCCCTGGTCGCACCCAGTTATCCCCCCGCCTGGGTGACAGATCTGGTCAATGGCGACCAAATCAGCGGTGGCGCATCCGGCCCGACCGCAATGGCGGGCTATCCGATCCTCACCCTGCCAATGGGAGAAGTGCTCGGTTTACCGGTCGGCATCGCCTTCATGGGCCAGGCCTATAGCGAACCCATGATCTTCCGCCTGGCATACGCGCTGGAACGGGTGCTGCCCGCGCGACGGCCACCCACCTATCGGCGTTCCATCCTTGAAGTATAGTCCATATCTCACTTTGTGAGAGATGAATGTAACCCATGGCGTATACATCAATATCATGAACGTTCACACTGGTCCTGGTTGCAGCGGGGCAATCAAGACCAGCATTTGGGACCGGGCCACCCGGCTGCGCACTCAGACATCGTGGAGGGTACAACATTGGCAGACAATCTCAGCACTACTCGCGATCATTCCTCTGGGATCGGACCATCCGGTGGGA
>DAIDHM010000103.1 GCA_027459705.1 Ktedonobacteria bacterium | reverse complement strand
AGGGTCGCGAGGACCTCCTGAATGCTTCCAAACGTTTGCTGGCTCAAGGCGAGGAATGAGGCCAGCAACACCTTGCCTTGCTCGGGATCCGCTACCGCATAGAGTCGCTCGCCGATGGCGACCAGATCCTCGCGTTGTACGCCCCGGAAATAGGGAGCCAGGACCAGTAGCAGAGGATCGAGATCCTGTTGCCAGGAGATCTCTGATAAGTGTATCTCAACATAGGTATGGTGGGCAAGGGGCATTCCCCACGATTCCACCTGATAGACCGGCGCAGGAGTCTTGCCGGGGACCGCCCAGACCACGATGGGCAGGACGGTGAGGCGTTCACCGAGGGCGGCGAAAGCGGCGCGTTCCAGATCGATATCATAATCATACATCCGGCGGGGCATCGAGGGGTCAATGGAGTTCTGATACTCGATGTGCAGCAAACAGCGGATCGATTCGACCTCGCCGAGAAAGACGCTATCAAGGCGGAGCGCGACGGGGGGAACGAGTTCGGTCTGGAAGGGGATGAGCGTGGGGCTGATGGAGGGAAGGGCGAGGCGCAGCAGCGCGAGCAGGACATTGCGGGGTAGGCCTTTCCAGAGTTTGTCATAGGGTTGGTCGGGCATCGTCACGCCTCCTCGGGGGGCTATAGGGACATCGCCGCAGACTCCTCCAGTATACCGCATGATACCTGTGCAACGTAATATGAGATATTGCCGATCTTCACGCTAAGAGACGTTCACCAGGTGCGCGCATGTGATATACCTAAAGCGCACGGATTCGTCCTGATGCCAGGATCTGCCCGGTCTTCAAGGGCGGAAGCACCAGACCACGATGGATGACTACACAATGACACCAACCAATCCTTCCCAGCCAGCGAGCACCGCGGCGGATATTTTGACCGATAGCTATGATGTCATCGTCGTCGGCGCCGGCCACGCGGGCTGCGAGGCGGCGCTGGCGGCCGCGCGCATGGGCTGCCAGACGTTGCTGATCACGATGAACCTGGATAGCGTGGCGTTGATGCCCTGCAACCCTTCGATGGGCGGTCCAGCCAAAGGGCACTTGATGCGCGAGATCGACGCTCTGGGTGGGGCAATTGGGCGTTGCACCGACGCGACGTTCATCCAGATCCGCATGCTCAACACTGGCAAGGGACCCGCCGTGCAGGCATTGCGCGCACAGTGCGATAAGCAGGCGTATCGCTTGGCGATGAAATACACCCTTGAAGCACAGCCTAATCTGACCATGCGCCAGGGAACGGTCAACGGCTTGCTGGTGGCGCCCGCGCCGGGCCGCGATGGTCGGCAGGTCATCCAGGGCGTCCTCAGCGGCGCGCGGCGTTTCCTGGCGCGCGCCGTGATCTTGACGACTGGCACTTTCATCAACGGGCGACTGATCGTCGGCGACCGCACGACGCCTGGCGGCCGCGCGGGCGAGGCGCCCGCGTTGGGCCTGTCTGACGATCTGCGCGGACTGGGGATGACCGTCAAGCGCCTGAAGACGGGGACGCCGCCGCGTGTCGATGCCCGTACGATTGACTTTAGCCAGAGCGAGATACAGCCGGGCAGCCCGGTGCCACTGCACTTCAGCTTTGATGCTGACCCAGTCCCGTCGCAACTGCCGCCTGGCCCGCCCGCCGCCATCTATCCACTGCCCGAAGCGGCCCAGATAGCCTGGCGAGCGCAGCTACCGTGCTATCTCGTCCACACGACGGACCGAACCCATCAGATCATCCGCGACAACCTGCACCGTTCGCCCCTCTACACCGGCATCATCGAGGGCGTCGGTCCGCGCTACTGCCCCTCGATCGAGGACAAGATCGTCCGCTTCGTGGAGAAGCCCAGCCATCAGATCTTCCTGGAGCCGGAGGGCTGGCGGACGGGCGAGGTTTATGTCCAGGGAATGAACACCAGCTTGCCCGAGGATGTGCAACTGGCGATGCTCCGCAGCCTGCCGGGCTTGGAGCGCGCGGAGATGATGCGCGTCGGCTATGCCGTCGAGTATGATTTCGTCCCGCCAGACCAGGTCGTGCGCACGCTGGAGACCAAATCGACCGCCGGACTCTTCCTGGCGGGCCAGATCAACGGCACTTCCGGCTATGAGGAAGCGGCGGCGCAAGGGCTGGTCGCGGGTATCAATGCCGCTTGCATCGTTCAGGGTCGCCCCAGCTTTATCCTGCAGCGCGACGAAGCCTACATCGGCGTCCTGATCGACGATCTGACAACCCAACATATCACTGAGCCGTACCGGCTACACACCGCGCGCGCCGAGCACCGCTTGCTGTTGCGCCAGGACGCAGCGGACCTGCGGCTGACGGACCGCGCCTACGCGCTCGGCCTGGTGGATGATGCCCGCATGGCGACGGTAGACCGCAAGCGCCTCGCTATCGCCACCGCACTGGCGGCACTGCCACTGCGGATCTTCACGCCCACGCGCGCCATCCAGGCGGCGGTGGCGGATCTCGGCTGGCAGCCACTCCCCGACCGCATGACGGCGGCGGAGATCCTGCGCCGCCCCGAGGCCACCTGGCCTCGACTGGTCGACCTTGCGGCCGCCACGGGGGATCCGTTGCCAAGCCTGGATGCCGCCGCGGCTGAAGAAGTGGAGGTGCGCATCAAATATGTCGGTTACATCCAACGCCAGGAACACACGGTGGCGCGCACCCAGCGATTAGAGCGCCTGGCGCTGCCGATTGATCTGGACTATGGCGCGGTGGCGGGGCTACGCACCCAGGCGCGACAGCAACTGAGCGCGATTCGCCCGCTGACGCTGGGCCAGGCGGGCCGCGTCGAGGGCGTCACCCCGGCGGATATCGGCGCGCTGCTGATCCACCTGGAGCGCCAGCGGCGCGCGGGAGGAACGACGCGCGAGCAGACCCCTGCCCAATCATGACCGCTCACCCCTCGCGGAGCCAGCGGCTGATCCGACGCAGATGATATTGCAGACCGACCGCGTCATCGAGTTCGGCGATCTCTCCCCTCACATGGATCTATGGCAAGCTCGCACTCCGATCTCCTCCTGCAATGTATCAAATGTGCGTTATCCTATGCGTCAAATAGATTGCTGCTCATCGAGGATAGTGCCTATGTTCTCAAAAAAAACGTGCGCGATGATCTTGTGCATCGTCTCTTGGTCGTGCTCATCGACATCGAACTGAGCCTAGGTGCCGATACAGCGCAACTCATAGACACGCGTATCACAGCAGGTCCGCATGCGGCGGATGAGGCAGTCGACTACGGAGCCCATCGCGCCCGCGTAGGCTTGAAGAGCAAGAAGCGCAGGGGCGCGCGGTGAAGAGTCCGAGAACGATGCCGCACGAGTATGAGGTGCAGATGATTGACATTGGTAGGCAGAGTGCCCGGTAATCTGAGGATGTTGGTGGCTTCGCAGTAGCGTTCCGCCAACTGTGCAATATTTTGAGTAACGATATACAAGCCACCCAACCTCAACTAAGATTTTTGGCACTGTCGATGCACACACAAGGACAAGCGCATCGCCCTTGCGGAGCACAAGGTCTCAAGCGCTACGAGTGGACGCGTAAAGGTAAAACATTTTAGTAAAGGAGCGTACATCATGGCAACCAAGGATCAGGACAATCGCGGCGGAAGTTCCGAGCAACATGTTGAATCCGGTCGCAAAGGCGGCGAAGCCGTCAGTCAGGATCGCGAACACATGGCTGATATCGGACATAAAGGCGGCGAAGCCATCAGTCAGGATCGCGAACACATGGCTGATATCGGCCGCAAAGGCGGCGAAGCATCGAGTGGAGGAACGCATGAGCAACACGTCGAAGCCGGCCGCAAAGGTGGCGAGGCTCGCTCGGGAAGCGGCTCTAGCAATTCGGGTAGTTCTAACAGTCGCGGCGGAACCCACGAACAGCATGTAGAGGCAGGGCGTCAGGGTGGTGAGGCGCGCAAAGCAAGTAGCAGTGATAACGATAGTTCAAGTACCCGCGGGGGCACCTCTGAACAGCATCGTAAAGCGGGGGAACAAAGTCACAAAAATTCATAGTTGCTGAATCCACGCAGATAACACCCCCCTTACAGGTCGTAGGGGGTGTTATCTGCGTGAGGGAGTAGTGTATTGCTGCAGATATATCTCGGCCAACGGTCTGCGCGACATTATGCGCAAACTTCTCCCAGTCTTCCATATGCAAGATAATGTCTTGCGCATCTTCTTGCGTCAGGATCGAGCCGCTTCGCGTGACCCCGTCGCGTGAAGCTACCCACGGAGCTTGGGATACCGGTCAAACCACCTGCCAGGTGCGGCAAAAATGTGCGCGGCCGGTGGTTGCTCAGCATGATCGTTTCACCGGCGCGCGCGCCACAGGCGCCGCAGGACCAGCAATGTCGAGCCAATACCCAGCGCGCCCGCCGTCACCAGGCTCGCGGCGATGGCGAATTCGCGCGCGCGTTGTGGTTCGGGCATCGCCTCCAGCAACAATGCCTCGGTACCAGGACCAGGATCGAGCGTAATCTCCATGATCGCCGTATCCAGGCCATCGCGCAGATCGCCAAAGAGATTGAAGGCGCGGCTCTGGAAACCATATTTGGCATCGATCAATGTCTCGAACGCTGTCGCTTCCAACTGCGGCAAGACGCGCGCGTGGCCGACGACCGTCAGACCACGCTGGTGCCCCAGCACCGAGGCTGGCGCAACCAGAACGCGATCGGTATGACGGATGCGCTTGACTTTGCCACTGGAGCGCGCGGTGCGAACATAGAGCTTGCCAGCGTGGGCGACAAACCAGACGACGGTCGGCACTGCCTCGCCAGTCCGTCGGAAGGTCGTCAGCGTGAGATAGCGATGGAAGGTCAGCGAAAGATCCGCGCGCGTTGCAGGCGCGGAATCGGTGGTTTGCATAGGCGCCTCCTGCCAAAGCCGGGCCAACCGGCCGGGTATGTTTCGCGGGCACTACTGTGCCGATCGTTGCTCGTACATTTGAAGCATACTGTATCTCGCTCCCCCCGCGCCAGCGATCCCGGTCACTATCCGCACTCATTTCCGCGAATCTCGCGGTACGCGGGCTCCCCAGGCCTCTATGCTACCCCAACAATGAACCCGCGCCCTCCTCCTTCCTCCGCAGGGACGCAGGCTGGGGATACGGGGCGCGCCGAAGGAACGAAGGCCAGGACACGGGGCGGTCACCAGGACACGGGCGCTGAAAGCGGACCAAGGATGTGGACACAGCGATCATCTCATGGTGTTAGGAGGGTAGGTGACGGCGGCCATCCTCCGCCATGTTTTTAGGCAGGCTTGGGGATTCCCCGCCGCGCATTCTTGGCGCGCGTCTTCCCCCCTTGTTTCTGACCTCTGGATGAGACAAATGCCTGACTCCTGGTGCAATGCTGATGTCGAATCGCTCAACGGAATCGCCAGTGCTTTTCCGCGACCGATGCGCTACGCGCCTGAACCATACCAGGCCAATACCCGTAAGGCCCGTAGCGTATTCCAACGACTCGGTCGGCCCACGCCCTCGTTCACCGCGACGGCCATTGTTCCAGGGTGTTGAGTCTCGAGTGGCCACCTACCATCTTCATCGCGCTTTGCCACAATCAGCGCGATCGCCTCGGCCACGCGCGCGTCCGGGGTGGCGTCAGCGCGGCGCAGATACTCGAGACCTCGTAGCACGTCATAATGCCACCACGTGGGGAAGGCACATTGCGTCCACACGGTAGCACCCTTGCGGTCGCGCTCGATCACCGTGCCCGTGGAACGCCGACGGAAGAGGTGACGTTCAAGGAGATATTCCTGCCCTCGGCGTCGAGCCTCCATCACCTCCGCGTGGAGTCCACCCGCCAGTTCGTATTCGAGCAGGGCTTCCAGCACACAGATCGTGGTGTTGAAAGATGATCGCTGCGATCCATTGACGGCTTCGCAGTTCCAGCCGCCATCAGGCAATTGCTCTGTAAGCAATCGATCAATAATCCTATGGACGTCCTGGCCGAAGTAGGCACCGCTCGCCGCTACCTGGCCATTGATACATGGCTCGACCTCGCCAACGAAGAAAGGTGTCCCTGCAAAATCCTCGCCCCGCCAGCTGCCATCCCAGTCCCATCCACGCCACCGCACCTGGTCGCGGACCAGATCTATGGCACGACGAGTTGCATCACTGGCGGGATCCAGTCCCAATTCGCGCAGGAGTGACAGGACATGCATTGTCGAGTTCCACCCATGGTTCCACGCCGCTCCGGCCCACGATCCATCGGTCTGCTGAAGGGCCAGCAACTGAGCACCCACACCTTCGGTGGCAACCCGTGCGCGCTCGGCCGCGACTTCCGCCGCAGTTGCATCAGTTAGGTCGCGCAGCACCTGCCAGCGGATGGCCGGATCACCATCGAGCAACCACTGGATAACTGCATGGTTAGGTTGTGTTGCTGACTCTTTGAATGACTGACTTGCCATCGGTTGCTCATCCTACGCGTTGCTCATTGGCTGCTCGATCAATAATTCTCAGCGCGCTACCACCTGCCGGGACCCATTGCTCGGCGTGGAAGGTTGTTGCGGGTGGTCGGGTGGGAGGTACGTATGGGTAGGCGCGTCGGGCAACCCAATAGCGATGAGTGTGAGGGTCGCGAGCGTCATCAAGATCAGATCACGTGCTGTGAGGACCCCGGCCAGCGACGTCACGACCAGTGTTGCCAACATAAGTATTCCCAACGCCAGTCCCAGGAAGCGCATCCCCCGCACCTGCGTAAAAGCCAGCAAGGCGGCGTAGGCCCCTTCGCCATGCGCGATCACCGAGCGTTGCGCCAGCAGAATCATCCAGGATCCCAGCCAGATTGGCAGCATTACCGCCACCTGAGTGATGGCTGGCAGGCGCGTGAATCGGCCAGTATGCGCCACAGGCAACCACTTTGCCAGCGCGACCAAAATGAGATAAAACCCCAATGTCGTCAGGTTCGCCAGCACGATCGCGCGACGCCGTTCCCCTCGCATCGGGACGATGGGGGCGGGAGTGGGCGCGATGGCGGCTGAGTTAGGATGTGGTTGATGCTGCATTGGGGGCATCCTCCTCTGGCATAGGTTTGGCCTGGTGTCAACGGACCAGCGTGTGGCGCACACGGGTAAGACAACGGACTACCAGTGCCCAACGCGGCGTCGCAAGTCCTAATAACGTCATCTTGCGCTGCGTCGCAGTCCGGCCATCGACCAGATGCGCGACCCAGGGAACCTCGGGATCGATGGCGATGGCCGAGAAGCGTCCCGCCGGCCGCCCCGCTGGCAATGGCTGCAACAGGACACGTGCCGCTTCGCGGGCGCGATCCAGCGTTTCTTCGGCCTGCTCGCGCGTCCACGCGCCGAAAGGTTCTTCCGCAACCTCATCGCGGAGCACTCCACTCATGAAGTCCAGAGCGAGGCGGCCAATCGACCCATCTTGCAGAGCGCGGAAGACATCGCCACTGTGAGCCTGCACATATTGTAAGAAACGAACGATGATCGCTTCCTGATCCTGGCGTTCAAGGACACGATGATAGAGATCGTCAGGGTTCAGGCCCTCCCAGACAACTCCATTGGCCACAAAGAGATCGCGGGTCAGTGCGGCCCCGGCCACTGCCGAATCACCAATGCGTGCCGCGTCCAGATGGAGCGTCCGTGCTGCCTGCTCGATCTCGTCCGCCCAGCCGCGGATATCACCACGAAGCCGCTCGATATGCTCGATCAGATTGGCAAGGAGTCCTTGCATGCCTACCCGCTCAGTGGCATGGGCACGGCTCAGCCACAACAGGGTTCGTTCTTCGGCATAGCGGCGTTGCCAGCGGCGTAACTGAAAAGTGCGAGCAAGCGGCACACTCAACGCGATGGCAAAAAGGAACAGCATGATCGTCGCGCCGACCCACCGACGCGTGGCATGATTGGTAAGCGCATGATAGAGACCAAACGGCAATGCCTGGCTCCCGGGCAGGTGAGTGAGCGCGGGAATGGCCAATGCGCCGAAACCTGCCACCAGCACGGCGACGAGCGCCACGGTCAGTGGCATGGGGACGCGCGCGAAGGCCGCGTCGATGACCTCATGCGCGAGCGCTTCCATATTACGGGGCAGCAACGGAACTCGATCGCTGGGAGGCGGATTGGGGCGCGTGGGAATGCCTCGTAGCGGATGGGCGCGCCGCAGATCATCCTCCAGGCGCCGATGATGCAGAGCGATGCGCTGTTCATGGCTGATCTGCTCTTCGCGTAGGCGGCGTTGTTCCGCCAGCAGCGCCGTACTCAACGCGTCGGCGAATGCCTGGGCGCGGTCGACGCCCGCCGGTCCCAGCATGCGCAACCGGATCTGTTCTTCGAGATTCGTTTGCAGGTCGCGCTCCACTTGCGGCAAGGTCGAGGCAAGTTGCCCGATCCACTGGTCCGCTTCGCCGGCGGTCTCATATTCGTTCTGCACAGCGATGTTCCAGAAGGTCTCGTCGTCCAGCGCGAAACGGCGCCATTGTCGTGACCCCCAGCGCCAGAATAATCCGGCGGGGTCAGGACTGACGCGCGCGATCGCCAGATGCGACCAATCACCGCGTTCGCCAGAATCAAGCATCCGCGGTGGCAGACGGTTGGGGAGCGGATGATGCTCACCCTCCAATCGTGTGAACAAGGTTTCACGTACCCACCTCTCGGCATCGCGGCGCGCCTCGGTAGGGATTGAGACGCGTGTCTCGGGCAATGCCATCCCAGCCGCTTCGCCTAATAGCCCGCGCCGCAGCAAGACGTCGGCCGTCATGCGATGCGCCAGATAGTCGACCATGCCGCTGGTTGGGGCGGTGATGCGTGATGTGCCAATCGACCCCACGCGTTCCAGTCCATTGCTCTGATCCAGCGCGGCTGTTGAAAGGTCTAGGGCTTCGCGCAAATTTGGATGTTCCAGCGCGCCGGTAGCAAAGAGACCAAAGAGCGCCTCAGCCATCGCATAGCGTAACTCATCGCGTCGATGGTAGCGGCTCACCTCATCCCAGGGCTCGAACAGAAAGGTATAGAGCAGGGGTGGTTCCCCGTTCTGCCAGGAGAGCAGTTCTGACCAGGGCTGGTTACGCATCGCGTCGCGCCAATCCGACACCCCTGGCTCACTCCCATAGCGTGGGGGATAGCCTGGATATGACGATGGGACAGGTTGCGCCTGGTTGGTCAGGTCAGGCTGGTTCTCAGGGTAAGGCGGCGGCGAGGTGCCCCGTGGATCGTCCGAGAGGGGCGCCGCCATCAAAAAAGCGATCCTGCGCGCATCCGTCTGTTCCGCAATGGTCTGGGTGATAGTATGGGCGGTACGCGCGACGTTCGCCAGCAATGGCGAGTCGGCACGACCTACGAGGTAGACAGCGACCTCGTTTGGCACCAGACGATAGCCGCGTTGCGCCAGGGGTTCGGCGCCGCCAAAGCGTGCCGCTTCTTGCAGGATACCGCGTAGCGCGATATCAAGGTGTTCTCCCGGTTGGTCCAGCCCGGGGGCCCAGGGATCAGCGCCACCCAGCGCGGCTTGTGCCGGAGGAGGGGCGAGGTAAGGCATGGCCGGATCCGCCGCCATCACACTCACGGTGACCGGTGCCAGTAACGCTTCTTCAAGCGCTACTGGCACCGCCCGGATCTCTCCCCGTACATCCAGGACGCGCAGGAGCCGCAGGCGCGAGCGCGCCAACGGATCCAGCTCCTGGCAAAGATGCTGGAGTTGCTTCCCTACCTCAGCGCCTTCGTCGTCCAGCAAGAGCGCCACGGTCACCAGGAGTGGTACCTGAATCTGGGACCGGACTATCCGGTTCGCCTGCGCCATACTATCCTTCCCCTTGCTCAACGAGTGATTAGTTGCGAGTCCGTCGTTCCACGCGATCGACGAGATTGCGCGGTTGTGTCAACGTCGGCGTGACCTGCATCCCCGGGCCGCCCGTCGGCGGCGATGGTGGCAGGGTGCTCATCGACGTTGGCGCCACGCCCATCGGGGCTGGTGGCGGAGTGGTCGTCCCAGGAAAATCCTGTGCGGCTGGTGGCGGTGTCGGGTAAGGCGCGGGTCCCGACACCAGAAAATCATCATTCGGCGTTGGGGGCATCCCGCCGCTGCCCGCCATCGTTGGGTCTGCTGGTGGCATACCATAGAATGGCGTCGCGGACGATGCTGGACCATGAGGACCCGCGGTGGTCTCGGCATATGGCGAGGTGGTGCCGGGCGCGCTCATTGGGGCGTAATCCTGTGCCGACCCGCCAACCGTTCCAGCCTTCTGCTGTTTATCATACAACGGATCGTAAAAAGCGCCAGGCCGTAAGACCAGATCTTGCAGCATATCACAGGTGAAGACCGGGATGCCGCCCTGTGTCTCCCAGATGCGCTGGCGATCTTTGAGGGACTTGACACAGCCACCTGCCGCATCCGCCAGGAATGGGACCGCTGAGAGGCTGACCCCGTGATGACTGAATAACAATTGCAACCGCTCCGGGTCATTGGTGTGCATCAATTCACCAGGTGGCACATACCCCGGACCGCGATCGCCGAATCCACTGACGGACTGCCGCGCGCGCTCGACGGTCTGGCGCTCGCGTTCGTCCTCATAGTCCACCGCCAGGTGGGCGCGAACCTCCAACTGGCGATGCGCCTGGTCGCCCCACAGGCTCGGATCATGGCGCAGCGTGGAGCGCGCCGAGACGGACATCCAGCGCATATGGTTGGCCAGCACCTGCTCTTGCTGGCCACGATCCATCGGAAAGACCAGCCCGATCGCCTCTAGCAGCCGCATCTCTCCCAGCCGCTGCTGATAGGTGATCACCATATTGTCCATAATGGCGTTGGCCTCGTGTTGCGCGATAGCCTTGGCATCGCGTTCGTCGCCACTCAGCGCCATCGCCATACGCACCATAGCGTCCTTCAGGATTTTTTCCGCCTCAGCGACCGTCACCGCGGTATCCAGCGCATTGATCGCATTGGGGTCGGCAATCGCCGAATGGTCAAAGACATTGTGTCGATAGGGATGCTGTTGGGTGAGCATGCCGCTCATCTCGGGCGAATCGACATGGTCAGCCTCCCAGCGTTGCTGCATCAGCCGCAACGCCGCCAGCATATTGTCGATCATGCGGACCCGTTTCGTGAGCTCATCGATCATCAGGTCGGCGACATGGTTGGTAGAATTGATGCGGTGCATCTGGAATTCTTCGGCGCACGCTTGTTGATAGTAGGCTTTGCGCTTGCGCTCATTCTCATTCGCTAACTGATCCGGTCCCCAGCGCGTCATCGATGGGTTGGATGCGAAGGTGAGGTCTTTGACCTTTTTGTATTCGCTGGCAAAGAGCAGGAAGGCGGCCTTCAAGCGCGTGAGCGAACGGCCCCAGTTGGGGTTCTGCGCCAGCGCATCGAGGGCCGCAATATGGTCGCGCAGGGCTTCCTGGCGTTGCTCGGCAAAGGCCTGTTCGATGACCGTCGAGTAACGATCGATCCCCTGGATGACCTCGCTGGGACCCCAGCGGCGCGGCTCGGGCGCGGCGCGACGCTCGCGATCAGTGATACGGAAAGCCTCCATCAGCTTGCGCGCGGGACAGATCTGATTGCGCAGGAGATCCTCTTCGCGATAATCCAACGTCGACTCCTGGATGGCGTCGCGCAGGATTGCCTGGGCACGACGCCGGGCGAACCCGACTGCCAGATCGCGCGCGGGAAAGACTACTTCCAGTGGGCAGACAGACCCGACATTGGTGATCAGTCCGCCATCATCGTGCTCTTGCAACGCAGTCAGGTCGGGGCGTACGGCCTGCTCGCGCTTGCCAATACCCGTCAAATTCTGCATGCGCATCGCGATCGCCATCCCGATCAATTGTGGGATCTGGTCGACCTGATCGCCGAGTTGCGTATCGTCCAGCAAGAACATCTCGTCCACCAGACCACTGGGGACACGGATCTGCAAATTGCCCATCTCGAAGAGAAAAGCTTGCGACTTATCGTCGCCCTTGAGCATCAACGCCTCCAGCTCTAACAGCGCCGCCAGGGAATTGCTTTTCTGAAGGATCTGGCGTTCGGGGGCGACATTGCCGACATTCACGGGCATCATCGCGAAGATGAAGATATTGCCCGCTCGCCGTTGGGCCCGCAAGACATGGCGCGCCAGCGCAGAGATCGCGGGGAGTGCGCCGCTACCCGTGCCACCACCGAGAAAGCAGACGATGTTGATCGTGATCAGGTCGGCGTCGGGGGCGTGGCCCGCGCTGTCCACTGCGCTGATGTTATGTATGAGCGCTTCGAGATGCTGGGCGATGATCGGCGAATTATACCATATAGCGCCGTGGCCGTTCTGGCGAATGCCGCCCGCGCCCATGCGCGTATACTCCGGAATGCGCGTGCCATACGGATTGCTGATCTGCAACCAGGACCGTTGCTCCTGCGTCAAGCCCTCGACATATTGCGAGAGGTCGGGGAATCGCAGGGTCGTCTTGATCATGGGTGAATCAGACACCTCGCGATGCACCCGATCGATATCTTCAGAGAGCGGCTCGAGATCCAGATAGAGGCTTCCCACCCGTTCCTGGTCGGCGCGATTGAGGAATGGGAGCTCATATTTGGCGATCCAGAGGCCCGCCAGCGCCGCCTTGGTGCCGATGTAGATATTGAGCACGGGACGCGAGAGCCGCTGGGCGGCGGCATTGGGTGCGCGCCGGACGCTGTTGTTCATAGCCATCAATTCGCTCCTTATGGATTGGGTTGCTCGATAGCAGCGAGCTAGAATTGCTGCATGCGCGCGGTGAAATGCTGATGTGACCGGGCTGCATTGGTATCCAACCGCAAATGCATGGCCAGGCGATCAATCATTGCGTAATCCGCGTGCTCGGCGGAAACGGTCGCGGACGCCGAGATCGCCGGCCAGGCTCTCCGCGCGATCGCGGATTCCTCCCTGGGTGCTATTGACGTTGGGGTCGCCAGATGCGACATCCTGTTCGAAGATGCGGGTCTGTTGTTGACCTCCCTCGCTATACATCAGTCGTGAATGCGCGACGATCGTCTCGCTGCCATCGGCCGCCGTGATCTGTCGACCATCGATTGACCAGGCTGGTCCCGTGCCTTTGCCGCGCGGTTTGCGGACCTGGATCGCGACCTCGTTGCCACGGCGATGCACAAAGATCAGGTTATCTGGTAACGTGACCTCACCCGCCGGGAGCCGGTTGGGAGCGAAGAAGCGGCGCAAAGACCAACCATGCCATATCAATGGTGTCCCGATATCCATCTGTGACCGCGTCATCGCGCGCTGATTGATAGCCGGATCGATGAGCCGGTTGCGGCGACTTGGCTTGGCACGGATCGCGTAATTCAGCGGGCCATAGACCCCAAAGATGAGAACCAGCGCCAACACAATGGTATACAGCGCGGTAATGAGCCAGGCGCGCACTTCATCCCAGACCGAGGGGATGCCGACCGTCACCTGGACATTGGCGGTAGCGGTCGTCAATGCGCCATAACTGTCGTGATAGTTTCCTGTGGCGGTCAGGTGCAAGGTGTATGCCCCATGCGCGTTCGCTGGAAACAGAACCCGGAAATAGCCCGGCGCGTCATTCTCGACCTGGACGGGGATGAGCCTCGTGGATCCGCTGGGGGTCGCGGTGCCAGTCACTGTCGCGTGGGGATAGCGTGCCCCCGACGCCAGCGGCCCGATTACGACCTCGCCCGTCACCAGTGCCGCCGAGTTCGCGGCCAAACCGCCGAGCGGCCAATCACTGGGATGCCAACCGATGAGGTTCGAGCTGTAAAAAGGCAGGAGGGTGTAGATGAAGCTCAGCGCCGGATCCCAGTGCAAGACATGCGCGCTGACCGTGTTATTAGTGGGCTGTTGTGAAGCGGGATCGATCAATACGGGTGTTGGAAAGAGTACGAACGAGGCAACTTGTTGTGCGGTGACGGCGTCTTCGCTGGCGGAATGCGCCGTCAGGGTGATCTGATACGAGCCAGCGGGAGCGCTGGCAGGCAGCGTCACCTGGGTCGTATAGTCGCCAGTTCCGTTCGGGTCGCTCAGCACAATCTCCAATGAATTGAATGAACCGTTGCCCTTATACTCAATGAGCCCTTTGACCTGAAACTGGCCCACCACGCCATTGCCTTGATCGCGGAGTTGCGCCGTGAGCGTGACGGGCTGACCAAGCGGTACGTAGGCGTTGGCGGCTGGTGAGGTGATGGTGAGCGAGAGCGTCGAGACCACCAGACTATCCATAAGGAACTGCCCGCTCCCTGTGGCATTGAGTTGCCAGAGACCAGCCTGCGGGGTGTCGATCGCGAAGATCACGTAGTGTGGGTCAGTAGCGACGAACGCGCCAGCACCGGACGCGCTGATCACCTGGCCATTGGGCGCGGTAATCGTCACGCTGGTATTGGGCTGATCTTTTATAGTGATGACATCCAGATGCGAGACAAAATCGCCAACAGTGAAATTCCGCGAGACCGTCGCGCCGTTCAATGGGGTGTGCGAGATAGTTGGGCCAGGGGTCCGGCCACTACGCAACTGAAAGATATCAATAAAAAACGCTTCCAGGTTCAATGGTGAGACGCCCGGAACCGGTCCTTTGCCATCGTCGAAGAACGCGCCGCCAGTTGCATTGGAGACATCGCTCAAGAATCCATGGAAGTCGATGCCGTTGGACGAAGAGTCCGCACCCAGCGCAATCGTATCAATCGGCCAGCCCTGTTGCTTGAACTTGGGCAGCAGCTCACTCTTGATATTCGCGATCTGGCTGGCACCATCCGGATCTGGCACTCCATCGGTCAGCATAATGACTGAGCCACGCTTGCCGCCCTGGGTGGTGTTGGCAAGCATCGTATAAGCCTGATTCAGCGCGTCATAGGTGGGAGTATTGCCGTCTGGTTGGCAGTTATGCGACTGCTGCTGGATGACGCTCTTCAGCGCCTGACGTTGACTGACCGTCGCCATCTCGCGCGGATCAGACCATTTCATCGCCAACCGATAGTTATGTGGTCCACCACTGGGTCCGCTGGCATTGTTGTTATCCAGACCAATCAACCCAATATACTGGCCAGGGCCGCTCAAGTCAATGTAGGCATTGGCCGCGGAACAGCGATAGCCATTGGGGTCATTTTGTGCCATGGAGCCCGACATATCGAGAATGATGACCGTGACCTGGTTCGCACTGGCTCGAGGCAGCGTTGCGCTCGCGAATGCGGGCGGTGTATCCATGCTTATGCCCGCGAAGCCCACACAACAGAGAGCGGCCAAGCAGGCACATAGGATGCGGATACGGGCGGTGCCCGACCATACAGTCTGCATAACAAGCGTCTCCAAAACTGCGGTGACACCGCGACAACAGGGTAGGGCAAGCGACTCTTTGAAGAACCTTGCAAGGAGCGTATCACTTCCCTGGAAGGGCCGTCAAGCTATCTTGTATGATAATGCCGCAGTCTGGTGAAAAAGAGTGAAAGAATTCCGCTCTAGAGCGGTGCAATGTCACAGCGCCGCGGTTGCCAGGGTGGACCAGCGTACCGCAGTGTCGCCGAGCATCAAGTATTCACGGCGTTTACGCCCGATCGCGACGATGCGCACCTCATTGCCAGCGATATGATACACAATGCGTAAATCTCCCAGACGAAGCTCCCAAGAAGCAAGCGTGTTGGGTCGCAAGGGTTTGCGATTGCGAGTGGAGAGGGAGGGTTGGTGGACAAGATGCACCTGGATCGCATCAAGGACGATGGCGAACTGCCGCGCGGTGAGCGCGTCGATCTGGGGAGAGACTGCGGGCTCAAAGGTAATCGTATAGGCCAATTTGCGCTCCTTTCGCTCATGCGATTGTGGAGTGACTTCACCTACGATTGACTGGAACAATCATACCATAGAGCGGTCTGAAATTCAAGAGGTTGGCTGGCGAAATGGAGGAGACCTCGATTGGAAACTTTCCGCACTGCGTGGCTCAGAGGAAGGCAACCTGTGACGCCATCTTGTCGATCGCCGCGCGATGCGGTATAGTATATCTGAGCGAATTAGTCGGAATAGCGTCGATGAGTTGAAGGAGGATGCATCATGCTGCATGTCTCGACACGTGGCGAGTACGGCGTCCGCGTCATGATCGATCTGGCAAGGCACTACCGTATAGGTTTGCGCTCGCTGACCGATATCTCGCTGGCGGAAGGATTGCCCGTCCAGTATCTGGAGCAACTCATCAAACGTTTGCGCGAGGCCGAATTGGTCAGCAGTACGCGGGGGGCCCATGGCGGATATCGCTTGAGCCGTCCACCGGACGAGATTCGTATGAGCGAAGTACTGCGGACCCTGGAAGGGCCTATCGGCCTTTACAGCTGTGTCGCGGATGATGGAGTCAGCGTCGCCTGTGATTGGGATCGACTGAATCATTGCTCAACACGCCTGCTCTGGTCCAGATTGCGTAGTGCCATCATCTTGACCCTAGATACCATGACGTTGGCGGAGTTGGTGCCGGCGGAGACAGCCGACGGACCTGCCGCGGCCATCGTCGCGGCCGAAACCAACTGACCAATCCGACAGACGACCAGCCACAACGACCATTCCTCCGGCTCATGCCGGTGATATTTGTACAGGAGGCGAAGAGACATCATGGCAAAACCAGAAACGGCAACCTCTCCGACGGACCATGCCCTGGAAGGCGAGTTGATTATTCGTGATATTCATGCGTCGGTTGATGGCAAAGAGATCCTGCGCGGTGTCAACCTGGCTATCAAGAAGGGCGAGACGCATGCGCTCATGGGTCCAAACGGCTCGGGCAAAAGCACCCTGGCCAATGTGATCATGGGCCATCCGAAATATGTGGTCACCCAGGGCGAAATTCTCTTTAAGGGCCACAACATCCTGGAACTTTCGGCCGATAAGCGCGCGCGTATGGGCCTCTTCCTGGCCTTCCAATATCCCTCATCTGTACCTGGCGTCACGGTCGCGAACTTCTTGCGCCGCGCCTTCGAAGCGCGCAAGCAAGGCTTCGATCCAGCCAACCCCGAGGAGGCTACAGGCCAGGCGCCCAAGAAGCGGAGCACCACACCGGCAGAGTTTCGCAAGATTCTTACGTCGAAGATGGAACTGCTCAAAGTCGATAATACTTTTTTGAATCGCTACCTGAATGAAGGCTTCTCTGGTGGTGAAAAGAAGCGTGCCGAGATCTTACAGATGGCGATGTTGCAGCCCGAGATCGCAGTGCTGGACGAGACGGATTCCGGTCTGGATATTGATGCATTGCGCATCGTTGCGGAGGGCGTGAACGCTTTGCGTGGCCCGGATATGGGATCACTGGTCATCACCCACTACCAGCGGTTGCTGAACTATATTGTTCCAGATGTCGTGCATGTCATGTTCAAAGGACAGATTATCCGGACCGGTGGCCGCGAATTGGCGCTGGAACTGGAAGAGAAGGGTTACGAATGGCTGACGGGCGAGAGCGAGGAATAACGCCGCCCCTTGCCGTGCCGTCTCTTTGCAACCTGTGATGGATATGTGATGATAGGGCTCCAGGCAATCACAACACTGTGATATCAATAGGTCACAATGCCGTATGAGCACCGTTCAAACCCGGCTCATACGGCATTTCCACAGGAATACGATGCGCACATCCACTGGTGCCCGCAACAAAAGGATGGGGAGTTTCCGACTATGCTCGACCAAACCAATCGCGCGCGTTCAATCGAGGCACTGGCGCCACGCGCCGATTTCCCAATACTTGCCCGCCCCATCCACGATCGTCCTCTGATCTACCTGGATAGTACCGCAACTTCTCAAAAGCCCGCAACCGTCCTGGACGCCATGGATTCCTACTATCGTCAGACAAACGCGAACGTGCACCGTGGCGCTTACACGCTCAGTGAAGAAGCTTCTGAGCAGTACGAACAGGCGCGGCGGCATATTGCGCGTTTCATCCATGCCCATAGTTGGCGCGAAATTATCTTTACCCGGAACACGACCGAGGGGATCAATCTGCTGGCCTGGACGTGGGGACTCTCTCAACTCAAGGCGCGTGATACCATCCTTTTGACGGAGATGGAACACCACAGCAACCTGGTGCCATGGCAGATCCTCGCCCAGCGCACCGGCGCGCAACTGGCTTTCGTCCCAGTCCGCGAGGATGGCCGCCTGGATCTGGATGCCTATCGCCAGTTGCTGGAAACGCATATGCCCAAACTCGTCGCGTTCTCGCTGATGTCCAATGTATTGGGGACGATTCCTCCGGCGCGCCTGATGGTGGAGCTGGCGCATGCGGCGGGAGCAACGGTCTTCTGTGATGGTGCCCAGAGTGTGGCGCATCTGCCAACGGATGTGCGCGATCTGGATTGCGATGCTCTGGCTTTTTCTGGTCATAAGATGTTGGGGCCGACCGGCATCGGCGTCCTCTATGGTAAACGTGCTTTGCTGGAAGCCCTCCCACCCTTCATGGGAGGCGGCGATATGATCGGTGAAGTACAACTCCACACCTTTACTCCGAACGCGTTACCGTGGAAATTCGAGGCTGGCACGCCAGCGATCGCGGAAGTGATTGGTCTGGCAGCCGCGCTGTCCTATCTGGAACACCTGGAAATGGCGCGAGTTGCCGCCCACGAAACTGCTTTAGTTGATTATATGTTAGCTCGTTTGAGCGCGATCCCGGGACTGCGAATCATCGGCCCGACGGATGCGGTGGATCGCGGGGCGGTCGTCAGTTTCACGCTCGCGGAACTCCATCCGCATGACCTGGCAACGTTGCTGGACCGTGATGGCATCGCTATTCGTGCGGGCCATCATTGCGCGCAACCCCTGATGGAACGTTTCGCCGTCCCGGCGACTGCCCGCGCGAGCGCCTATGTCTATACGAATGCAGCGGAGATTGATGCGCTTGGGGTTGCCATTGAACGTGCCCGGCGCCTTTTTCTCTAACCATCAGGGTGCTGTTGGTCTTCTGTTAAGTTAGCATCAATGTGTTCGAATTACAGGCACGTGATATCCTTGAAAGAAAGGTTATCGGATTGCTCCCATTGGTTCCATTCATGGCTGGCGCGAACGTGGCAATAGATGAAGCGGCGATGCGCACCATAGTTACGCATGCGCCTGAAGCCCAACAAGGGAGTCTCGCGACAATTCTCGCGGTCTTTGTCGCGCGACAATTTGATCAGCAGATCGCACTGGCGATGCTCAGGAGAACTGTGATGTCAACACAACTGCTAGAAGAGTCCCCATTGTATCAAATGTGGATGAAGGAAGCGACTGAAAAAGGCCTCGCTCAGGGGCTGGCTCAGGGGCTGGCGCAAGGACGCACCGAAGGACGCACCGAAGGCGAACGTACTCTCACCCAACAGGTTTTGACCGCACGTTTTGGCGTCCTGGCGCCCGATGTGGTTGCGGCACTTGGGCAGGCAGAAGAATCGACGCTGCTCGCTATTATTACGGCAGCGAGTATGGCTGAGGTTCGCTTGTTGCTCCAACTGGATAACGTCGGCGACTGAGCCTGTAGAAGTCAAGTGACAAGGGGGGCAATCAGAACTATGGATGATCTGTATCGCGAGTACATTCTGGAACACTATCGCCAGCCGCATAACAAAGGCGATCTCGAACATCCCGATCGATTCGCGGCATACGCAAACCCACTCTGTGGCGATCGCATTCAGATGGGCGTCCGGCTAGAGGGCGATTGTGTCGTCGAAGTGCGTTTCAATGGTTCCGGGTGCGCGATCAGCCAGGCCTCCGCCTCCATGTTGACGGATCGCATGTGCGAGGCCACGCTGGAAGAGTTGGCTGCGATCACCAAGGATGATATCTTTGAGATGCTGGGGGTGAGTATCAGCCCAGCGCGCCAACGATGCGCCTTATTAGCATGGGAGGTTCTGCGTAAGGGCATTTTAGGCCAGCCTGAAGAAGACGACGACGAAGCGTCATGAGCACCAGTGCCACGCACCCTCACTTTTTCATGATGCAAGGTGCGTGGCGCGCGATCAGACGCTATCAGCTATTGGCAGGAGCATCGCCCGCATTGGCAACGTCCGGCGGCACGGGGTGGTGAATGGGGCGCGATGGCGACCGCGTGGGGGTCAGCGATTCAAGGTTCCCAGAAACCAGACTTTGCGCATTTATACCACCTGGTGGGGTATACCCCGTCGCGAGCGCATCAGTCATCTGCGCGTTGGAGATGGGTGCGGTTGGATTATTGGCAAGGGTATAGATCTGTTGAGCCAGTGCTCTGACCACCGCCATGGACTGCCGGGAGTTCTGCATTTCATCAGCGAGTGTCCGCAGCGATTTCGAGTCCGCACCCAGACCTTCTACCAATACCGCTGAATCGCGAATTTGTTTGGCGACCTCTTCCGTCATCTCGATAATCTGGCGCCAGGCTTCGCGCAATTTTGCCTGAGCAATAGGGTCATTGAGCGTGCTCACCGGGGGCGTGGGCACTCCACCAACAGGGACGACATCCTCTGGACCCAACTCGGTCTCATCAGTGATCGTCTCGAATTGGACAGTCACACCGGGAAGGATGTGGTGGAGTTCAGTATCCGATGCTTCAGGTGTGGTGATATGGGCTTGCGCGCGCACTTCAGACGGCAGGAGCGACCCCAGCGCCTCCAGGGTCGTATCGAGCAATTTATTTAAGCGAGCCGCACTTTCGGCTAACAACTCCGCTTGCGAACGCATGTGACCATTTTTTTGGCGATTCTCGTTTACAGTTCCTTGCACGGCGATGGATCGTTCGTCGATCTGTTTCAGTCGCAGACCCGCATCGACAGAGAGATCGCGGATGCGTCCCATCCGCAACTGCACCATCTGTTGCAAGCGGCGTATCGAAGCGAGAGCGCCCTGCACCATGCCACCCGTCGCGTTGAGGACAGGGTTGTTGAGTTGGGGAGCGGCCTCACCGCGGGCGATTGCATCCGCAGCTTCCGCCAGAATACGCGCCGCCTCGCTATCATTGAAGTTGGTGTGCTGTTCCTGGATGAGTTTTCCCAATTCTTCGCCCAGCACATTCACGACATCGGCAACTGGCCGTAGTTCGCCTTCCGGCAGATAGATACGCGCGGTATAGTCGCGGATGGAGAGGCTCATGATCACTTGCGCCAACTGGGTGGCTTGTTCATGTAAGACTCGCGCCTGTTCTTCCGAGCTCCGACGATATGCTTCAAATTGTGAGGCGATGAAATCCTCACGACGCGCTTGAGAGACTTGGCCAGCATAATCCTGAATGAAGCGCGCGACTTGCCAGGCAATCATACCTGCCAGGGACTGCAGTCCCAGCGCCATGACCGCAAGCAGATAGGCCTGGCTGTTGCTGGTATTGGTCTGTCCAATCATCAAAGCCGACGCGATAGCAATTGTAGTGAAGGCGGTGGTGGCCGCTGTAGTCACCAGCACGCGTTCCGATGTCAGCAATAAGCCCGCTTCGATGATGGTCAGTATGAAGGGGAGGCTGGCCAGGCTCACTGCGAGCACATGGTCAGACTGGGCGATGAACTGCACTCCAACCCCTGCCGCGGTCACCATGCCGCTGCTCACGATCAGCAGGTTTTGTGCCTGCGCGATCTTATGGGTTTGGTTGCGTGTAAATGTGACGCCATACAGCAGCAGACCAACGGCAAGTAACCCAATCTCGCTTGGCTGGATGGCTGGCCAGAACGCGAGTGGTGCGGTCATCACGAGCAGGGCAACCTGCAAAAATATCAGCCGGGCGATAATTTTGCTACGACGATTGGGGCGTTGATTGAATTCGTCCAGTTGTTGTTGTGCCATTCCGGTAATTGTCGGTTGTACATTGGCTTGAGGTTCGTTCGCGCGCAACGCGGCAAATCCTGGAGGCGTTGCTGTATCCACTGGCCGCGGGCCATCGTGTCGATCAAGTGGTCTAGACTGCATATTTTACCTCTTCAGCGACAAATAGAGATCTATACGCTCAGAACGCCAGCGGATATGGCCTGTGTCGGCGACAATATCCGGGCGATCATGATCGATGAGTGCATGCCGTATCGTACGCCATCGTGGCCTGTCTGACAAGAAATCCGATAGTCCTATGACTTCTTGCCTATTATGTCGGCCCAAGGTGGTGAAAGTGGGGGTCCGCCACTTCATAGGCTCGACGCGATAGCAATCTGGATCTCGATGCCGATCTTCGCCCGGAGGTGATGGGCGGCGTTACCTTCGCGGAGCATAATGGCCGCATGTCCAGAACTATCGGGATACCAACAGAGGGTGTGAGGGGGCGCCATGCCAAAGGTCAGCACGCGGCGATTAATCGCCCGTCTGCCAATGCTCCCATGGATGGCTGGCGCAGCAAAGATTTCATCAGTGAGCGCTGGTCCGATATCAGTGATGAGATTGCCAAAGTGGTCAATTGCGATGACATGGGCGACGATGTGGTTGCCATGGCGCACCGGCATTGGTAGTTCGATCTGACGAAGTGCCGCTATCTCGAGAGGATCACCAACAGCGGGCAATGCAATTCCGTTTACCAAGTGCGCGGCGACGGGGGCAAAGATATCCCGTCCATGGAAGGTCGCGCTTACCCCTCGCTGCCCCCCATCGAGCCAATACTCCGGGTGGTTAAGCCGCACCGCTAATTGGGGTGGGTCAATCACCATCACCCACGTCATTAATCCATTGTCTGGCCCTACATAGATACGACCGCTCGTACACGTACAGGCGATGGCCGCGCGATCAGTGCCCACTCCAGGGTCGATCACGGCGACGGTGATGACCGGCGCCCCCGTGCGCTGCGGCAGTGGTAGGTAAGGCCACGCATTTCTGAGCGCCCAGGCGCCTATCTCAATGCCTTGCGGTGGAAGGTCGTGGGTGAGGTCGATAATCGAGGCGTCGGGAGCGATTCCCAGGATGACGGCATGCATGATGCCGACATAGGGATCGCTCACACCGAAATCCGTAAGCAGGGCGACGACCATCAGCCTTCGTGCGCCGAAGGATTGCTGGGAATCACCTCGAAGAATTCCAAGGCGCCACCTTTCGGGCCTCCTGGTCCGCCAGTACGTGCATGCCCCGCAATGAATTCTGGGCTAGAGGCCCAGCGTTCGAAATCTTCTTTCGTGTTCCAGTGGGTCACAACGATGTAATGTCCTGCTTGTTGTCCATCGCGGAGGACTTCCATGCCCTGGAATCCGGGCATGTGGTCTACCATACCTGCTCGCTGAGACCAGCTCCCTTCAAAGGCGGCGGCACGTTCTGCTGGTACCTGTACATGAAACATGTTGACAATCATGAGTGTTCTCTAGCTCCTCTGTATAAGGGGCGCCATACCAAAGATGGCGCTATGATCGCATTGTAACAAACTTTACGCCCATGATGTTCAGGGTACGGAGCAAAAAGCTGTCGGGATCATGAGGAACCCAATGGCGCACGGCGCGCATTGAGGCGCGGATAGCTCGATGGTGCGGGCCGCTCCTGACGCACACGAATGACGACACGTCCATCGTCGAGATCCGGCGCAATCGCGGTGAATGCTGGCGGTAACATGTGTATATCTGGTGGCGCGCCGCCGAGTAACCGCGCCGCACGACTACCTGCCGCGATCTCATCGCGTAGGTCGCCTTTTTTCAACGCGATGACGCATCCATCGACCATGGCGAATGGTTGGCACCACTCCAGCAAGATCGATAATGCCGCCAGGGCCCGCGCCGTGACGATCTGGAAGTCGGCGCGCCACGCCGCATCATGCGCGCGCTCTTCGGCGCGGCCATGGCTGGCGTGCATATTGGTCAAGCCTAATTCCGCGATGACGTGCTCCTGAAAGTGCACTTTCTTCGCGGTCGCTTCCAGGGCGAATACCTGCCACGCAGGGCAAACGATCGCCAGGACCAGCGCTGGAAATCCCGCACCACTGCCAACATCCAATACGCGTAGTGGTTCCTGGCGTCGTGCGGGGTCCATTCCCAGGAAACAAGTCAGTGAATCCAGGATATGACGACTCAAGACTGCCGCCGGATCAACAATAGCTGTCAGGTTGACCTGTGTATTATATTCCAGGAGCAGGCTACGGAGGCGCAGCAACGCCGCGACCTGTGTGTGCGTGAGCTCCAGGCCGAGTGCGGCCGCGCCCGCGCGTAAGAAAGCCTGCTCAGCGGATTCCGTGGTCGGCATCGATCCCTCGCATTGTAGAGATTACTCCGTGTCGTCCGTGGGAATTTGACATATGCACGATCTGTACGGGCATATTGTAACTAGTGTCGTTGATCTTGTCCAATCCTACCAAAAAGCCCGTAATGCGGCTGTGCTCAGCGACCATGTGGAGGTCGGTCTGAGCCAGAGGCATGAAATTTGACTGAGGTGTTCTATGTCGGTGCCCACAATTCGGTCGTTGCGCCGGGAAGATGTCGACGCAATTCAACATATTTGCGAGCAATCTCCCTGGGTCATCATGCAATTCACCGTTGCTGAAATCGAGCATCTGATCGCAACCCGACCGGCTGTTGGCGCGTTCGATACAGTTGGCAACCTCCAGGCCTGGATCATGGCGACAACCTTCACCCCACCATATGTCTGGTTAGGTGGATTTGGAGTGCCCTGGCATGAGCGCCAACTGGCCATGTCCTGGTTGGATTTGCTCTTACCTGCCTGGTATGAAGCCTTGCGGGCGCGTGGTGTGGAGACTATCATCTATAGCGGCAATGACGAGCGCAACGATTGGTTACGACTGCCGTTGCTCGAACGCGGATATGACCATCTGACAACTCTGCGCGCCTATGACAAGTTGGGGACGCACATTTCCTTTCCTGGCAACCAGTCTTTTCACGTCCGCCGGTTTGACCCACACCAGGATATCCCGGCAATATTGGCAATTGAAGCCCTGACCTTTGATCCTCCCTGGCGTTTTGACGCCGCTACCCTGACCGAGATGGCGGCGTCATACCCCTTCCTGGTTGTAGCCATGACGCCAGATGGAGAGCTGGCGGGATACCAGGCGAGTCTCGTTGAAGACGCAATGGGCTTCTTTGTACGGATCGCCGTGCATCCCCGTTTCCAGGGTCAAGGGGTTGGTGCACGGTTGATGGCAGCGGCCATGGATTTTTTCGCCCACAATGGAGTCGATCGCATCTTGTTAAACGCCGAGGAAAAGAACGCGCCAGCGCACCGTCTTTATGAGCGATGGGGATTCGAGCTACTCGAGCAGCGTGGGTTCGCCCTCTGGCGATCGTTCTGAATCGCGCGCAGTCGTTATTCAGCCGAAATTCCCTTGTACACTCAAGACCCCACTGACATGCCAGATGTCCTGCTCCAGGGATGAACGGAGCCGACCAGAGATGCTTTGTCCCGTGATGGTGACGGCGCCATCCTGGACATCCACCTGAAATTGGCCGATATAAGGCGCCAGAGCGCGGCTCTCACCCAGAATATTCCAGATATCCTGCTGAATTTCGCGATCTGGTCGCAAGACCAGTCCATGAGCAACCTGCGCGATTGTGGCATCGAGCCGCAAGTGATGGTTAGTTTCTGAGATCTTCGCCCAGTCGGCTGCAACCATGATCTCCTGGCCTTCGACCGGCAGCAATAAGCGCAATGGATCGCTGGGGCCAGAGATGCTCCCATCCAGGTCTTTGCGGACTTGGACGAGTAGCGACCCCGCCAATCCAGAGGCAGTCGCCACGACAATACCTTGCAATTTGCCGACGAATCCTTCGCGCCCCTCGATCAGCATATGCGGATAGAGCGCGATAGCGGCAGGTGGTGGCGTGGGAGATTGATCGGCGCGCAAGGGTACGATCCGCGCATCGGTGCGGACAATTCCTGGTGGCCATACCTGGCCACTCACTTCGCTATCCAATCGACACCAGATCTCGTTCGTCGAAACCAGCAAAAGGATCTGTCCGAGCTTGCCGTGAGATTGCGTCTCGCGGGCGCGGTAGCGCTCGGGTAGACAGGGAAATGTATCAAGTGCGCACCGTGTGCCGATACGCAGAACGGTGCGGTGTTGGGGGCCGGAGGATCCGGAACCAGATTCAGCATCGCGGTCGGAGCTCCAAGCGCCGTTGCCGTAGTTCGCCACCTATTTCTCCACCAGCGGTAATCCGCCCATAGTGTATGGTATCAACATCCATACTGTCAAATCATCGACCGTTCACCCGCAATCAGAGAGCCTCAGAAGATGGCGATCTCGGTTCCATCTCCAGCCCACTGATACAGCCAGGCGCCCGCAAAAGTTGGCACATTGACGCATCCATGGCTGCCATTCTCGGTTGTGCCATCTGGGTTTGTTTGAGGAAAATTGCTGCCCGGCCCAAATTGTTTTTTCCACGGAGCATCGTGGATGTAATAGCCCACATCATGAAAATACAAGGCGTAGTTGACCCGTTCGGGGGTGTAATAATATGGCGATCCCACCGGCCACGGCGAATAAAAAGTAATATTGCGTTGCTTATAAAGCACGCTGAAGATGCCGGTGGGCGTCTCCAGTCCCTGTCTGCCTGTAGAGACCGGTGTGTTGAAGGCGAGTTGACCATCTTGATACGCCCAAAGCCATTGCTGTTGCAAACTGACGAGAATCACGCGAGCTTGGCCCTGAGCTCGCGCCTGGCTCAGGATTGTCGCGACCTGGGCGGGTGGTTGCGCCGCCCCGACAAGCGGCAACCCACGAGCGATCGGTGTGGACTCGCCCATGGCAGATTGCTCGCTCGCTAAGGTGAGCGCATGTGGCAACACATGGGGTGCTGGGTAGGCGATGAGCCGTGCCATCACGGCCACCATCGCGCAGATGACGACCACGACAGCCACGAACAGGGGACGACGATTCGGCATAGCTCGATACTCCATTCCCCAGGGAAACAAACGATTATAACTCTTTTCAGTATACCGATCGGAGAGCCAGACGACAATGATCGTGGGAGAGATGGAGCATGGCTTACGCCAAAATCGCCGATCTGTGTGCACAGAGGGTACGCGCCGCCTAAAACGTCAGCAGTGGTGACATTATCACTGTACTCTCGATGACCCTCACGTCGACAGCGCGGGTGACTCAGTTGTCCAGGGGCATAAACATCCTAACAAACACCCACTTTCCCCGAAGGGAAAGTGGGTGGCTGGTTGTACGCAATCTTGCGTTCAGCGACGGATTACTGCCAGGGCTTCATCGCGGCCTCGTTCCATGAGATTCAGCGTATCTCCCTCGACATTCAGACGCAGCAGTGGTTCAGTGTTGGATCCACGCACATTGAACCACCAGTCGGGAAAATTGACGGTCACGCCATCAAGAGTGTCGATGGTCGCGCCCGGTTTGGTACCATATACCTGGCGGATCTCTTCCAACTTGGCCTTCACGGCCTCGATGGAAGAGCTCTTCGTATTGATCTCACCAGAACGGTAGCGAGAGCTGAAAGGCTTGACCAGTTCTGAGACCGGCTTCTTTTCCTGCGCCATCAGTTCCAGTACATGGAGGAATGCGATAAGTCCCGAATCAGCGTAGAAGTTCTCGCGAAAATAGAAATGGCCAGAGTGTTCGCCACCGAAGATCGCATTGTTCTCACGCATCAGTGGCTTGATGAATGAGTGGCCGACGCGTGACCGCACCGCTTTGCCGCCGGCGCGTTCGATCGCTTCTGGCACGTTGCGCGAACAGATCAGGTTATAGACCACCGTCGCACCTGGATTCTTGCGCAGCAGGCTGGTCGCCACCAGCGCCGTGACCGTCGCACCATCGATCAGGTTGCCCTTTTCGTCGGTGATAAACATGCGGTCGGCATCGCCATCAAAGGCGACCCCAATATCTGCACCCTTCTCACGTACGAGTTTCTGCAGGTCCGCCATGTTCTCTGGCTCGATTGGGCTGGCGGGATGGTGAGGAAAATTGCCATCCAGTTCGAAATAGAGCGGCAGCAACGTGCAAGAAGGCAGATAAGTGAAAACGCGGGGCAGTACCAGGCCTGCCATGCCATTGCCCGCATCGGCGGCAACCCGGAAACCTTCGATGCTATAAACATTCACAAAGGAGAGAACATGGCGCACGAATTCACTCAGAATATCGCGTGTGACGATCTGCCCAGGTTGGGCGGGGGTAGTGAAATTATCGGCCAGGACGAGGTCACGAATCGCGTTGACACCGGTAGTATCGCTCAGGGGGATGGCGTCTTCGCGACACATTTTCATGCCATTATAATTGCCTGGGTTATGGGATGCCGTGATCATAATCCCGGCTGGCGCCTTATATTTGCCCACAGCAAAATATAATTCATCGGTGGTCGTCAGTCCCAGGTCGATAGCCGTCGCCCCCTGATCGCGTATCCCGCGCATCACGGAATGCTTGAGAGCGGGCGAGGAGAGCCGCATATCGCTGCCCACCATCACCTGGTCGACCTTCAGAAACGTCACCAGACCACGCGCGACCTTGTAGGCAATTTCATCATTAAGTTGCGTAGGATAGATCCCGCGTACATCATACGCGCCAAAGACCTTCGCAATATCGGCGGAGCTAGACATGCGATGGAACCTCCGTAAGACAAGCCTGGATGCGTACAGCGGTGCTGCATTCTGCTCCAGACATGCATGGTTTCATAAAAAGACGTTGGATCGTGCGGATCATCCAAGCAGTGATCTATCACGAAAACGCTGAGCGCAATCCAGCGTCCAGCCATGCAACGTTCTTTGTTATCCAATCGCATTCTATCAGATCCGCCCAAACGACGCACGGCGACGCTCGGGAACTTCAGCGCATGCGTGTCAGGAGGATAACCCGCCACATAAAGGTCTCGGGATTGACCGGTTTGACGACATAATCATCGGCTCCCGCATGGAACCCATCGACTTTATCGCGTATCGCAGATCGTTGCGTGATGCACCCGATAATCATGGCCCGCAGGGCGGGATTTTCGCGTATCTGTCGTATGAAAGCTTTACCATCCCCATCAGGTAAGTCGATCTCTGTTAAAAGAATCTGAGGCCGTTGCGCCATGATTTTTTGAGTAGCCTCAGCAATCGATCCGGCTGTGATGACTCGGAAGCGTGGCGCGAGGATACGTGCCAGAAATTGCTGCTGGGCGATGTCTGGATCAACCACCAGCACAGTGAGAGCGCCCGCGGGAAACGCTGCCATGATGCCTCCCCTAAGATATCCTCGTCACGCATTGGGTGCATTGACGGACCCACCGCAAGAGGTTTCGTTATTTGTTCGTCGTGCTAGGCGTGTTGCGAGGATCATGCGACTGATCCATGAGTTTCCGTCTGCTGAGAATCTCGTTTGGGGAATCTCATGCTGAGAATCTGGTGTGGAGAATCTCGCGCGGAGACCCTCTGTTATATCTGACGTCTTATCAGCCTCTCAGGCGAACGATCCACCCAGATATCCTAGCGAAGACGTCCTATTGGCCTATTGCGTCAGGAGTATGCATGTGGTCAGTGCAGAAGTTCTCGCCGCATGGTTGCATGGCGTGGTAAGGCATCTCCCAAGAGCGGCAAGGCATAGGCCATGAATCCCGCGGTCACATCGGTCCCCTCAGGCGTCAAAAAGTCCTCAGGGAGTGTCTTTTGGGCATTGGCGATCAGTGGGAGATCCACCAGGCCGGTTTCACAGGCGTATTGTGGCCCGTTTGTCCGTACCAGGGTCACCATCTTGCCCGTCACACCGCGCACGGCGTACCGCACCGCCATCCGTCCGACCAGCACGGCTTCATCGCGGTCAACGGTAGATATATGGGCCATCGACATCCGCTGGAGGTCACCAGGACGATCGAAGCGCGCCCGCACGCCGATCTCGGATCGCACGAGATCCACCATAGTCTGCGCGACACCGGCAACCAGGGGATGCCCAAAAGCATCCACGCCTTGCGCGAACAATTCTCCCAACGCGTGCCCATCGCGATCGCGCAGATGTTCGGCGGCAACCACGACACAGGTACCGTGTCGTCGCAAAGTAGCTCTGACCTGTTGAATGAACGTCGCAGGATCGAAGGGTCGTTCTGGCATATAGATCAAATGTGGTGGATCGTCGGGATTCTGGCGTCCAAGTGCCGCGGCGCCTGCCAGCCACCCTGCATAGCGCCCCATGACCTCGATGATCTTAACGGGATAGTGATTGGGCATAGCCTCGGTGCAACGCGCAGAGTCCTGGGTGGCCTGCGCGATGAAGCGTGCCGCGCTCCCATAGCCAGGGCAATGATCGGTCTCTGGCAGGTCATTGTCAATAGTCTTAGGGATTGCGATGACGCGCAGATCATATGCGGCATCCGCCGCGGCGTGCGCGATGCGCAGAGCAGTCTCGGCCGAATCATTGCCACCGATGTAAAGGAAATAGCGTACTCCCAGATCGCGCAGGACATTCAGTGCGCGCTCCGCATCCTCCGGCTGTAACCGGTAGCGGCAAGATCCCAACGCCGCCGAGGGGGTTTCGAGAAGTTCAGTAAGAGTCGCCACAGATTCGCGCCGCAGGTCGATGATCCGACGCTGCAAGATCCCCTCAATTCCATTGAGGGCGCCATAGATGCCATCGATCGCGTTGTTGCGCAACGCCTCGCGCACAACCCCCACGACACTCGCGTTGATGACTGCCGTCGGGCCACCCGATTGCCCTACGATGAGATGGCCATGTGCCCCTGTTTCACTCATGTCGCCTCTGCCCCACTGCGCCCAGATCTCGGTGGAGAGCAACCGTCCTACCGCCCACCACCTATAGTGTATAACGCGCGACTCATCCTCAAGGGGGACAATGTGCAAACTCCGCCTCAGCGCGCAAGTTGAGCACGCTCTCGTGCTTCCGCGATTATTTGCGATGGTATCATAAACACAAGTAAGAAATATGGCGATATTTTGCGTTCTGATGTAATATATGGTAGAGCGAGCGTATGAAGTTGAGTGCATATGCCAAAAAAATGGGCGTCCGGTATGAAACAGCGTGGCGCTGGTTCAAAGCGGGTGCAATCACAGGGCGCCAGATGGCCACGGGGACGATCATCATCGATGACCCCGTGGCGTCACCCCCTGCCAGCGCTTCGCAGGTGGCTATCTATGCCCGTGTGTCTGCTGTGGAGAACCGCCCCAATTTGGACAGTCAGGCAGAACGGCTACTGTGCCGCGAAAGGCTACCAGATTCATCACGTGGTCAAAG
>DAIDHM010000101.1 GCA_027459705.1 Ktedonobacteria bacterium | reverse complement strand
GGGAGCGGACTGGGAGTGGACCATCCGCCATCCGCCATCCGTCAGGATGGCCCGACACCACACCAGAATTGTCCGTTGCGACAAGTCTCCCAGCTACCCCTCGGTGTGCTGGCCATGGAGATATCGCGATGAGTTCACCTCCATGGGCTTCGACCAGCCCACGGGCGATAGCGAGACCAAAGCCCGCACCACTGGTCATTTCACCTTTGGCGGATGGTCCGTTCCTACCTGTAGCAGCATGCAGGGATAGATCCGACGAATGGTCCGCTCGCAGGCACGCCTCCTGAATTTTGGTGACTCCACCTGGCTGACGGGTGGGGGGATGATCCGTATTCATTGGTCCGCTCTCACTCGCATTGGGCACGTATTGACCAGGCTCAGGCACCCGACCTGCTGAACCGTCTGCCAGCGGAGATTCTGTATGGGCTCGTTGCCGCGCGGCTGCCCCTCGATAGGCAGGTTCAAAGATATGTGGAAGATCGTCTGGCGATATTCCTTCGCCCGTATCGATGACTTCGATCACGACCGAATCAGGCGTGCGATCTAGAGTGAGCGTAATTTGACCACCTGGTGGGGTATGGCGCAATGCATTCTGCACCAGATTCATGCAAACGCGATACAGTTGCTTTGCATCCGCTGTGATGAGAGGGACATCGGCGGCTACTGAACCAGAAATCGTTATGGCACGTTGAACGGCTTGCTCATGTACCGAAGCTACCAGATCAGAAAGAATATCTGCGACATCCACTGGCTCACAGTGGAGCGCAATTGCCCCTGCCTCGATGCGCGAAACCTCAAAGAGATCATCCAGCATCAAGCTGAGATGCTGGATCTCCGCGCGTATGGAATGCTGATAGCGTTGAATGGTCGCGGGATCCGTCACGATCTCATCATCGATCGCCTCGAGCATGGCGCGCATGACGGTCAAAGGCGTCCGGAGGTCATGCGAAATAGACGCAATGACCTGGCGGCGATTTTGTTCAGCAGCATCGCGCTCTATTTGGGCAGCACGCAGACGTTCAGCCATGACATTGACATGGCGCGCGAGATCGGCGCATTCCATCAGGCGCATCTGTCGGACTTCCAGATTTACCGCATATTCCCCTTCAGCCATCTGGCGAACGCCAATCATCATCATGCGTAGCGATTGGACGAGAGTGGCGACGACGGAGGACGATACGACCAGGGCTACACTTTCGCCAAAGATGAGAAAGGCGATCAACATCTGGGCATCACCGATCGTAATAAACATCATACGCGCGGCGATGATGGTATTTAGCCCCACCACCAACGCCGCCAGTATCGAGGGGATGACGAATTTGACGCGTGCACTACCGACATGAGCTCGATCCGCTAAGCCAAAGGCGAGGGTCCCCATGATAAGTGAGGCAATGCCGCTGATCCCCAGCCAAAGACTGACTTGCCAGAGATCTTGCCCTGACATATGGAGGATCATGGTCAACCAGATGAGCGCCGCGCCGAGCGCCACCAACATGGCGATACCCCAACGAGCGACCAGAAACACACCCTTGACTCGTTGCGGCACCGGATCCGGCCGCAGTTGGTCGAATCCCGCAGTGCGAAACCAGCGAGTCAACAGATTGGCTCCGCGGGTTCGGACTTGCCAATCGCCCGGCAGGCCATCGTGCGCAGTGCTCCGCTCGTCGTGTGCAGCTAAAGGCGGTAAATTATCTGATTGGTTATGCGAAGTATGTCGCAATGCTGATGTGTCCATAAGTGTCCCTCCCCCTCCATCTCCTTATGATGTACTCACTCGTCGACCAAAACTTACGCTAAAAATATATGCATACCGTTTCAGTAAAAACCTGAAATATACTTTTATACGCTTGTACATATAATAGTTGATAATATATACTAATGCATATACTGATTTATGGATATATATCAGCATATGATTACAAATATATTTACATATATGTATATAATTATCTATATACACGATCTGAAAAGTAGGGATGCGGTCCATACTATGAGGATTCTTCATGGTTTCCTCCTCGCTGGTACATGTAACGTGTATCCAACACCCCAAACCGTTTTGATGTACTGCGGATTGGCCGGATCGATTTCAATCTTTTCGCGGAGACGACGGATGTGGACGGTCACAGTACTGGCGTCGCCAAAATAATCATAGCCCCAGACCTGATCTAACAATTGTTGACGCGTGAAGACCTGATTGGGATGCAGAATCAGGACATGCAGCAGATCGAACTCGGTAGCCGTCAATTCGAGAGAGTCTTTCCCACGTTCGACACGCCTGGTCAGGGGATTCAGGACGAGGTCACCACATCGCATCGCCCCTTCAACCAGAAGGTCCGGTGCCGCCGGAAGGTCCGGTGCCCCCGAAAAATCCGGTGCTGCTACTGGAAGATCTCGTGCCAACTCATGCGCAGCGGGAAAAATGCGTCCATCCATCCTTGCGGCACTCCGCCGTAACACAGCCAACACCCGTAACACCACTTCACGTGGACTGAATGGTTTGGTGACATAATCGTCCGCACCGACCGTGAACCCATCGATCTTGTCATCTTCATTTGTTTTGGCGCTGATCATGATAATAGGGATATTGGAATGCGCGCGAATCTTTTGACAGAGGGTACGACCATCAATCAAAGGAAGCAAGAGGTCAAGTAGGATTAAGTCACACGTCTTACTGGTTAAATACCGCAGGGCTGCCTCTCCATCACTGACCTCAGCGACCGCAAAACCAGCTGCGGTGAGGTAACGTGCCAATACCTCACGAATAGCTATTTCATCATCCACTATGAGGATGCGCGCAGTAGTGGCCTTGTCGGTATTTATACATCCCAATGCGAGAGTGACTTTGGATTGTCCAGGTTGATGCTGCATACACACCGAGTTTCATGATTCACTAAAGGAAATGTACCAGGGTGGCACTGGACAAGTGATCCGTAAGGTCAGGTCCCCATCCTGTTGCATGCGTAAGGTTCTCTGATCACTATAGCAAGTATTTCTTACAGAAACCTTACGAGGATGGAGGGATCGTGGGTCATGTGGAGAACGATAGGGGAAAGCGGATAGTGGAGGGCTGGCACCGGACCTTGCAACTTGCGCCATTCCATCTTATGGCTGGTGAGACGCCGTGGATAGTGATTTCAGATACAAACAACCAAGCCCAGATAGGCCAGCGACTTCTGGACCATCTGGGCTTCGCTATCTTCTTAGCTTGCTTGTAACATTAGCGACCGATATCGCGTTGCGCGAATCTAACCGTGGCAAGCACGAGGGCAACGATCGCCACCACCAGAATACCAAGCGTATTCACGAGGGGCAATCCGTTCAATAACGGTGTTCCATAGTAATACAGGGCGGATAACCGCAACGCCAAAGTGGGAAAGCTCAGTTCTGGCCCGACAAACGTGATGAAAAACCAGGCAACCAACAAGAAACTGAGAATGCCCGTATCAATCGCTGTGCGCAACCAACCAGAGAGCAGATATCCAAGCGAGGCGACTAAGGCCCCCAGCGGAATCATACTCAACGTTGCCGCCACCAGGTTCCCACCATTAAGCGCAATGCCACTGCTCGAGGCCGCAAGTGCTGTAGCAACCAGGGTCAGAACTCCGATGAAGACGGTTGCGGTCGCCAGCGCCCCATAGCGTGCTAATAAGACAATCCAGCGTGGTTGTGGTGTTGCCAGGAGCAGCTCTTGTAAGCCATTTTCCTCATCTGCCCCCCAACGACTCGCTTGCGCTATCGCAAAGGCCATTAACAGCAGTGGGAGAATGATGAAGAAGAAGCTGAGCATCGTCGCGTTCGTTTCGGCGTTGCCCCCACCCACATTACCGATGAGATTAGCCAGAGTTGGGGTAGATTGGAGTAATTCAGCAAGTTTCGATTCGGTCTGCTTGACGATGATAATCATCCACCCAGCAAAACCAGCAATACCGATCGTCCACCATACCGTGGGGGCGATGACCTTGGCCAGTCCACGCAGATAGATGGATCGCATCGACCAACTATGAGGCGCTAATGCCTGGTCTGGCGTCATCTGCCGTTCAGGCAGGCGTAGCCAGCGCGGTAGCATGATCGCGTCACCCACGTCGCGATGATCAAAGAGCCAGATGGCTATCCCGCTGATGATCGTCGCAAGAGCGAATAACACGAATAGCGCGCCTGGATTCGCTCCATAAGAAGGAATCAACGGTTTGCTCAGGTTATAGTAATACACCGGGGAGAGACGACTGATCCACTCGGTGCCCGAGATGACACGGTGGAGCATATCCAGCATAATAAAGAAGAAGAGCAATCCACCGGTCGCGCCCGCAGCAGTACCCGCACGCTGTGTGAACTGCGAGATGAGCAAAGCGATTCCGCCAAAGATTCCACAGAACAAGACGAGATTGAGACTGAACAGCATCGCCCCGACAAGTCCATAGTTCGCTTGCGCCTTTATACCACCAGCATAAGTAAACAAGCCGATGAGCGCTCCCATGGCTAGCAGTGCCGTCCACATCGCTGCGAGTTTTTGTAGCGCCACCTGGGTGCGTCCGCGAGGAAGGGAGAGGAGCACATCCAGCGATCCGCGGTCCTCTTCCCCACGCAACATGCGACTCCCGACTAATAACGGCCAGATCGCCATGATCAAAATCGTAAACCCATACTTCCAGGTCGCATAGCCACCAGGAGTATCCACCCGTACCGGTTCGGCGAGAAAGGCGTAGGATTGCGCGAGACTGATGAGCGTCTGCCGCGCCTCTGGTGTACTGGTGAGCGAGGCCACCGCCACGAGTACCGCGTACATCATCAAGCCGAGACCACCGCCCCAGCCAAAGATGGCGATACGGCTATCGCGTAACGTCTTGACAAAGATGTTTTTAAACCACATGGCTCACCGCCTTCGGCTTTGGGGTATTAGCGGACGGTCCGCTCTCGCTAGCATAGAAACGCAGGAAAATATCCTCCAGACTGGGTTCGTTGCTGCTGAACGTGACGACAGGATAGCTGGCGGCCGCTTTGACAACAGCATCTAACCCACCAGACACCGTCAAACGGAGGGTGTGCCCATCGCCAAGGGTTTCAGTGTGATCCACGCCCGGCAAATGCGCGAAAGCCTCTGTCGGTACCACCACTGAGAATGTCATCACCACTTCATGCAATTTCATATCTTTCAGTTCGGTTACCCCGCCAGTGCGCACCAATCGACCTTCGCGAATGATGGCTACTCGGCTACAGGTTTGTTCTACCTCTGACAGAAAGTGGGAAGAAAGCAATACGGTCCGGCCATCCGCGCGCACTTCACTCACCATACGGCCGAATTCTTGTTGATTCAGTGGGTCCAGACCACTCGTCGGCTCGTCCAGAATCAAAAGCCGCGGTTTGTGCATAAAAGCTTGAATCAGCCCCACCTTCCGTTTGTTCCCACTGGAATACTGCCGAAACTTGCGAGTAGGATCGAGATCCAACCGTGCGATGAGCTGTTTGAGGAAGGTCTGATCGATGCCACCGCGCAGATTGCCAAAATATTCAAAGATCTGTCCGCCGGTGAGGTCAGGGTCCAATGCCAGCTCGCCAGGCAGGTAACCGACAAAGCTATGGATCGCGACCGATTCCTCCCAGACATCCTTGCCTGCGATCCGTGCTGTTCCGGTGTTAGCGCGCAAGAGCGCCATCAGGATGCGAATAGTGGTTGTCTTACCGGCGCCATTGGGGCCAAGAAATCCAAAGACTTCGCCTTCCTCGACCTGGAAGGTCAAATCGATGATGCCGCGTTTGTTGCCATAGCTTTTCGTCAGCCCGGCAACCTCGATCATTGTTGACATAGCAAACATTGCCTCCGTTCATGGGTTGTAGGGAATCTGCGAGTTGACCTGGTCCATCCAATCATTGATGATGGCCTTGCCAGTAGTGCTGTCTGTGGGGAGGTGAACTGGCTCCAGCCAGCGCTGGATCAGCTCGCTCATCGCTTCAGTGAGTTCTTCATATGACGGCGTGTTCTCCTGGTCGGAAAACTCCGCCATATGAATGAGCCCCAGCTTGAGCACGCCGAAGATGTGGTAGGCAATCGCGACAGAGATATCATTGCGAATCAAGCCAGCTTGTTGCAATTGACTGAAATGCCGCGTGAAAATCTCTTTTGCTTCTGCCACCGTCGATTGAGGCAAGGTACCGATAAATCCCTGAAAGATGTCGGAATTGCCTTGCATAATTTTTGCGAGCAGTGGATTGCGGAGAATCGCCATCATGCCATGAGTCCAGAAGCGGTGGGCGAGCCCACCCTGGGGATCTGCGGCGATCGAGGCTTTTGCTTCTTCCGTCACTTGTGCGGATGCGCGCCAGATCGCGGCCTGAAAGAGTTCCGTCTTGTCTTTCCAGTGGAGATAGATGGTGCCCTTACCGACGCCCGCTTCGCGTGCCACATCATCAATCGTCGTCTTGCGATACCCCCAGCGAATCAAGAGCGTGGTGGCGGCATCAAGGATGCGTTCCTGGCGCAGTTGGCGCTCGTTTTTCTCTTCGTCAGCCGATGGAGTACTGGTGGCGGATTGGGCCGTATGGTCGCGCGGAGTTGGCATAGTGTGCCTCGTACAAGTCATTGAACCGGATGGTCCGGTGTCGATGGTGACCAGATGACTAGATGACCAATTTCATCATTCCGGTCAAAGACACTATACCATGAGGCAAAGGAATATACAAGGGTTTTCGTCTTTTGCGATGACGAATTGTCAGTCCCTGAGGAAGATCGAGACTATGTGCCTCGGTTTTGACTCATGGTAGTATCGTCGCAACAATGCATTCCTTATATGTATGTTGTCCTCCACCGTCGTCGTCTTATGAATTCCTGAATCTTGTATTCTTACCTTTATATAGAAATTCCATTAATCGTCAATATATATATAATTATGTATGAAATATACCATATTAACAAAGTAGTATATATAAAAATAATACAACAAATATATATTTTATTAAAATATTATATTTATTCCACATATACATATGTATATTTCAGACTAGAGATCGAACCTACTCCCTACTGTCCTTTCTCCCTCTTTATAATCAGATTTGTCATCTAAATAGTAATATATAGAACATATTATCTTTTTATACTAAATTCTAGAAATAAATGGTTGTATATAAATATTTGTGTATAAGAAAATATAAAATAATACAAATATGCAGAGGGGGCTTACCGAACGGTCCAGATCATGTATTTACGATAACGGACATTATCATTAGTAAATAAGATGGGTTACAAAAATAACCGCTTGGCAGATAACTGCCGTCATCAAATGATGGAGAAAGATGAAGTAGACATAAAGTTTGAAAAGGCTCAATCAACTTTGGCATAAAATAAATGAATAACAACTTATATACTTTATCCATTGCTATAATAGGTACATAGACACTAAGATACATATGTACCTATTCTCTATTGCGTTATTATATTTAACGATTAAAATACATACTATAATAATGTGCTATTCGATTTTTTGTAGGTAGCCATATCCGCTGTTGCATTCAAGCTGTTTGTGTCGCAGTGGACACGTGCGTCTCGCCTAAGGTGACTGGTAGAGCCACTCCTCGTTGGTGGATCCAATCATCCATGAGAGTGAGGACAGTTGGCGTCTCTGGGTCGGCGAGAAGGCAATGATAAGCAGTTGGCAGTCGATGTCGCACGATGTCGGCTTGGGTAGCAACGCGCAACAATTGCTCGACGCCCCCAGGATGGGCGATGTAATCCTGGCCACCATGCAAGACCAGGGTGGGGATGGTGAGGTGGGCTGCATTGCGCCGGGTGATCGCGAGCCATTGATTGAGTCGCAACAGGAATCGGGCACTCACGTGGCGTACGAATAGTGGATCGGCCCGCAGTTGATCATTAAAAGCAGCAACACGGCATCCCTGTTCTTCGCGGCCCGTGACGGCAATCATCGGTCGTGTAGGGGCTGTCAGCAATGCGCGCAATACATTGACTACCTCGCCAGGACGAGGTTCCACCCGCGCGCGCAACACTGGCGCAACGAGAATTAAGCCTGCCAGTGGGATGGGCTTAGCGGTCACATTCGATGGGGGATTGGTGACCATAGCCCCGCCAGCCATTGCGGCAGATGCCTCAGGAGCTCTTTCACTCCCAACGCTGGACGGATAGCCTGCCGCATGGTTCACCTGCATCAACTCACGCCGATGAGTTGTTTGCGTGTGCGCGACATAATTGATTGCGATCGACGACCCCATACTCTCGCCAAGTAAAAAGATCGGTAATTGTGGCCAACGTGCGTGTGCCCAGTGTACTGCGCAATCGACATCGGCAAGATAGCGCGAGAAGTGATCGATATCGCCACGCATGCCGCTGGAACGGCCATGTCCACGCAGATCGGGTGCGACTACGATGCCGCCGCGGGCGTTGACGTGGCGAGCCAGCGGGCCATAATACCCTCCGTGCCCACCCAGCCCTTGCACGCAAAGGATAATAAAGTGTTCTGCGAGGGACGATTCGTGTCGATCAGGTACGAGTGCAGATGGATTCATCGTAGCACCACCGAAATTCCCGGTCGTGATGTGATTGTCAGTGGAGCTTACATCATCTGTGCTGAGCAGTATGCCCTCTGATTGCCAGGCTCGTAGATAAATCGAAACGCCCGATGTACTGGTGATGGAATCCTCGATCATTGACTTGTTCGCCTTCCCTCGATCCCGCTGAGTTCACCTGGAATTACTCTTCAGTGCTCGCGGTAGATGGACCGCTCCTATAGCCGAGAAACAGTTCCGGTGGCGTTCCTGATAAAGGTTGGGAATCACTTCCATTTTGCCGTTCGGCATTGTTGATTGATGGAGATCTCCGCTGCCCTACGCCATTATGATTAACATCTATCCCGTTAGATGCACCGTTCCAACGGCCAGCCATACGGGCAGGTCTTATGTTCGATCGTTGAGGGGAGAGCGTGTTTGACTGGACTGTGCGAGGAATGCTGGGTTGCCAGAGTACCTCGGTAACTAAATACATCAGTGCGGTACGAAAGGAGGCACCGGACCATCCGGCGGCACCGGACCATCCGGCGGCACCAGACCTTCTGGTCGCCATTCCATGGGATACCTGGCGGCGCTGTTCCGCTTCCCAGCGCTGTCGTGCGGTAATATCTGAAATTGGGCGGTACTCGTTATAAATAAAATGCAGCGTCGCGACCAGCAAAGGACGCATGCACATGACCATCACCCACTCCAACCCCATACCGACGATCGGATTAGAAACTTGCTGGATGAGGAGGTACAACGGTCCGATAATTGGCCCCATGCAAAGAACCACCAGCGCGAATGTCCAGACAACCATCCGCCATCGTCGATGCGCGATGCCGATGCTAATGTTGACGGAGTACATGCCTGGCATATCATCAACGATTGCCGCGTATGTAGCAAATACCAGTCGTACATGCCAGAAGAGGAATGGCGCAGCCAATAACACCGTGGGCAGCAGGTTGATGACGAGCGAAAAATGGTTGACCCCAAATGGATCCCATTGGCGTAACATTTTCGCGACAATGAACTGAGCCGGGTCGGCTAATCCCCAAAAGAAAAGAGTTGTGATGCCGTTCGTCCACAGGTAACGGGGGAACCAACGAATGCCATTTTTCAGCAACACAATGAGATGTATAGGTCGACCTGCATACACCTCTTCAATAGCAAGAACGACACTGATGTTGCCTAACGTGATCGTCGTCCAGATCAATGCCTCCGCACTCCAGAAAGCCAGCATGCCTTTATAGCTTCCGACAATTGCTCCCAGCAAGGCAATAAATGCGAAAAGCAAGGTGACTTGCGACAATCCGACGGGATCCCGTCGACAAAGCTGCCAACCTTGTTTGACATAACCGACACTTGCCGACCATATCGATGGTGATGGTTGGTCCATGCTCTGTTGGTCTCCCATTCCCTGAATTGGCGGTTGGTTTGCTCCCAACGAATGGTCCTCTCCCTGTCGATCCATCTCGGCAATCCGCACTGCGCGCGAATGCTGGGATGGGCCGCCGGATAGCCCGATGTTGGTGTTAGGCGAACCTGGTTCACCTGGCGAGCCAGATCCAGCTACTCGGAGCGGACCATCCACCCAGTGGTCATCGTTTGACGTATACTCCGATCCCACCGACTCGTTGGTTGACATAGAAACGTTCACCTCACTGTCGCCTTGATCTCGGTCTGAATCCACACCAGGGATAGAAAAACCAAACGTTCATGGAAGGCGCAGGTATGCGAGAATGATCCGATACATGGCAGTGGACCAACCGAACACTCGCCAACCATTCGTCAGCGCAATGAGCAAGAAAGCTAACGCAAATCCTCATGCTGGCGCGTATTGTAACTGAGGAAACGTGTGTTTGCAAGAATATATGAAAGAATCTCTCGCAGTGCTTACGTATAATAAGACGACTAAACCAGGCAATAGTGACAGCTACGAGCAATAATTGCGGGTAAAACATCTGTGGAATTCGCTTCGTGTATCCGCCGTAGCAAGCATATTCAGAGCTTTGTGACCCAGAATTGCAACGTTGTGACCATTTTGTGCCACACTGCGGCTAGGCTTCCACTATGGCCGATTCGCACCTGGAAGCTTGATCAAATAGGATGATCCGAAGCCAAATGCAGTTCTGCCCAGAGTAATCGGCAGGGAGTTGTATCTTAGTCAGCGATTGGGCATTGGGGCGTCATCTGGTTGGCACTGGGACTGCAACCTGCATCGGGCTACCTGGCTGGTCAGCCAGTGCACATATGAGCAATCGGTAACAGTTTCCATCCGCTTCGTCAGGGGAGGAGCAATCAATGATCAAGAACATCGTGAACGGCCATGAATCTCGCACCCCGACGTTGCGCTTGCTTCCGTATGACCAAACAGGATCATTATCAGGGCACAGTAACAATTCTGCGCATGTCCCCTCCCCGGATGCTCTGCAGGATGCCATCTCTCAGGGTCTGATGCGATTGGGAGCGTATCCTCTGCCTCTACCGGATGTGATGGAGCAACCTGGAGTAAATGAGGGAATTCCAGGACGGGTGATCGTCAGACGCACGCATGGATCCGTGGTGTTTCTCGTCGGAGATCGTGCTTATAAGTTAAAACGCTCGGTTATCTTGCCTTATCTCAACTACTCGACGCCCGAACGTCGCCAGTTCTACTGCGCAGAAGAGGTTCGCGTAAATGCCCCATTAGCGCCGCATGTGTATCTCGGAGTCGCGCCAGTCCTGGCTTATTCTAATGGCGAGATGCGCTGTGGTCCATCATTTCCCCCATCCGAGACCCCCGCATTTGGCACATCATGCTTCGGTGGTCTCGTTGTTGATTATGCGGTGGTGATGGTCAGATTACCCGAAAGCGCGACCTGCGCTGCTAAACTAGCGGCCGGTAAACTTACCAGACAGGAAATCGCTTCAGTCGCCCAGCGCATCGCGCACTTCCATTGCAAATCGAATGGAAAGTTGGCGTCCAGCCAGTCGCACCATCACATGCGCAATCTAGAAGTCGGCGAGGCTGCAGCTACAGCACGTGGCATTTCATCAACAATGGCGGCGTTCGGTGATCCCGCGGTGATAGCTGGAAATTGGGAAGAAACCTCGCGCGTAATGGAGCAGATCGCGCCATCACTCTTACCCGTAGAATCACGACTGCGCATCGGGACGTATATGCATGATTTTATACGCCACAATTGGCGATTATTCCGCTCGCGTATTGCACGGGGATGGATCCGCCCAGGACACGGCGATCTGCGGCTGGAACACTGTTATCTCTATGATCCGTTGCAATCCTGGGAGCGTGATCCTACTGGACCACAAGTCACCATTATTGATGCTATTGAGTTTGGTCCTCAATACCGCTATCTCGACGTGGCGGCCGATATCGCATTTTTCATGATGGAGTTAGATGCTGCGGGTGCGGGTGATTTAGCGGATCATTTTCTGGATACATATATCACCACGCTCCATCAAGGAACAGAGTCGGTGAAAAGCACCCACCCCATACGCAGAGATCATTCCACGAACCTGGTGGATGCTCAAGTGATCACAGACCAAGCTGCGGTCACGCCACAGGATGCCACCGATGCGATCGCCATCCGCCGACTTTTACCATTTTATGGCTGCTACCGTGCTTGTATTCGCGGCACGATCGCCATGCTCCGTACACAGGACGAACATCAAACAGCAGAGGATCGCCTATTGGCGAGTGAGGAAGCCCAGAGACTCTTCGCATTAGCGCTGCGCTATGCCGCTGGTTACCGACATCCCGCTTCAGGAAGCTTTCCTACACGTGATCGATTACCCCACCCATCAAACCACGCGGAAAACCTCGCGCGAATTCTCGGCACATTCAGCCGGTCTGCACACTAACGACAACCCCAGCCCGTACCATAAAACCTTGTATACTCATCATTCAACCTTTGGCTTAAACGGTACATAATCGGCTGTGACCGAGCATCGCCAACTGTTGAGGGATCAAGGTCGCTGTGAGTTTATGAAATTGGGTGGCGCAATAGCCGCAGAAGTATGGGCGAGGTAGTCTCGCCACCCACGCTCCTTTGCGCTTGCGCTGCCCGCGTCCCCCCGCGCTCCCCACACCGCCCTCAGACGTGTCCTCACCCAGTATGCCTTAGTGACCCAAAACAGGATGGGGCCGATAGGGTGCCTCAAGCTGCTTCATTTCATCGGAGGTGAGTGAAATATTGACCGCCTCGAGCGCATCATCCAAATGCGTCATCTTGCTTGCGCCGACAATTGGCGCGGTAATGCCAGTCTGTTGAAGTAACCAAGCCAGGGCAATTTGAGCCGGCTTGACACCGCGCTCACGTGCCACTGCCTCCACCTGGTCGACAACCTGATAATCATCTTCCTGGTACATGCGATGGGCAAACTCATCGCTCTTGGCTCGTGTGGTCTCCCCTTGAGTGCCTTTGGGCCGATTCCCCGCCAGGAATCCTCGCGCCAGAGGCGACCATGGGATGACACCGATCCCTTCTGAGCGGCAGAGTGGCAACATCTCTCGCTCTTCTTCACGATAGACAAGATTGTAATGGTTCTGCATGGATACGAACCTGGTCCAGTTATGCTGGTCTGCGAGATAGAGCGCCTTGGTGAACTGCCAGGCCGACATGCTGGATGCTCCAATATAGCGAGCCTTACCGGCTTTTACCACATCATGCAACGCTTCAAGCGTCTCTTCGATCGGCGTCTCACGATCCCAGCGATGGATCTGATACAGATCGACATAATCCATCCCCAGGCGACGCAGGGAACGATCGATCGACTCCATGATATGTTTGCGCGAGAGACCACGATTGTTTGCGCCCGGTCCCATAGGGTTGTAGACTTTTGTCGCGATGACCACCTCATCACGCTGCGCGAAATCTCGAATCGCGCGGCCCAGCACCTCTTCGCTTGCTCCTAGTGAATAGACATCGGCCGTATCAAAAAACGTGATGCCAGCCTCAAGCGCTCGCTGCACAAAGGGCCGACTGGCGTCTTCATCCAGCACCCAATCGCGCCAGGACGTCGAACCATAGGTCATCATACCCAGACAGATGCGCGAAACACGTAAGCCTGTCTGCCCCAAACGAATGTGCTCCATGGGTGTTCAGTTACCTTTCAACTCTTATGTTTACCTGGAACCCTCCGGCCATAGCGAACAAAACCAATCTGAGCATCAGAGGAGTTCCAACCTCAACGTTCGGCAATACACATCGAGGGCGACGCGCTGGTGTTGACCAGCGACATCAAGGAATGACGGGTGCGAAGAACATCACACCAAGCGGTGGCAATAATAACTGCGTCGCGTGAGAACGGCCATGCACCGTCGTTTGTTGCGCCATGAAAGGCTCCACATTGCCAACGCCACTGCCGCCATAGATCGTCGCGTCACTATTCAGCACCTGCTTCCACAAGCCTCCCTGAGGCAAACCAATCCAGTACCCATGGCGTGGCACAGGCGTGAAATTGCACACGATGACCATCTGCGCTTCGGCCGAGTGCCCTTTACGCAAAAAGGTCAAGATGCTCTGTTCGTAATCATTACAGTCGATCCACTCGAAGCCTGACATATCCCCATCGCGTTCGTGCAACGCTGGATACTGCCGATACACAGCATTCAGGTCGTGTATCCATCTTGCCATGCCCGCGTGCTCCGGTTTTGACATCAGGAACCAACTCAACCGCTCCTCGTGATTCCACTCCGACCACTGGGCAAACTCGCCTCCCATGAAAAGGAGTTTTTTGCCCAATTGCCCCCACATATAACCATACAATAAGCGCAGATTAGCGAATTGTTGCCAGGAATCGCCGGGCATCTTGCGAATCATTGAGCCCTTGCCATAGACGACCTCATCGTGAGAGAGCGGCAAGAGATAGTGTTCGCTGCCGGCATAGACCATGCGGAAAGTCAATTCTCCCTGGTGGTACTTACGATGCACGGGATTCAATTCCATATATTTGAGGGTGTCATGCATCCAGCCCATATCCCACTTCAGGTCGAAGCCCAGACCGCCCTCGTACGGGGGTCGCGTCACTCGTGGCCAGGCCGAAGAGTCTTCAGCAATCATGAGTGCGCCAGGATAATGGCGATGGACCTCGTCATTGCAGCGTCGCATGAACTCGATCGAATCCAGATTTTCGTTGCCACCATATTTGTTCGGAACCCACTCACCGGCTTTACGTGAATAGTCCAGATAGAGCATCGAAGCCACCGCATCGACACGCAGCCCATCGACATGGAACTTATCCAGCCAGAAGAGCGCATTACTGATCAAGAAGCTACGGACCTCGAAGCGGCTGAAGTTGAACATAAATGTATGCCAATCGGGATGGTATCCCTGGCGCGGATCAGAGTGCTCATAGAGGTGCGTCCCATCAAAAAAGCCCAAACCATGTCCATCAGTTGGAAAATGCGAGGGCACCCAATCCAGAATGACGCCGATATTCTGTTGGTGGAGGACATCTACCAGGTGCATGAACTCCTCAGGCGACCCATAGCGCGAGCTTGGGGTAAAATAACCCGTGACCTGGTAACCCCACGATCCATAAAATGGATGCTCCATGACTGGCATGAACTCCACATGGGTATATCCCATTTCTTGCAGGTATGAAGGGAGTTGCTCCGCCAGTTCCAGGTATGTCAGTGGTCGCTGCGCCGAATGATCTGGCCCGGAAGCGCGCTGCCAGGAACCAATATGCATTTCATACACGGATATCGGTTGTTCGATGGAATTGCGCGACTGTCTGACCGCCATCCATTGATCATCGCTCCAGTGATAATCATCGATATTCCAAATCACTGAGGCTGTTCCTGGCGGCGATTCATTATGGAACGCGAAAGGATCAAATTTTTCTATACTGTAGTTATTGATTTGGGAACGGATGAAATACTTGTACTTCTCGCCCTGACCAATCCCCGGAATGAAGCCTCGCCAGATACCCGTCGATCCTTCGCGGACAAGCGGATTGTTCGATCGATTCCAATAATTGAAATCGCCGACGACCGTCACTTCAGCAGCATTTGGCGCCCAAACTGCAAAGAAGGTGCCACCGCGATCTCCCGGAGTGTCGGGATCCGCCGGTAAGACATGCGCCCCCAAGACGTTATAGAGGCGAAAATGGGTGCCCTCATTGAAGAGGTAGCGGTCATGATCGCCCAACAACGACTTGCTTGTCGCTAGATCGGGCACCACCTGAGCCGCGACCTGGGCAGGTGTCTCAACCAGAGTTGATACTTCGATCTCGGTAGAGGCTTCGACGTGGGCAAGTTCCTCGACGTAGGCAGGTTCCTCGATCTGGGTAGAGGCTTCGACCTGGGTAGGTACCTCGACCTGGGCAGGTGTCAAGACCTGGGCAGGTGTCAAGACCTGGGCAGGTGTCTCAACCAGAGTTGATACTTCGACCTGGGCAGAGGCTTCGACCAGGTTCGGCTCTGCAATGCTGGCAGATGTATCCATGGTTGTTTGTAATTGAGATTGCCTCATGGTGCTGACAGGCATAGGTAAAGGCTCAGGCTCTGCCAGCGATTGTCCTTCAGTATCAGGTTGAACTGGTGCGAACACAGGGGATGCTGTTGCTGCATCAGGAATAACTGATAACGGATTGGTAGCGGCGGGAACATGTGCCGTCATCGGTTGGACAGGTGCTTGTACTTCGGATTCCACATCACCAGGCACTCCAGTTGCTGCCTCCGTGAAGGTAGATGAAGTTTGGTCCACCGCCACTGAAGGGTCTGTGACCACTGGATCATGCTCCTCAGCACCCTGCACTTGTGGAGTGTTGGGATCTTGTGGCATGGTCATAAACTGTAATTCCTTCTCTCTCTAAGCACCAATGTTCCGGCAATGAGCGGAATCGATACATTTAAAGCCCTTCCGCTGACAGACGGGAAGCACTGGAAAACAATGGGCCAACCTGTCACCAGGCAGTGAACACATCAAGTTGAAAGCGCGCACTGCAAGGCGGCACCGGATCTTCCGGAGACACCCTGAAGCAACTCGCTCTATGTATAGGATACACACATATAGCGCTTATTCGCATCCCAGGGCTATATCCGATTTGGTCGGATGCAGAATACGCGATGCTGGACCTCCGCTTCCCATAGGGACTCTCAACTAGGGTAAGAGACGGGGTTGGTGTGCACTGGCATTTGCGAAATGCTTCGCCACAGACAGGTCATAATCCATCTCATAAACGCGCCGCAACTGCTCAATGCGTTGGAGAATTGCGTCGTCGAAAGGTAATTGATGAGCAAATGCATGGAGTACCAGGCTCTCGAGCAATTCACCCAACGAACAATCATGATACTCCGCCAATGCCTTCAGCACTTTGATCATGCGCTTCTCCATCTTTACCCCTATCTGGATGCGCTCCCAATCAGTAGCACTGTTCCCATCCGATATGTCCTGGGTCTTCATATTTTCCCTCTACGTTCGTTCATCCTCAACCTTCTGCATTACTATAGCACATATCCATGTACAACCATCGGGCGAGACGCTGATCGGACTATGTCCATAGTCTGATATGTCCAAACTATACTGGGGACAAAGTACAGGAGACAATTCGTTATTCATTGATTTCCGTATTCGCCAGGGTTGGTAAGGAATGTGATTGGGAGATAGTTTCTAACCCTGCGAGAAAGATCGTGATAAGCCGCCGAAAACTTTCATCGCAGTCCAGATTTATGGCAAATCCACCATTGAGCTCCAGGGAAACGAATCCATAAATGACACTGCGTAAAGCGCGCACCAGGTGAAGCTTATCAACATATTCTGGTTGAAAGCTGTGAAAAAGGTCGGTAATCGCGTCGATCAGAGTATCGCCTGCCGCCTGCACATCTGGATGTGGAAAAGCATTGATAGACTCTATCGCGGTATACCACCCAGGATGGCGTTTTGCGAACGCACGATACGCACCGGCTGACGCGCAGATCGCTTCTACGCCAGTACGCTCTTGTGCTGATAGAAGATCGAATCTATGCCTGATATAGTGTCTTAAACGAGAACTCCACACGTGCAGAGAAAGGTAAATACTCCATATGAACACAACACCAATTGCAGAGCAGACCAATTGGGTGCGAGCCTGGTATGCGGCTCCTTCGCGGATGATATCGGCCAACCTCACTGGCCGGACGTTACGGCAAATTGTTCACCTGCACGCCGGAGGTCAACGGGTTCGACTGTGCCTCTCCAATCGCTATGGTGATGCGCCAGTCATTCTCACTTCCCTGAAGGTGAGTCCTGTCATGCAAAATCCGCAGCTTTCGATAGGAACCCAGGTAAATCAATCCTTATTCTCCGTTCAATTTGCAGGCAAGCCCACTGTGACCTTGCTGCCAGGACAAGATGTGGTGAGCGATCCAGTCGACTTGCGGGTAACTCCATTCAGCGATCTCGCCATCACTTTTTTTGTGGCGCAGGGCGATATTCTCACGGGCCATACATGGGCGCAACAATTCTCATCTATTTCTGGTCTGCACGATGTCGCACTGAGTCCGCCAATATTCCTGTATCCGTTGATCACGACGTCTTGGTGGTTGGTGACGGGTGTTGATGTATTGTCCCCAACTCCACTCAAAGCGATTGTCACCTTTGGATCTTCGACAACTGACGGGACTGGTTCGACGGTAAATGCCAATAATCGATGGCCAGATTACCTGGCGCGTCAGTTGCACGAAGGTGATTCATCCCGATGGATGTCGGTAATTAATGCTGGTCTGGCTGGCAATCAACTCACAAGCGCAGAACTGCCCCTTACGGGAGGAGCGGCTATTCCACCGTTTTTGTTTGGTGATGCTGGATACAAGCGGTTGGCATGGGATGTTATGGGGCAACCGGGCGCTACCGATCTCATTCTGCATATAGGTTCGAATGATCTCCGCGTCGGCGTCTCCGGTGCACAGATCATAGACGCTTTCCTGGAGATTGTGCGCCAAGTCCGACACAGCTACCATCGGGTCTTTGGAACGACCATCCTCCCGGGTGGCTATCTCCCCGCGCAGGCCGAGCAGCGTCAACTCGTAAATGCCTGGTTGCGGTCACAGACCGGCCAATTGTTTGATGCGGTCTTTGAGCTCGCGGCGCCACTGGAATCTCCCGAGGATGGCGCTGTGCTGCGTGCGGAATATGACAGTGGCGATGGCATGCACCCTAATGATGCGGGTTATCGTCGCATGGCTGATGCGATTGATACCATTCAGTTTTCGGGATCATTTGTATAGCCATTGGCTATAAGCAAATTTGACAGACTGCCATACTGTGACACGCTGTCAATATGGTACACGAAATCTGTTCATCCTGACGCGCTCATACGGGGTACCTTGCTCAATCGGTACGAGCACGTTTTCGTTGCCCTGTTACGCGCGTTCTCTGTGTGGGGTGCCAGCATGAATCCCAGCAATCTGGATCTCGTGTACATGATCCAGATTGCTGGGATTCATGCTGGCAAGCAGTTCTGCCAGGTCCCTTAATCGCGACCGATGGCACTGCATCATTGTTTCCCGGGTTGCTTCATACTCATTGTATGTATATTCTATGGCTATAGGAAAATCATATGCTCAACACACTGCTCTCCTGTGTTATACTCTCTGCAGTTCCTATTTTCGCTCACCCTGAGAGTTGTGGAGGTATCCAATGGCGATCTCTGACCCCGATGGTCCTTTTCTGAGCGCTGGCGGTCTTCCCACTCGCATTACGAATCCAGTCGCCGGCCCCCTGACTCTCGCCGCAGACGTCCAGGCACGCGCGGCACGTGCCATTCATTCCACCCGCGAAGAAATTGCTTCCCTTATCACTCATCTTGCGCAGCACAGTGCCGCACCAAATAATTCCACGATCCCGCCGGCATTTGCAACGCCAGAGATTCTGGGCCACCTCGGGGACCACCTCGCTGAAATCAACAATCTTCTGGGGGAACTTGAGTTCGCCGCCAACGCCGCACGCTCAACCATCGATACGTTGCGGACCGAACGTGGCCAACTCCAATCGCTCTGTGTCATCGCGGAACACCTCAATGGTACCCTCCAGCGCCAGCAACTGCTCAACCGCGTTCTGGAGGACCTTCTGGTCCTGGTACGCGGCGATCGCGGCGCGATTTTTATGCAGCGCGCGTCTGGCATCGGCCCTTCCGGCTCATCACTTGCTCGCGAGGGACACAGCAGTTCGGGATTCCCTCGTCGTGCCTATGATGCGCACCTACAGTTTGAGGCTGCCTGCCATCGTGGGCAGGGAGCGCTCCCCCTCTCCGATGAGCTCATCTGCCGCGCTGCTGTCGAACAGAGCTGGCGGCAACAAGAACCACACCTCACTCCATCTGTGCAATCTGAGCCACTCACCAGTCAAGATGCCAGTGTCACCCGTAATGGCATTCACACCTTGATGGTATCTCCCCTTCGCACGCAAGACCAGGTCGTTGGTATGGTCTACGTTGACCGTCGAGAAACCGAACGCGCGTTTAGTTCGGATGATCTCGATCTGCTTGCGGCGTTCTGTAATCTGGCAGCTATCGCATTGGAGAATGCCGATCTCTTTGCTCAACAACAGATGCAGATGCAGACAGTTGCCGCGATGAAAAACTATACTGATAGCATCCTGGCGTCGATCGCCAGTGGCGTCATCGCCCTGGATAAAAGCGGGCGCATTACCCGCACGAACCCCGCCGCCACGCGCATCCTGGGTTTCACCGAACGTGAGGTCCTGAATAAGCCTTATTCTGCTGCGTTACAAACCATTCAAAATCGTTCAATTATCGATCGTATCGCACAATCTATTGATGTTCCCGACATCCACGATTCATATCTTGCTGACACAATGATTGCGGACCAAACAACACCACACCGCTTGAACTTCAGCTGGTCAGCGTTACGCAGCGCCGACTTACAACGACTTGGAACAGTGATTGTTATTGATGATCTTACCGAAATTGAAGCGGAACGCGAAGCCGCCAAACGGATCGAGCGATATGTCCATCCAAACGTCGTAGAATTAGTCAGGCACCATCCTTCCGCCGCTATCTTAGGCGGTAGCACGCGCGAAATTTCGATCCTCTTTGCTGACCTCCGTGATTTCACCAAACTAGGCGAATCACTTGCCCCAGAGCCACTTTTCACGCTTCTCAATGAATATCTCAATCTGTTAACAGAAATAGTCTTTCACGAAGGTGGGACGGTCACCATGTTCCAGGGAGATGCCCTCATGGCCATCTTCAATGCCCCTATGGACCAGACAGATCATGCTCTCCGTGCGGCGCGCGCCGCCTGGCGTATGCAGACTGCCCTGCGCGAGCAAAACACACGCACCGGGCAGAAACCAGTCGAATTCGGTATTGGGGTGCATATCGGGCAAGCATACGTCGGCAACATTGGCCATAATCGCATCCAGAACTATACGGCTATCGGCGATGCCGTCAATACCGCGAAACGCATTCAGGAAGTAGCTCGCGAAAACCGGGTGCTCATGCATGATGATTTGTATCGCAGAATTGAGGAAATGGTACTTGTCACACCCTATCAATCAGTCGTCGTCAAAGGTAAATCCAAACCACTCACGCTCTGGGAATTACGCGGTCTACGGTGACGAAGTGAGGCCGCTGGACATCGCCTGGATCTATCAACAGTTTCATGGGATGAAGAAGAATCCTCACACAGGGGGCAGAGAAAGATTGTGTATTGACTCTGACTGGTTGGCATGAGCCCTCAGCAAATGGAGCGGCCACCGCAAGTCTAGATTGATGAGTACTCATTGATACACTCATTGACCGAGCTCCATCTTTGACGATAGGAGTATTCCCAGGACACGAGGAGAAGAACATGCCAGGAGCATCGCATCCCCCTCACAAGCGCATCATCAAGCTCCGTTTGACGGTGTGGGAATGGATCCGCGCAGGCCTGCTGAATCGTCGGCCATATTATTTCGGCGCCCTTACCGCATTATCGTTATTATCCATCATCATTCTCGTCAACACCCTGTATATCAGCATGCACGATCCACAATCGACCTTTCCCATCGATCTGTTACGCGCTGTGACCTTTTTAACCCTGAATAATATCGGTGATGTGTCGCATGATACCGTTGGTTCCATTCTGATTGTGCTGAATATCCTCTTTACTATTCTATTTGCCCAAAGTGTCTTTGACTCCGCTAGAGTATTATTTAACCCGCTCAGGATAAAAGATCGACAGGGGGGACGCGCCATGGTGCAACACCAGCACCACATTATCTGTGGTGCTGGTCGTATGGGGTATCGCGTCGCAGCGCGTCTGGTCGCGGCGCATGAAAGAGTTGTCGTGATTGAGAACAACTGGGAAACCGAGTTCGTACAACCATTACTCCATATGGGGGTCCCGATCATCAATGGCGATGCTCGTCATACGGAAATTTTGGAGCGCGCGGGGGTCATGCGCGCGCGCAGCATTGTCGGAGTTATCGATGGTGACCTCATCGACCTCGAGATCGCCTTAGCTGCACGTCAAATGAATGCCAATATAGCAGTATTTTTACGCACATTCAATGAATATTTTGACAATGGTGTCGAGAGCTTTTTTGGCCGAGCCAGTGCTTTCAGCGCCTCAGCTCTCGCAGCACCAACTTTTACCGCGGCGACGCTCGCAAGAAACATTATCTACGCGTTACCTCTCGGGGATCATGGCAACCAAATTGTCGCTATAGAAAGACTACGGCTTCCCCTTTCGCAGCAGAGCATCAACAATCTTCCAGCTCTGGAGCAGCGTTATGGTGTCCGGATCTTGAAAATAGCGACCCATGAAGTATCGGGGTATACGGATGTGCATCTCAATATTCTTGGTACGATGCAAAACTTGGATGCCATGCGCGCTGAACTTACTTCCGCCGCAGAGCAGTCTGCTGGCCTGAATCACACGACACATGTGTCAGAGGTAGGGGTGGGAACGCATGCTCTGGCATTATCAACCAATGATCAACAAGTCATTATGATCTGTGGTTTGGGCAAGATGGGATTCCGGATGGTCACTCGCTTACATCAGTGGCGCGAGCATCTCAAAATCGTCGTCATCCAGCGCACGGAAGAAGCCAATACGGCCTTTAGCCAAATCGTCAGCCGCTACGAGAACGTGGAAATGGTACATGGAGATGCCCGCGACATGGAGCTCCTGGTCCGTGCTGGACTCAAAGACGCCATGACCTTTGCGGCAGTTACCTCAGATGATGAGCTGAATGTACGCGTGGCATTGGAAGCACGGCGCTGCAATCCGCATATCCATATTGTTCTGCGTGTCTTCAGTGAAGAACTTGCCGATGAACTGGCGACGATGTTTCACATCGTGACTTCATATAGTGTCTCTAATCTCGCCAGCCCCACTTTCGCGGCCGCCGCGATGTTTCCTGGCATTGAGCTTGGCTTCATGCTCGATCAGGATTTGTATGCCATGCGCAGCGCCATACTTTCTTCCGCTTCACCATTGGTTGGCGAGACCCTCGCCACAATTTGCCAGTCAAGCACGAGAATAAACGCAATACCTGACATCTCGATCATTGGGATTTGGCGAGGTGATACAATCATCCGCATTCCAGCGGATGATGTTCGCCTGGAGCCTGGCGACCGTATCGCCTGTGTTGGCAAAGTCGCGCATCTTCGAACATTTTGGCATCAACATCAGGAGCATTTTATTGGCATTGATCAAGGCGAAGAGACCAGTGTGACTTCTGTCCTTACACATGCAGCGAAGTTGCGAATATGAGAGTTATCTGATAAAGTACCTGTTGATGGGGTAGTGATGAGTCGTACCACGCTTGCGACGTGTCCTTGTTTGTCTTCCTCAAGGTACTACCATCATTCCCCATTTCTTACCCAATCGATCATCTTCCTTTTGTACACTACTGGCTTCCGAACGCCAACTTTCCAGTCGTCACAACATCGCATCAATAACTCATTATTCTTGTTGAAAGGGGTGTTCAATGTCTGAACCTCCATCATTCGACCTTGAGCCCGAGCATGATATTGCTTCACGATCAGGCGTTCCTAAAGAGTCGGCAGTTCGGGAGCCGCCAGCAAACCATCCCACATCAGATTTTTTCGTTTATTTCAGTGAGCGAGTTATTCATGATCTCATCATGAGACAACTGCAACAGCATCCCCCGGATGCACATGGTGACAAAGAGGATTCCCCACAACAAAGTGCATTCCCATCAGACTTCAACACATCTTCTCAGTCGACAGGTCCCCGACAATTCCACATGTCCACGCGTCACTTCGTTATGCATGGTTGGATCGAAAGACCTGTAGTGCGCATGCAGTCAGGCGCCCTACCATCCACTGCACATAACCTGTCCAGCGGTGTGATCCGACCTGATCATCAGCCGTATGCCTCACATGAGGATCAATCGCTTCGCTTCATTTGTGATTGCTTCGGTGGTATTCAGGACGTAAACAGTGGGCGTATCTTCAGTCTCAGTGGAATCGTACGTATAGATTTTCGACCTCGTTGCATGACTCGAGGTGGCCATTGGTTGGTAGGTCTATTGTTTGACCATCTGGATCTCGATGATGTGCATATTACCTACGGTGATGGCCCCGTCCCAACCCAGCTACTCCAGGAAGCACATGCTGCGTTCGCCAATTTTCGCGTCGAGTTCCGCCGCACCTTCATTGATGCACTTGAAGATTTTAGCATCTCCTATGCGATCATGCACAGCCAACTTCCCATGACCAGGGTGCTCGAACTCCCGGATAGCCATACCAATGCCATGCCTCTCATTCCGTTTCTCAGTCCGTCTGGAAAGCCCAATGTCAGCGGACTTGCGTTATATACTGCGCAGCCACCTCCTCCAACCGGGGATCAGTACGCGGCAAACTCAACATCAACACCCAACCCACAACAGAAGAGTGACGCTCCATCAGACGGATATGGGCCTGGTGCGGACCACCCATCAGACGTGGAACATCCGCTATCCACCAACTCGCGGGGTAGCTCAGGATCGCCGGAATGCATCGATCAGCAATCAGGTTCAGCAAATACGCCAATGCGAACGATGCCGGAAATGACGAACCCGCTTTCGTCCTTCCACCTTGAGCACATCATAGCAAATCATGAACTATGGAACGATCTCATCTCCAAGCATCCTGGCAGTAATATGGTGTTATGTTATCCTATCTCGGATATCCAGCATGCCAGCTTAGCCGCCAACTCAATGACGAACGGCCAATCGAATACCACACATACCGCTGATGCACACACCCCCATCATATCCGCTCTGTTGCGCGAATGTACCATTGCGACCGATTCCTCACGATTGCATCAGATCGTCGCCACCTTGCAGCCGCTTATCCAGCCGCTAATGCGCATCCAATTGCTGGTGCCAGGTACGAACATTGATTACATGGCAGTTCCTGCTACGATAGACATACTTGGTGATATGGTGGTAGCTTTTTATATCATCCCAGATCATACACACTTTCAACCGCTCACACCTGCGCTGAAACCTGAAATTCTGTTGACATTGCAGGGTGCCAATGCGACGGAAGGCAATATGCCATCTCATCGTGGCACAGCAGTGCAACACAACCCCGGACCTGATCGAGATATTTGGCGAACCACACTGCTAAAACCTTCCTATGCGCCTTATGATTATTACTGGCGGACTGTGCATCAGTCGCGTAACGATAGCGTGCAGGCCAATAGATCACCATCAGGAACCATTGCTGGTTTCCGGGTATCGAACAACGTGCTTATAGACGGCGCTCAAGACATACCGGATAGCGAAGTTCGGCATCAGCACCAATACCTGATCGACTGGCATGAGGCAACCTTCGACCCATCTCGGCTGGACGATCCCAATCAGCACATACCCCTATCATCGACCTCAGCAAGCGCAGTGCGCCAGATAGCCGTGACTGTGATTGATTGTTATGGCCAGACCGCGCAGACGCTACGCCAATTATCACATCCGGCTGCACCACCGCTCGCTGCCGCAAAACTGCGCGAGATCTCCCGAACACGAACATCTCCATCAACCGGACACGAGCGATATGGTATCAATCGTCAACGTGCCGGGATTGTGGCAGTTGTTGCGCTCGCGATGTTGATCGTGCTCTGTCGAGCCACGATGGCATTGACCAAGCTTCCACTTGGAATATGGGGTTCAGCTTCCCAACAAAGGATAAGTCAACTGCAACCAACCCTCACGGTGGGATCGGACCATCCAGCAACGCCGCCACCCTTTGTGGACGTCCCTCAACCAACCACTCCCCCTACCGCTCTACCGGTGATCTTACCTACGCCGCGACCTGCGCCAACACCAACACTCAGGCCGCCGCCACAACCGACCCATACGCCAATACCAACACCCATACCAGTTTTAGCGTTCGCGATCGCCCACACTACGTATACCCAGGTATGTGATGCCAACCTCAGTCCGCTGGCATCGCTAGCTATCACCTTAGACAATTCGCGGAGCACCGTCCCAGTGAATTGGAATATCACCATTCAACAACTCGCGCCAAACACCGCTCATTTGTGGGCAGTCGCAGCACCAGCCCAGGGGACGATACCGGCGCATGGCACGGAACAGATTATGCTCCAACCAGCCCCAACACTCTGTTCAGCACTTGTAAATATGGCGGGTACACCGCAAAATCTTACATTCAACGCGCCGCTCGTCATATCTGGACTGTCAACAAATACTCCTTATACACTTTCAGACAGCATACAACCGCCTACCATGCAGTTGGTTGCGACACCCGCCGCCTATGCCGTGACTTGCTCTCCAGCCTACGGCGCGCTCGCCCCAAGTGCGTTCGTACTTGATAACAGCGCGAGTAGCATCAACATTCAGTGGACTGCGACGGTCATTGGCACCTTCGCAACCACGACTGGCGCGCAACCCTGGGCATCGCTGAACCTTGGAACCGGTACAATCGCCGCCGGACAACATGGATCGATTACGGTGACTCCCGCACCCACCATCTGCCAGGCCTTGTTCAGTGCCGGAGCCGCACCAGCGCAGACCTACACCATTAATGTCATCGCAACGCCTGCTGCCACCAATGCACCCAATCCACAGCCAACCGCGGCACCGAGCATTATCGCCTATACGATCAATCCCCCACCAGTCAATGCGTTAGCCATCACAGCAAACCCGCTTACGCAAACCTGTCCTGTTGCACCGAATCCTACCACGTTGAATCCCATCGCCATTCAGTTTGATAATTCAAAAAGCACTGTGGCGGTCAGCTGGACACTGGCAATTGATCCATCCACGCTACTGCCAACCGGGATAGTGTGGGCCTCCGTACCTGCCGGTCAAACCACAGGGATCGTGCCTGCTGGTGGCACCATGACCGTGACCTTGACCCCCCTGGTGAATCTCTGCACGTTCGTGACAACTTCTACTGATTTTACTGTGACCATCACAACACAACCAGCGGGTGCAGGACCAGTCGTTATCAAGGAGACCATCGCTCCATAGACACGGAATATTGATTACCAAAGGGTGTTGGTGACCGTAGTGGTATGGATATAGCCACACCATTACGGGTGGATTTGTGCATCGCTCATTCCACCCAATGTCCAGTCAGCCAGAATGCCGTAAAGACGCCTAACAAGACAAATCCAGTATCCAGCAAGAGCGTTTGTAACCATGGCCGACGCCGCGTCACCTGGCTGACGTAGAGGTAAATCGGAAACGCTGCCAGCAGATAGCGGGCAATCGAAGAGAAAACATCCGGTCGGGATGGCACGGCGGCTGCGAACGTCAACAGGCAGATGCCTGATGTATAGATGACATACATGCCGGGGAATCGTCGGCCTCCAGGTCTCGTACAGACCATCAAGAATGTCGCGAACAAGATCAATGCGCACATGCCAAAATCGAGCGCCTGCAATCCGCGCCAATAGGATCCAACGACTGTGACCACCTGGCCATGATCCACATAGCTGGGAGCAAGTATTTGCCGCACCACAGCATCCATTACCTGGATGGGGCTGAGGTTGCCGCGTTGCCAATGCGAGTACTCAACATGGAGAAATAATAAGGGATCGCCCTTTGTGACGCCCAAATATGCCGCATAGCTTCCGATGGACGCCGGGACGGCGACAACGACCAGGGCCATGCGTGAGAGCACAAAAAGACGGCGCATGGCGGACGAATATGGACCACCAGGTGACTGGACATGCTGAACTGGTGGCTGACCAACTGGCACGCCAGCGCCGTTCCGATACCATCTAGATGTAAGATCACCAATGCGCCACCACCAGCCCTGCTGTCGCCCGAATTCCCAAAAGAGCGTGGGAATCAATACAACTCCCGTCGGTCGCGTCAAACCAGCCAGTAGCGCGCAGAGCGCCGTTCGCCCCCATGCGCCACGTCGAGCGTAATAACACGCGAAGACCGATGTCGCCAGAAAGAGACTTTCCGAATATGGGGCGACCAGAAAAAAAGACAATGGATAAGCGAGTAACGCCATCAATGCCCGTTGCCCGGAATCCTGCAGACCAAATTCACACTGAGCGAGGAGCGCGATGCCGATCATCGCCACCAATGCCGCCACGTTCGCGACGAACAGCGCGGCAAGTAATGCATTATTCTGTCCTAAGAGATGCGCCACACCACTGGACAACAGCGGATACAGGGGGAAGAAAGCGGTATTATTGGGATCCGCATACCCATGCTGGATAATGCTCAAGTAACGGCCAGCATCCCACTGCTTCCAGGCATTGAGCATCGCCGCGCCTGGCCAGCCATTCTGATGACCTGAAGGGAGGTTAGCAACCATGGTCACCGTAAAGAAAGTAACCACGACATAGCCAACGCGCGTCGCCGCCCAGATTCCAGCCGTTTGCAAAATGATTTTTTTTGTTGTTACGGTTGTCGGGTGATCAACCACAGCAGTACTCAATCGTGTGGCTTGGTCTGGTCCAACGGATTGCGTAGAAGAGCAGTGACCACTCGTACCTATTCGTTTTTGCGGAGTCATATCGCTCGGTTTCCACCCGTCGCGATCAGACGCGCTGTGAAAACTACCAGGCATCTTGAGGTCGTCCGACCCTACGACGGGCTGAATGAGCGGTAATGTCGGTGGATCTGCTGGTGGTATTTGTGGAACGCTCGTTCGCACACTCGCCATCCTTGGTGGAACGCGCAAAGACTTTATACATCTCGCATCTCGTTCCTCAATATCCTCATTCTCCACTATACATGGTCAGACAACCGATGGAGCACCGATATGCAAGATACCCGGGACGCCACAAAGCCGCAGAGCAACATGGTCGCAGACACATGCAGACAATTCGAGCGTTCATCAGGCGATCGCGGGTACATTGACAATAGAACTTTCCCACATTACAATTGCAGAGATGTCAGGTGCATCGGATACAGAGTGAGCATGTGAGCACCATGCGGTGAGATACGATGACACACCATGGAAAACGTCAGTCCAGTGCCCATGCTCCACATATCAAAACGGGATCACGGAAAACGTTGATGATTGCCCCACAGCCTGGCCCGTCAGATCAGTCACTCGACCTTCCGACTCCACCCCAGGAGAATCAAGCCGCGGATTATCCGCATAGTTTGGAAGACCCTTGCCACACCCCCGAAATATCGTTCGTTCTGCCCTGCCTGAATGAAGAGGCCGCCATCGGCGGTTGTATCGATGCGCTGCATAGCGTTATCCAACGATTGCGCTTGAGTGCCGAGATTGTCGTCGTGGACAATGCCTCCACCGATCGCTCGGCGGAGATCGCTTGCGTTCACGGCGCGCGCGTTGTCACGCAAGCTGTGCGTGGTTATGGCAATGCCTACCTCAAAGGATTCGAAGCCGCGCGTGGAACGTACCTGGTCATGGCTGATGCTGATAATACCTATGATTTCGCGGAGATCGATCGCTTCATAGAAAAACTACGCGAAGGCTACGATTTCGTCAATGGCAATCGCTTCATGGGCGGCATGACGCGCGACGCGATGACCTTCTCGCACCGCTATATTGGCAATCCGTTGCTCTCAGGGTTACTCAATCTCTTCTTCCAGACAGGACTGCGCGACGCGCATTGTGGCATGCGGGCCTTCACGCGCGACGCCTATCGACGCCTGCGCATGCGCACCGGGGGAATGGAGTTTGCCAGCGAGATGGTCATCAATGCCGCCAAAGCTGGCTTAAGGACGACTGAGGTGCCCATCTCGTATCATCCACGCATCGGCGAGACGAAGCTCAACACATTCCGCGATGGTTGGCGCCACCTGCGCTTCATGTTGCTCTACTCGCCAACGCATCTCTTCCTCATTCCAGGCCTGGTCATGGTGCTCCTGGGGTTGATCGTGATGATCGCACTTACCCCTGGACCACTCCCGCTCTTCGGGCATGCCTGGGATGTGCATGCGATGATCCTCGCATCCGTCATCGCGCTGATCGGCATGCAGATCATTGGCCTGGGTCTTTTCGCGCGCTTCTTCTCGCTGACGGAAGAGCTCGACGGCGAGCGCGATAGCCTGCTGCAATGGCTCAGTCGCCGCTTCACCCTCGAGCGCGGCCTCATCCTGGGCACATGCATCTTCTTGATAGGGTTCGTCGTCGATGGCGCAATTTTCATCAAATGGATTGCCAATCACCTCGGACCACTGAATGAAGTACGCCCGGCGATCCTGGCGACAACACTGCTCGGGATGGGCACACAGGTCATCTTCGGATCATTCTTCCTGAGTTTTCTGGTCTTCAAGAAGCATCTGCACAGCATCCCCACACGCTGAGTTCAATGCTGAACCATACCCAGGAACGTCTTCGTCCGTTCATGCTGGGGATGTTCGAAGACTTCGGCTGGCGGCCCTTCCTCGACGATGACTCCGCCATCCATAAAAACCGCCCGATGGGCGACATTCCGCGCAAAACCCATCTCGTGTGTCACCACGACCATCGTCATGCCCTCTTCTGCCAATTGCTGCATCACCTTCAGCACCTCGCCGACCAATTCAGGATCCAGCGCCGAAGTCGCCTCATCGAAGAGCATGAGCTTCGGGTGCATCGCCAATGCACGCGCAATCGCCACACGCTGCTGTTGCCCACCCGAGAGTTGTGCGGGAAAACTCTCCAGCTTATGCCCCAGACCTACCTTGGCCAGCAGGTCGCGCGCGCGCGCCTCCGCCTCATCCTTTTCTACGCCACGCACATGAATCGGCGCTTCCATCACATTCTGCATTGCGGTCATATGCGGGAAAAGATTGAAACGCTGAAAGACCATCCCGATCTCAGCGCGAATTTTGGCAATACTGGCCTCATTGTCTTCTTTCAGACGGCCATCAACCGTGCGGTACCCGATCGATTCGCCATCGATCAGAATGCTGCCAGACTGAATCTTCTCCAGATGATTGAGGCAACGCAGAAAGGTCGTTTTGCCAGAGCCACTGGGTCCGATGATGACGACGACCTCACCCCGCTGCACTTGCAGAGAGACGCCTCGCAAGACTTCATTACGTTGAAACCATTTATGCACATCGGTTGCTTCCACGATAGGGCGCGCTGTACCTTGTTGCTCGGTCATGATGTACTCCCCTCAATGCCAGTCTGCAATGTCATGCATGATGGTAGGTGTTGCGCCATCGCACCGCCAGTACGCCTGGTACCATCGGCGACGTGGCTCCCCGTATCTCAATGTTGGCCAATCTCCGCGATCGCTTCAGCGGTCGTATTGACCGGTTTGGGTCTCCAGCCACTAAACATGCGCTGCATGAGCGAGGGCGGTTGGATCGGGGTGTTCGACGCATTGAGTCGACGCTCCATGTAGCTTTGGATAAATCCCCACACAGTAGTCATCGCGAGATACCATATCGACGCAGTAATGACTACCTCGACCGGTTTGAAATCCGTAAATCCATACGCTTCCGCGACGCGTAAGAGTTCATAGAGACCGATCACGCTGGCTAACGAGATATTCTTCAGCATATTATTGAATTCATTGCCTAATGGTGGAATGATGACTCTTGCGGCCTGGGGAAGAATAATCCGCCGCATAGCGAGTCCATACGTCATGCCCAGTGATTTCGCAGCTTCCATTTGCCCCACGTCAATGCTATCGATGCCCGCACGCACGATCTCCGCCATATATGCGCCTTCATTCAACGAGAAGGCAATGAGGGCAGGGAGCACTGCTTCCAGCACGATGCGGTCGAACCCCAGGGACGGGAAGAAATCGATCTGTCGGATAGGACGTACGAGATGAAATTCTGAAAATGACAGGAAAAGCAATTCAAGCTGCACGAGCAAGGGAGTGCCTCGAAAAAACCAGATATATAGTTCGGCAAACCAACGTATTGGCAGAAAATTCGAGCGTCGCATGAGATACAGAAGGAGTCCGATCAGCGTCCCGGTGAATTGGGATAAGACTGCCATGACCACCGTGATCAACGCCCCCTGGAGGATATCTCGGTCGAAGAGATACTTCCCGACCTCGCCCCAATCAAATCCACTGCCAGCCGCAGCGATGACAGTCAATCCAGCAACGTGCATGATGCTCTCCTCATTGCGAAGTATCCAGTGATCTTCCCATTTTGATGTGGTTGACACCCCGATCGTCATCACCCATAGGGAAAGGGAAGACGTTCAGGATTGAACGTCCTCCCCATGAGACTATGCTCTTCCAATCTTTTTCGTCAAGCGGACCAGATCACGGTAGCGGTGGGTAGGTGCCACTCGTCTGCCCCCACTTCTTCAGAATCGCGGCATAGGTGCCATCCGCGCGCATATCGCTGAGCACCTGTTTGACCGCGGTTTCGAAGGGAGCGTTATCATTGCGGACGACAATACCTTCTGGCGAAGCCGCAACCGTGGTGACGGTGGTGAACTTACCCGGGTTCTTGCCATTGTAATAATCGCTCACTGGCGAGTCCTGATAGGCGGCATCCACACTACCAGTTAACAATTGCTGAATGGCCTGATCCTCGGTATCGTACGAGAGCAACTTGACCTTGTTATTGGCGCAGGCGCCGCCCGTCTCATTCAAACCAGGGTTGGTGGGATCGCCAGTGCCCTTGATCTCGCCTTCTTCGGTCGTCCCAGACTCGACCGCGACCGAAAGACCGCACAGATCAGTCTTTGACTTGATATTCTTAGGATTACTTGCAGGCACCAGAATGGATTCACCCGCCTGGAAGTATGGGATCATGTCGACCTGCTTCTGGCGATCCGGGGTAATCGTCCAGGCTGAGATCGACATATCGTAGTACTGGTTGCCTGGGGTCGAGGAAGTGATACCAGCGATGATGGTGTTGAACTGCACGTTCTGAATATTGGGTGTCAGGCACAGCCGTTTGGCGATCTCGTTGGCGATGTCGATATCGACACCTATGTAACTATGTGTGGTTGGGTCGACATATTCTTGCGGTGGATAGGTGATATCCGAAGCAACTGTCAGTTTCCCTGGCAACACGAGATTCAGTTTCGAGGTATCGATCTTAGTAGTGCAAGCGGAAGTTGAGCCACCAGCGGCCTGGCTGGATGATCCACAGGCGGCCAGGAGAGAAAGTGCCAGGGGTATCACCATAAAAATGGCGGGCCGAAATCGTCGCATGGTTACCCTCGTCGAAACGTATTGATTCCTCGCTTACGTGGCCGCATGACCCGACCACGACACCACAGCGGAAGGCCCGCACAGGTGTATATACTAAGCTATACGTTACATGTCAACAATTATTCTCAAAACCTGACGATATGTGGCAAATATGTAGGGCAACTGTGATATTGCTTTGTCAATAATATGGACCGACAGGAAAGTCGAAAACGGGTGTCAGCTCAACTCCTTGTCAATCTGCTCATATGGCTCATTGGATCTTTATATCCTATGGCTACAGGAAATAATAGGGTCAAAATTACTCCGTCCACTTCACTCTGTTCTTTCTGATATGCTATGATCTCGCCAGGTCTTTCCCGGTTTTCCCACTCTCCCAAAGGAGTTCGTTGCTATCATGTCTATTCCTGACCTGGGTTTCAACCACCTTTTTCAACCCGCGCCACAACTGACCGCTGACCAAACTCCGGCGGCGGCCACCACGGTGGTTCTCCTGCATGGCACTGGCGCCAACGAATACGATCTGTTAGATCTGGGTCACACCATCGCTCCAAACGCCAATATCCTCTCGCCACGGGGCAAGGTTCTGGAACAGGGCATGCCGCGCTATTTCCGCCGCTTTCCCAACGGCGTGTTCGATCAGGAAGATCTCGCTTTCCGCGCACGCGAACTCGCCGACTTCCTCAGCATGGCTGCACACCATTATCGCTTCGACCCGAAACAG
>DAIDHM010000094.1 GCA_027459705.1 Ktedonobacteria bacterium | reverse complement strand
AGCCGGAAACGCCCACTCTGGATCCAGAGTCAGATGCACGAAGCTGTACTATTCGAGATATGGCAAGTACGTTGGCAAGACATTCCTGATCTGCGCGCGCCCGAGTTCCAGGTCCAGGAAGAGCAGGACATTGTTCTGCTGACAGAAGGTAATATAAGATTGCACGGTGGCCGGGTCGACATCGTGGTCATAGGTCCCAGTGGGGCCAGGAAAACCATCGGCTACATTGACCACGAGATCCAGGCCGAGCAGGACGGGATGAGCGGGATCCAGCCTGGCATACACGGCCGCCTGTGCCTGGAGCTGTGCCAGCATCGTACTGGTAGGCGCGTAGGCTGGCCCAGCAACCGGTGCGCCCGGAATGCCATAAAATGCCACGATGCGATTATTGGGGAGCGCGGCACCAATATTGGGATCGAACGGAGTGGGCGTGGGAGAGGGTGTTGAAGTCGCCGCAGGTGCCAGGACCGCCGCGTTGCCCGCTGGCGGCAAGATGACACTCGACATCACGATGATAGCCGCCAGCGTCGCCAGGAGCGCGAATGAGGTAGCGACGGTTAGGGCCAGTGAGTGGAAAGCCTTGTCCTGGGGCGCAATGCCTGGGGTCATACCAGCTCGTTCCACGCGCTCTCTTTCTTGTGCGCGCATCGCTCCCCCTTTCACCTGCTCAATGTTCTCCTTCTAGATTGACTGAGGATCGCAGCGCTGTCAAGGGCTATCGCTAAATGGCGCGCCGCTGGCATTGAACTTGGGCCACCCACAGGACTGGCACCTGACTTTCGATTCCAGATCCATCACCATCATAACGGGCGACGCAAATAGGTCGAGAAAAGTCGCAACTGACAGCGCGCTAAGGCCCGCCAGGAATGCACGCGATCCGCACTACATCTGGCCACCCGGCGGCACCGGGCCACCCGGCGCACCTTCCGGTTTCCTCTCGATCCGGATATACTGATGAATGATCAGGGTCGCGCTACCTGAAGGAGGAAAGGCGCGGGCCAGAGAGAAGGGGCAGGAACGATGCGGGTACTCTTGATTGAAGACGATCCCACGTTAGGTCCGAGTATCAAGCAGGGGTTAGAACTGACTAACTATGCGGTCGATCTGCTCACCGATGGCGCGGATGGACTCCAGATGGCGCTCACCTTCCCCTATGATGTGGTCATTCTGGATGTCATGCTGCCTGGGATGCAGGGGTTCGAAGTCTGTCGTAAGATCCGTGACGCCGGTCATCGTGTCCCCATCCTCATGCTGACGGCGCTGAGCTCTATCGATCAGCGCGTCGCCGGATTGGACTCTGGCGCCGATGACTATCTCGTCAAGCCCTTCGCTAACGCCGAATTGTTGGCGCGAGTCCGCGCATTGCTCCGCCGCGAGGCGCCGAGCAAAGCTCCTGAGCTACATTTCCTCGACATCACACTTGACCCCAGGACGCGCGAGGTGCGGCGTGGTAAGCGGGTAGTTGACCTCAGTGCCAAAGAATATGCCCTGCTGGAACTGCTCCTCCGGCATCCGCGGCAGGTCTTGACTCGTTCGATGATTGCGGACCATGTCTGGAACTATGATGCGGATAATATCTCGAACGTCATCGATGTCTATATCCGCTACTTGCGACGAAAGCTGTGTGAGGGTGGCGAGGCAGATCTCATCCATACGGTCCGCGGCGCTGGCTATCAATTGAAGGAGCCAAGCCTGTGATCGCCGCAGGCCGACAGGCACTGCGGCGGATCTGGCCGCCGGGCGTCCGGGCGCAGTTGATCGCAGTCTATAGCGCGGCGTTTAGTGTCATTTCGCTGCTGTCAATCGGCATGAGCTTGTTATTCTTCAACTTTGTAACTATCAGCGGGATGAATACACGCTTGAACCAGGATGCCAATATCGTCGCCGAGCAAGTAGATTGGACGAGTAACACGGTCGTTGTGCATGATAGTGGCACCGGCGCGCCGCTGATCAACGACACACAGGCCAATGCACCGCTGCTCTACCTGAGTGTCAGGCCAACGACGTATGTGCGCATTCTGGATTTGCAGGGCAAGGTACTGTACCACAGTCAGAATTATCCGGCGGTACCCATTCAGGTGAATGATGTCTATAGGGCATTGTCGGGCAGCGTTACGGAGAGTAACTATGGCAACCAGGCTCATACACTGCGTATCCTCACCGTGGCACTGGTCCAGAATCGGCAACGCTTTGCCATCCTTCAGGTCGGTACGCCTCTCACCTCGAACGATTTGCTCTTCATGCAGATCGGTAAATCTCTGCATTATATCATCCTTGTCGTCATCGTCCTCTCAATCTTCGCAGGCTATGTGCTGGCCGCGCGGGTCTTTCGCCCCATTCGCTTATTGACACGCGCCGCGCGCGATCTGGCGGCAGGGAATCTGGGGCAGCGAGTCCCCGTGCCACTCTCGCATGACGATGTGCATACCCTGGCGACCTCGTTCAATGACATGGCGGTACGCATCCAGGAAGCATTTACCCAGCAGCGCCATTTCGTCGCCAACGCCTCGCATGAATTGCGGACCCCGGTAGCGGCGATTCGCAGCCTCGCTGAGGTAGCCCTGACGCAGCAAGAACCACAGGCCATGGCAAACGCACTGCGAGCAGTGAGCCAGGAGTCCGATCGATTGGGAAAACTGATCAATACGTTGTTGTTGATGGCACGTTCCGATGAAGGACAACTGGAACTGGACCACGATCCTGTAAGATTAGACCTGTTAGCTGTTGATCTCATCGGCAGCATGGAAACATTGGCGGAAGAACGCGGGTTGACGCTGGTCGCGGGCAAACTCGCGCCAGTGACAGTCAACGGGGATGCCGCGCGCATCATTCAAGTGGTCATGTCCTTGCTCGAAAACGCCCTGATATATACCGCAGCTGGCGGCATGGTGCGGATCACAATCACGACGACCCAGCACGAGGTGTTGCTGGCGGTCGAAGATAATGGCATGGGTATCGAGGCGGATGATCTGCCACATATTTTTGAACGCTTCTATCGCGCCGATCAGGCACGGACGCGCGCCCTCGCCGGGAGCGGGCTGGGGCTGGCACTGGCGCGCGATCTGGCGACCGCGCACGGTGGGGAGATCACGGTGTGGAGTGTGCCGCACATCGGGTCTACCTTCACCCTGCATCTACCATATACGCCGGAGGTTGCTCTCCCTCAAACACGTACGGCCCTCCCCGGGCAGAGTGCACCGCCTCCGCGCCAGGCGAACTGAAAGGCCTCCGCTCACATCTGCACTATACGGGAAAATCCTGAGCACGTCGCCCACGCGCCGACCAGAGAAAGTGCGAGGCCGCGCCTGGTGATCCACCCGTTGGGCGAGTGCTGGGTTATACTATAACATGCGAGAACGTGATGGGAGGATGCGATGGCGACCATCGGCACGGCGGGGCATGTAGATCATGGAAAATCGTCGCTGGTGTATGCGCTGACCGGGATCGATCCGGATCGCCTGGCCGAAGAGAAAGCACGGGGGATGACGATCGATCTGGGCTTTGCCTGGCTCACCCTGCCCGAAGCCGCCGTAACGTCCGCTGTGTGGCCCAGTGCCAGCCGTACAATAGGTATCGTTGATGTCCCCGGCCACGAAGATTTCATCAAAAATATGCTGGCCGGCGTCGGCGGCATAGACCTCGCCCTGCTGGTGATTGCCGCTGACGAGAGCGTCATGCCACAGACGCGCGAACACCTGGCAATCCTGGACCTGCTCGGTATTGACCGCTGCATTGTGGTACTGACGAAGCGTGATCTGGTTGATGAAGAGTGGCTGGAGGCGGTCCGCGAAGATGTGCAGGCGACCCTGGCGCCGACGCGGTTTCATGCCGCGACGATCGTGCCAGTCTCCGCACGGACTGGCGCCGGCATTGCGGAATTGATTGCGACAATCGCCAGCACTCTTCCTCCAGCGGAAGATCGTGCGCCAAGACCGGGGCCGCAATCTACCAGCGCGCGCCTCCCCGTGGACCGCGTCTTCACCGTGCGTGGCCATGGCACCGTCGTGACGGGCACCTTGCGTGATGGCGAGCTACGGGTTGGTGATGAGATCGAAGCCGCACCTGAGGGACGACGCGGCAAGATCCGTGGGCTGCAAGTGCATGGAACGCCAGCAGAACGGGCCGAGCCGGGGACCCGCGTCGCTCTGAATCTGAGCGGCATCGGACATGATGCCATCGCGCGCGGCACGGTCATCGCGCCGCCAGGCACGATGGTCACCTCCACCCAGATCGACATCCACCTCGCACTCTGGCCCGATGCCACGCGTTCGTTGATTCATAATGCACGGGTCGAATGTTTCAGTGGCACAGCGCAGACCCTGGCGCGCCTCCGGTTATTAGACTGCGATGAGGTCCAACCTGACCAGGCCCTGCGCACACCCCGTACCTTCGCCCAACTGATCCTGGACCACCCGATCGCAGTACGACGCGGCGATCATTGTATACTGCGCATCCCATCGCCGAGTGAGACGGTCGGTGGAGGCATCATCCTCGATCCCGCGCCGCGCTACCATCGCCGCCGGGATCCGCGCGTCCTGGGGCATCTCGCGGCGATCGCCGCAGGCGATATCCACCAACTTATCCTGGCCCAATTGTCGGCACATCGCCGCGGCGCTCCCCTCTTGCTTCCTGATGCCCTCGCCGCCGCGACTGGCCTGGCACGCCCCTCACTTGATGCTGCCCTTGACCAACTGATTGCTGGGGAGCAGGTGCGGACGGTCGGTGATTATAGAGTCACGGCCGAGAGCTGGGAAACCCTACGTACGACCTCGCGAGCAATCCTCGGTAATTATCATCAGCAGTTTCGCCTGCGCATCGGCATGTCGCGCGAGGCCTGGCGCACGCAATTGCGGCTCGATCCTCGCCAGGCGGATGCCGTATTCGCCTGGCTGAGCGACCACGGCGAGATTGCCGCGGCCGGAGGGTCCGCCGGGTGGCCCGGTCCCGGCACCGAAGACCAGCACCCTGCCCACCATGTTGGAGCGCTCGCGCAAGTGGCACGTTTCGCGGCGCTCGTCCGGCTCCCAGACCATACCCCGCAATGGAACGATGTGGAAGCGGCGCAACGCGACGCGCTCTGCGCGGCGCTGGCGATTGATGCGCTCAACCCACCACCGCGTTCAACCATTGACCTGCTCGCGCCACCTGAAGTGCTGGCCGCCACGATCGAGAGTGGTCTGGTCGTCAAACTCAATGAAGACGTCTTCCTGGCGGCCGAGGCTGCGCACAACGCCATCCAACGCATCCTCGCCGCGCTGGAAGCATCGCCTGAGGGTTTGTCTGTCAGCGCATTGCGCGATCTCCTCGGCGCGACCCGCCGGGTCGTCGTCCCACTCCTTGAAGCGCTGGACGCCGCGCACCTGACACGCCGGGTGGGAGAAGTGCGCGTCCGCGTCCAACGATCGCGGTCACCAGAAGCCTGAGGCCGAAGGCGCGATCCCCGTCCGGTGCCAATGGACGCGCGCCCGGCCTGATCCTTCAGCCGTGCTCGCTACGGCTCGGGCGCGAAAGTCACCCCTCCGCTCGCCAGGATCGTCTCAACCGGCTCGAGTTGCGTCCCGCCTTGCTCAGGCACACTGAAGAGAGCTATCTCGGTATTGGAGTCGCGGGTGACGATCAGATTGGTCCCGAGCCAGCGCAGACCCAGGTAACCCGCGAGTGGTGATTGTGACGCGGGTGCAAGCGTTTGGGAAGGGCCAGAAGGCAGCGCTACCAGCGCGAGCGAGGCCGTGCTGGTGGCGCTGCCCGCGATCGTCGCGAAGGCGCCAACCGCGCCATCGGGCGCGATGGCTGCGCTGGCGATGCTGAATTGTGGTGCGGATTGATAGGCGCTGACAGGTTGCCCATGGCCTTGCGACACAACTTCTACCGGGCTGAAATTTGGTGACGCCTGACAGCCAGCGCCAGAGGTCGACGCGACGGGCAAGAATATCGCGTCGCCATTGGGCGCGACCGAGAATCCACCACCGTTGATCCCCAGATCGAATGGCGACCCTGGCAGCGTCGCGACAGTTGTCACCGTGCCGGCGAGCAGATCGAGCCGGTTGAGCACTGAAGTGGCACAGCTCTGCGATGTTATGTAATACACGCTATTGCCATGGATCACCGGCGCATAGGGTAGACTGTTGAGGGTTATCTTGAGTGTCTGGCTGGTCTGCGTGTCATAAACACCATAACTGGCGTTATGTGGACCCTGGGTGATGAAGTAGGCAAGATAACGATCACCAATCCAGGGGCAAGACCCGTTCGGACCGATCCCACAATATTGAAAAAGCGCGGCAGGGAGCGCCGTCGTCGCGCCTGTCGCGACATTGACGACTTCTGAGGCAATATTGGGATAGTCACCATATGTAATCGCGAGCTTGGTCTGGTCGGCCGTCCAAGAGAGACCCTGGATGGTTTTCTCCAGATGCGTCAACTGTGTGGGTTGCGCGCCATGGATGCTCACCCAGACATCATTGTTCTGGACATAGGCAAACGCCAACTGGTCAGCGATTGCGGCATTCTGTATCTGCAGTGCGGGCGCTACCGGACCAACGCTGACATAGATCGTGACCACCGTGCCACGCGACGAACTGCTATTCGCGACCGGATCCGTCTTGACCACCTGCCCCTGTGGCACAGTCGCGCTCACGATGCCCGACTCAGCGCAGACCAACCCCGCTTGTGTGATGAGTTGGCAGGCCTGTTGATACGACATACCCACAACACTCGGGACTGCGACAAAAGATGGTCCGGCACAGACGGTCAGGTGAACAGTCGATTGCGGAGCAACAGTGGTGCCGGCCGCCGGATCTTGCGCGGTCACGTTGGCTCCCTGACTGCTCGGGCAAGCGATGTTCGTGACGGTCATACTGAGCCCAAGCTGATGGAATTGTGTTTTGACAACACCAAATTGCTGGCCGACAAAATTCGGCAACGTAATCTGCCCGGCTGGCGTTGCGGTGGCGGTGACAGTCGCTAAACTCGCGCGGCCCGCGACCCCATGAATGACTTGAAAGAATAACACGACGAGCACGACGAGGGCGACAATCGCGCCGACGCTACCGCCGACGACACGGCTCCTGGTCTGCGATGGCATAGGGAACCTCCTGTTCTGCCGCGCGATGATCACCGCGTGCACTCCCCGCCAGACGCGCTGACCAGGGTCCAATTCGCGCTGATGACGAAGCCGCCAGCCAATTTCCTGGAAGTCTGCGATGACCTGCTGACAGGCCGGACAAGTAGGTACATGCAACTGCAAGACGCGCATCATCTGCGGATCCAGATCGCCGTCACGTAGCGCGGAGAGCATCGCCGCGTCGTAATGCTGTGGGCAGGGCGGAAGGTCCGGTGCCGGAGGAATCTGGTTCATACATGGGCCTCCTGCGCCCGGTAGATCTGGCGAAACTGGACGCGCGCCCGGCTGAGAGTCATCTTAAAAGCCGCCACCGACATCCCCAACACTCGCGCCGCCTCCGCGGCCTCCAACCCATAGACTTCGCGAAGCACCAGCGCCGCGCGACGCTTGGGAGGCATCGCCAGCAACGTCGCGCGCACCAGATCGCTTTCGTCAAAG
>DAIDHM010000063.1 GCA_027459705.1 Ktedonobacteria bacterium | reverse complement strand
ATTTGATAGAGACTCCAGCGCAAGCCGCTGAACTCTGTCAGGTACCCGGCAGTCAATTCCTGCTCTGCCTCTGGGAGGTCAAATGGGGCACGATTCACCTCAGCAGTCGCGGCGATCACATAGAGCACAAAAGCCAGAGGTTGCGCGGCGATGAACCAGATTCCCTGATGCACCTGAGCATGGACAATGCCGACCATGCTCAATGTGCCCGCGTACATCAACACGCCGGCCAGCGAGATGGCAATACTGACTTCATAGGAAACCATCTGTGCCGCTGAACGTAACGCTCCCAGCAGACTATAGCGATTACCTGATGCCCAGCCCCCCAGGACTATGCCGTAGACCGCTAGCGATGACATGGCCAGAATGTACAGGATACCGATGTTGACATCTGCGATGACGGGGCTCCAGATCACCGCCGACCCTGGGAGATTGCCCCCAAGTGGAACCACGGCAAAGGCGACCAGGGCCACGAAGATGGAAAGGCAGGGCGCCATCAAGAAAATGAATGGTCGGGCTTGCGTAGGGATGATCTGTTCCTTGAAAACCATCTTAATCGCATCAGCAATCGGCTGGAACATGCCTTGAGGCCCTGCACGATTCGGCCCGAGCCGATTTTGAAAGCGCGCCAGGAAACGCCGTTCGATCAACGTCATGAAGGCGAAGACGCCGAGCAAGACGGCGATGATGACGGCACTTTTGACGATGGCGGCGATCACCGCCAGCACTGTATCCGACATAGCTCAGGACTTCCTCATTCGTTTGGTTCTGGGTACGCCTTAATGGCTGAGTGGAAGCGATCCGTTGGCGGGAAGCTGACCACCATCTGACAATACTCCATCGGCTTCGCGCCCGCCCGCGAAATTCCAGCGTTGCCCCTGGCTGCCCAGCGCCTCGCGTGTCAGGTCAGCATAGAGAGGCACCGAGGTCGCGATCTCTTTCGTGATGTCCGATGGCGAGCGATAGGTCCAATTGAGACCCAAACGGTTCCCTACCGCGCGCAAGATCTCCCAATCCGCACGGGCGCCAGGTAGAGGGGGCATGGCACGGCGTACCGCCTGCACACAGCGTTCCAGGTTGGTGAAAGAACCTGTCTTCTCGGCATACGAGAGGGCAGGGAGCACAACATGCGCATATTGCGCGGTCGCGGTGAGTCGCATATCCTGCACAACGAGTGTTTCCAGTTTGGCGAGAGCGGCGGGATCACTCATATGCCGCGCCGGATCAGCACCCATTACCCAGAGGCCGCGTACCCCGCCACCCAGCATTGCAGCATAATCTAACCCAGGCTTTGCCAGCGCGCGATAGCCAGGCGCCACATCTGGAAGAACACCCATATCACGAGCCCCCAGCGAGTTGGCATCTGAAAAGAGCGGGCCAACACCGGCATTGGGCTGCGTCACATTGTCGGTCAGCAGGCCCAGATCCAGTACGTCCGCTGCCAGAGTCTCGTTGCCAGTAGTACGGGTGGTCATCTCATCATAAACGATCACCGCACCATGTGCACCAGCGATGGTGCGTGCAACTGTCCGTAGATCTTCCGCTTCCAGTCCAAAGGCGATAGCGATTCGCTCTGGGGTATAGTCTTTCAGTCGTTCGCCATACCGCGCCAGTTGCGTCTCATTGACTTCGGCGAATGTGCCACGCCAAAGGTGCTCCGCGACAACAACCTGTGTCAGGGTTCGCGCTATTGCGGCTTCGCCGCCGGACTTGATGCGCATGACGCGGTGAGCGATGCGATCGATGCGGCTGGGTTCGGCGCTTATCACCGTCAGGCGCGCCCCATTGCGGAGCGCTTTCTTGATGCGAAGATCGAGGACGGGCTGCTGTTGGTAAGGATCGGCGCCCAGCAGGATGATCTCCTGCGCATGGTCCAGTCCAGCGATCGTTCCGGTGAAGACCCAGGGCATAGCGCCCGTGGCTCCCGATGACGCGTTCATGGAAGCCGCCGGAAAGACGCCGTGAAAATGGTCGATATTGTTGGTTTTCAGTCCATCGCGGAGGATTTTCTGGAAGAGATACGCTTCTTCATTGGTCGTGTGGGTCGAACCTATGCCGCCAATCTGGGCAGGACTCAGCGTGCGCAAACGTTGCGCGACTGCATCGAGCGCCTCGTCCCAGGTGACTTCGCGTAACTCGCCATTTTTACGGACCAGCGGCACCCGCAAGCGGTCAGGATCATTCACAGCGGCGTAGCCCCAACGGCCACGATCGCACAGCCAGCCATCGTCAATAGCATCATTCGTCCGTGACATCAATCGCAGCACCCGGTCGACGCGCACATCGACGCGCACATTACAGCCAACCGCGCAGCCAGGGCAGACACTGGGTGTGCGGCGCAACTCCCATGGGCGAGTCATGAAACGGTAAGATTTAGCCGTCAATGCTCCCACCGGACACATTTCCACCGTGTTGCCGGAAAAGATGGAGTCAAATGGCGCATTGGGATCTACTCCGACCATCGTGCGGAACCCACGTTCTTCCATGATCAAACCGGGTTCGCGTGCAATGTCTTGAGTAAAGCGCACACAGCGTTGACAGGCAATACAACGCTCGCGATCCAGCAATACATTTTCGCTAACTGGAATGGGTTTTTGAAAATGGCGCTTCTTGAGGTCAAAGCGACTGGCGCCTGGACCGTAACGCAAGGTAAAATCTTGCAATTCACACTCGCCGCCTTTGTCACAGATGGGACAGTCGAGTGGGTGGTTGATCAGCAAGAATTCCAATGTACCCTGGCGGGCCTTTTTGACCAATTCCGTGTCGGTATGGACGACCATGCCTTCGGTGACTTCCGTGGTGCAGGAGGTCTGGGGAGGTTTGGGCATCTTCTCGATCTCGACGAAACACATGCGGCACGCGCCTAGCGGAGGCATTTTGGGATGATAGCAATAGATGGGTATCTCGATTCCCGCTAGTTGCGCCGCTTTCCAGACCACCGTCCCCTTGGGCACAGTCACCTGACGGCCATCGATGGTCAAGTTGACCATCGGCACGTCGTTCGTAGGTTGCGACATGATCGATCTCGGCCTCTTTTTGTATGTAATGGCGCTTCAGTAGCGCGCTGGCTCATGATTGCCGCGTCACTCGCGTCGCCGCAATGGACTTACTGCTCTGTTCCTGGTGGTGTCACGGGCAAGTGCAAATGGTCGCGAATCGTCGCCAGAGGTTCCGTCGCCGCCAGGCTGATCAGCCTGGTCATCGTCTCAGCCGATGCGCTCTCAATGGCAGTTCGCAGATTATCAGACAGTGGCCCAAAGCGCGCAGTGAGCACTGCCACCAAGGAGATACGCAGCCCTTCTTGTCGGCCAACCTGACGTCCCTCCTGACGGCCTTCTTGACGGCCTTCTTGACGACCTTCCTGCAAGAGTTCTTGTTCTAGGACCGAACCTTCCAGCAGCTTTCTCTCGAGATCAGATGCCATCGTGAGCCTCCTTACCAGACTGAGTGCGAAATCCTGACCAAAGACGGATTTCGTCAGTGAAGCCAGTATCTCAATCAGTTCTTGAGATGTGTCCACCCCACTCCGCTCTTCAATGTGTTTCGCCGCCTCCGGTAATGTTATCCATCGATGCGCCCTGCATGAATGGAATGAGTGGGAGTATGCCGAGCGCGGCAGTCTGGACCATACTGGACGCATCCAATCGATAGATCTCAACTGGAAATGTGCGCCACCGCCCAATCTCAAGAGTACCGATGCGTTCCACATAGTACGCGTCTGGTATGGTGCCTTTCTTCTTCAAGTACAGAATGATCGAAATCACAGGTAAGCCGTGGATATCGCGTGCGCGCATGGCATAGTCGAAACTGCGTCGTGCCATGCTACTTTCAGGATACGCCTGTATCTCAATGTTGGCCAGGCAGGCGATATCTTCAAACCGCGCATGGTAGAGCGAATCCGCGATCAACTGCCGAGTTGCAGCCATATCGGTTGGCGCTGATGAAAGGATGGTCATTCCTTGCACCGCCAATGCTGCCACATCCTCAACATATCCCCGCAAGAGTTGCTTCAGGCGCTGATCCAGATCTGCCATTGGTAGCCCTCACTGCGAAGTCCCACTCAGTATCAGTGAGCAGCGATCGCCTGGCGCGCGCCCTCGCCGACCAGGCAACGTCCCTGGGTGACATGGTAGAGATACTCATCAGCGAAAAGTTTGATGCTACTGATGATAGAAGAAGTGGCGGCATCACCCAGTGGGCAGAAACTCTTGCCGCTGATATTATCGCAGATATCGCGCAAAAGCGCGATATCGGATCCTCTTCCGCCTCCATGTTCCAGCCGTTCCAGCAGTTCGACCAACCAATAAGTACCTTCGCGACACGGAGTGCACTTGCCGCACGATTCGTCACGGTAGAATTCCGTCATACGGAGCACCGCGCCGACGATGCAGGTATCCTCATCGAGCACGATAACACCAGCCGCGCCAAGCATCGATCCGGCCGCCGCAACGGACTCATAGTCCATCGGAATGTCGAGTTTAGAAGCGTCGAGCATTGGTGTGGATGAGCCACCGGGGATAATGGCTTTTACGCGTTTGCCTCCCAGGACTCCGCCAGCATAGTCATCGATGATGGTTCGCAATGGCGTGCCCATCGGCAATTCATAATTACCGGGCTTGTTGACATGGCCGCTCACACAGAAGATGCGGGTTCCCTTGCTCTTCTCGGTACCGATACCTGCATACCACGCACCGCCGTTGGCGAGAATGAGTGGAACGGTTGAGAGTGTCTCGCAGTTATTGATGACCGTGGGGCCGCCGTAAATCCCGGCCGCCGCTGGAAACGGTGGCTTGAGGCGCGGATAGCCGCGCTTGCCTTCCAGCGATTCCATCAGGGCTGTCTCTTCGCCGCAGATATATGCCCCCGCGCCACGGTGCAGAATGATATCAATATCGATGCCAGTGCCCATAATGTTTTTGCCAGCTAACCCGGCATCATAAGCTTCTTGAATAGCGCGACCCACCTGGCGAGCAGCTTGCTTTAATTCTCCGCGGATGTAGATAAACGCGGTCTTCGTCCCGGTGGCATAGGCTGAGATCAGAACGCCTTCGACGAGACGATGCGGCAGGCGCTCCATGATCATGCGGTCCTTAAAAGTGCCTGGCTCACTTTCATCCGCATTGCACGCGAGATAGGTCGGCTTGGAACTGCCTTTAGCCAGAAAGCTCCATTTCATGCCGGTGGGGAATCCGGCGCCGCCACGTCCACGCAATCCAGAGATCTTGACTTCTTCCATCACCGCAACTGGCTCCATCGCCAGCGCTTTGCGTAAGGCGGCATACCCACCATGTGCCTGATAAACCGCCAGAGTATCAATGCCAGGGATTTCGATATCTTTGGTCACGACGCGCATCTGTTCTGCCATGCTCACACGCCCTCCACACTGAGGATACCACGCGACAGGGATCAGGCGCTAGCCCATGCACGCGATCATACCCTACAGGCTAGCGTCATGAAGCTGCATCTGCTGCCGCCTGTATCGCCGCCCAGAGTTCCGCAACATGCGTGCGCTCTGTCGCGATCGCTCCGATGCTCACGCGCACCATCCACTGACCGTCGAGCGTTGCCGGACCAAGATAGGCCACGCCGGACCGGTTCACCTGGTCGCACCAGGCCAGGGTATGGGCGTCCAGTTCCTCGCGACTCAGACCAGGTGGCTCATGTCGGATGCATAAGGTCTGAAGGGTGACAGGGGCCAATACTTGCCATTCTGGCGTCTGACGTACCTGCTCCTCCAACCAACTCGCATTCGCCATATCGCGTCGCAGGCGAGCTTGTAACCCTTTCACCCCATTGGCATGCAACAAAAACCAGAGCTTCAACGCGCGGAAACGACGCCCTAGCGGGATGCCCCAGTCTCGCAGATTCTTGACCTGTTCATCGACGGCTGTGCGCAAATAGCTGGGATTGGTGCTCATGACACGGACGAGTTGGTCAGGGTCGCGAACATAGTAGAGTGAGCAGTCGAAGGCAGCGCCTAACCATTTATGCGCGTTGATCACCAGCGAATCGGCGCTTTCAATCCCTTCCCACATCCAACGACACTCCGGCAGAATCATCGCCGCTCCAGCCATCGCGCAATCAACATGGAACCAGAGGCCGTACTGATGGGCGATTTCGCCAATCGCGGCGATGGGGTCCAGCGCGGTCGTCGTGGTCGTGCCGACCGTCGCGACAATTGCGCAGGGCTGTCGCCCTTGGGCCAGATCCTCGGCAATTGCGGCGGCCAGCGCTTCCGGTCGCATCGCATAGCGTTCGTCGATCGCGATATAGCGCAGGTGTTCATGGCCAAAACCAGCCAGGATGGCCGCTTTCTCAACAGAACTGTGGCTCTGCGATGAGGCATAGATGACGAGTGGACGCTCCACCGATTGCAGGCCACCACGAGCAAATACTTCATTGGTCGCGCGCTCCCGCGCGCAGATCAGTGCGACGAGCGTGCTGGTGGACGCCGTATCCTGAATGACACCACTCCATGCTTGCGAAAGGCCGACCATCTGGCGCAACCAGTCGGTCATGACTTCCTCGACTTCCGTCAGCGCCGGGCTCGATTGCCACGACAGGCCCAACACCCCCAGACCAGTACTCAAGAAATCGCCCAGCACGCTTTCCAGCGGCGCGTTTGCGGGAAAATAGCCGAAGAAGCGCGGCGATTGCCAGAGTGAGAGGCCAGGGACGATGCGTTCGTCGATCAACGGGAAAATCGTGTCGAGCGACGCGCCATCTTGCGGTGGCGCGGCGGGGAAAGACGCGCGGATCGCGCCAGGTGTCGTCTGTGCCATCACCGGCAAGGTGTCAATTCGCGCACGATAATCGGCGAGCCAATCTATCATCGCATGGCCGAGTCGGCGAAATTCTTCTGGCTCCATGAATGCTCAAGTTTCCTCTCAAACGGCATTGGGAACACATACGGCATGCGTCAGCCACATCGTGCCTGGCCAATCCGTGCAAATTCCCTGTCGCGCGTGGTACGCTCATACCTGTATCATACACTGTTGGAGGCATCAGCCGTGCCAAGCACGCATCCACCAGATCGGCCATATTTCATCCAAGCGCCCGCTAAGATCAATCTGAGCCTCGATGTTCTCGGGAAGCGACCCGATGGGTATCATGACCTAGCCTCGATCTTCGTGAGCATCGCCCTTTGGGATACGCTGGCGCTCTGGCCAGCCCCTACGGGATCCGTTTCGATCTTTTGCGATCAGGCGGCACTCGGCACCGACGACAATCTCGTCATCCGCGCGGCGCGGCTCTTGATGCGCGCGACAGGTGTAGAAATTGGCGTGCGGGTAGAGCTACGGAAGATGATCCCGACACAGGGTGGCCTTGGCGGAGGCAGCAGCGATGCCGCCACCATGTTGCTGGCACTCAATACCTGGTGGGGATTAGGGTTGAGCACGACGCGGCTCGCGGAATTGGGCGCGGAACTCGGATCAGATGTGCCCTTCTTCATCTTTGGCGGCACGGCCCTGGTTGAAGGACGCGGCGAACGAGTCCAGCAATTGCCTGACCTGGCTCCCCTCTGGTTGCTGATCGTCAAGCCTCCGGTGGCGATTCCCACGCCGCGCATTTTCCGCGAACTGACCGCCGCGGGCTACACCACCGGCGCGGCGACGCGCGCCCTCGTCGCTCACATCCAAGCTGGCACGCTGCCCCCTCTGACTGACACAACACTGGTCAACGCGTTAGAACCAATCGCGCTATCGGCCTACCCGGACGTAGCCGCCGCGCAAGCGTGCCTGCGCGACGCGGGCGCGACGTGTGTACGGATGAGTGGCAGCGGCCCTACCCTCTATGTCCCTTGCACCACGCTGATCCAGGCCGAAGACCTGCAGCGTGCCGCCATCAATAAAGGACTACAGACCTGGGTCACCTATCCCTTGCCAGCACGGTCGACAGGATCGTGAACGGGTCACAATGATCCACGCGCTTATTTATGATCCCTCAGACACAACATGCAATTTGACAAAATTCGTCACCGCCTGGCGAGCGACCGGCATACCACCCATAATGACGACGAGATCGCCCCGCTGCGCCATCCCTTGAGCCTGGACAAATTGATCAGCCCAGGTTATCAGCGATTCTGTCGTCGGCATAAGGTCGGTCTGGTAGGGGTGCACGCCCCACCATAAAGTCAGGCGACGCTGGCAGGCGACACTTGGGGTCAAAGCCAAGATTGGGACGCTGGGACGATCGCGTGCGATCAATTGGGCGGAAGCGCCACTACGTGTAAAGACAATGATCAGTTTCACCGCGGCTTGTTCGCTGAGAGTGCGAGCCGCCAGGCTAATGGCATGCGCGGCCGTCGGATGTTCCGCCAAAACAGGACGCATGATGTGATTGTGATCTTCCGTCTCGACAGCGACGCGTGCCATGACCCGCACTGCTTCGATCGGAAAACGGCCCGCCGCCGTCTCTCCACTCAACATGAGCGCGTCTGTGCCATCCAGAATCGCATTGGCGATATCACTGACCTCAGCGCGTGTCGGTCGCGGATGCACGATCATCGATTCCAACATCTGTGTCGCGGTGATGACAGGGAGACCGAGTGCATTGGCCCGGCGAATGATACGCTTCTGAATCATTGGGACTTCTTCAAGAGGAAGTTCCACGCCCAGGTCACCACGCGCCACCATAACCCCATCCGAGCGCGCCAGGATCTCGTCGAGATGCTCGATGGCTTCGGGTTTCTCCAGCTTGGCGATCAGTGGAATGGGTGTTTCGGGTAGGCCACGTGTTATCTGCGCATCGCGCACCGCCGCGCGAGCAACATCTAGATCCTCAGGACGTCGTACAAAACTCAAGGCGATATAATCAACGCCTTGCGCCACGCCAAAGGCGAGGTCATCGCGATCTTTCTCAGTTAACGCGGGGGCGCTGACGGCCACGCCTGGCAGATTGATGCCCTGATGTTCATTGAGTGTGCCCCCATGGATGACGGTCGTCGTGACTTCGTTGCCTTCCGCGTTGACCACTCGCAGTTCTATCAACCCATCCGAGATCAGGATGCGATCACCCGGACGGACATCTTCTACTAAATGTTGATAGGTCGTGCTGACACGAGTCGCGTCGCCATCCAACATGGCGGTGGTGATGGCGAAAGTCGCTCCATCCGTCAATTCCACTGCTTGGTGACCCTGGAGTGCTCCAGTACGGATTTTTGGTCCCTGGAGATCCTGCAAGATGGCGATGGGCTTGCCACTGCGCACGCTCTCCCCGCGGATAACGTCGATGATCCGGGCGTGGTCCGCCTGCACGCCATGCGAGAAATTGAGCCGGGCCACATCCATCCCCGCGGCGATGAGCTGGGCGATCTGGCTCGCATCGCTGGTGGCAGGGCCAATGGTACAGACGATCTTCGTGCGCCGTATCACGTGGGTTTCCTCCGCATCAGGCAAAAGGCCGGGGAGCAGATGCTCCCCGGCCAGGTCGACGACTACTCCTGTCCCAACTTCACTTGTTCGGCGAGTTGGGCGCGCAAAACCTTCTTGTCAAATTTTCCTACACTGGTCTTGGGAACCGCCTGGACGAAGATGACGCGATCTGGCAGCCACCATTTCGCGACGCGCGGCTCGAGATAGGCGATGATATCAGCCTCGGTCAGCACTCCCTCCGCCTCGGGTTTTGGCACGACCACGGCAACGGGCCGCTCCTGCCATTTGGGATGGGGTAGGCCAATGACGGCAGCTTCCAGCACCTGTGGATGGCCCATGATGATGTTTTCCATCTGGACTGATGAGATCCATTCTCCACCAGATTTCACGACATCCTTGGTGCGATCGACAATCTCAACATACCCATCCGCATCGATGGTCGCGACATCGCCCGTGCGGAACCAGCCATCAATAAACTTCTCCTGGCCCTGTTCCAGGTTATCGCCATGGAAATATTCGCGCGTGATCCACGGACCACGCACCTGGATCTCGCCGAAAGTGGTACCATCCCACGGCGCTTCGCGACCGGTCTCCAGATTCATGATACGCAGATCGACACCGATCACCATGCGGCCCTGTTTGGCTTGCGCCTTCAACTGAGTCTCGGCATCGGCGGAATCCATTTCGGGGGAGAGCCGCGAGATTGTCCCGATTGGCGACATCTCGGTCATACCCCAGGCATGCAGCACCGTGAAACCACGCGCCTGCAACCCGGTAATCAACGCGGCTGGCGCGGCCGATCCGCCGATGATCAAGCGTTTGAGTGAGGAGAGGTCATAGGCATCGGGTTGCTTCGCGAGAAGCTGCAATAATCCAATCCAGATGGTCGGGACACCAGCTGAGAAAGTGACCTTTTCGTCGGTGATCATACGTGCCACACGATCAGGCGTCATGAAGCGCCCGGGGAAGACGAGTTTTGGCCCGATGAGCGGCGCGGCGAACGGGAGACCCCAGGCCATGACATGGAACATCGGCACAAGGGGCAAACCAACATCGCGTTCAGAGAGCGCCGCCGTGTCTGTCTGGCCGAGCACCATGGCGTGCAGGAGCGTCGATCGGTGGCTATACACAACACCTTTGGGGTTGCCAGTTGTACCGGACGTATAGCACATACCACAGGCATCGCGTTCATCTACAGTCGGCCAGGCATAATCATCTGGCCCACTGGCTACCAGTTCCTCGTAATCGAAAATAGGGGGCAGTTTGCTAGCGGTTTCGCTGCCATCTGCCTTGGCCGGGGCAGTCCCATTCATGATCACGATCGCTTTGACGGTCGGGATCTGGCCGGAGAGGTTCTCCAGGAGCGGCACCAGATCAGCGTCAACGAAGATGATGCTATCAGCGGCGTCATTGATGATATATGCCAACTGATCCGCGGGCAGACGTAAGTTGAGCGTATGCAATACCGCACCCATGCAGGGAACAGTCAGATACAACTCAAAGTGCCTGGTCGAGTTCCAGGCGAGCGACGCGACCCTGTCACCACGCTGCACGCCCATCTTGACCAGCGCACCGCCCAGCTTCAAACTGCGACGGCAGACTTCGCCATAGGTGGAGCGCTCATACCCATCCGCGGTTGCGGTGACGATCTCGCGATTGGCGAAGAGGCGTCGCGCGCGTTCGAAGGCATGCTGAACAGTCAAGGGATAGTCCATCATGGTCGCGACGAACTGATTGCCCCACGAACCGGTAGTTGGGGTTGGGGCGACAGGCGGCGCGGGCGCGACTGGTGCGGACGAGGCGGCTGGGGTGGGTATGGCGGAAGGTCCGCTACCAGGTGTTCCAGGGTCTGCATGTGATTGTGGCGCATTACGGCGAAACCAAGCCATGTGAGATCCCCTCCGATATGTGCCCCACCGTCGCTGGCGGAGCATCGATTGCCATGAGGAAGATGGTTCTGCTAGCCAGACATGTGAGCAGAAGAACCGGAAGGCGGCCGGTGAACCGTCCGCTGTTCACCCATGCATTGCATTCGTGAGTTGCCGGTGCCCCCTGCGGACCCCACTGTCCGCACTGCGCTCACCTGGATGAGGACGGTGCAAGCTTTGTCCCCTCCCAAAGTAGATCCCCCGCTCCGCAAGGCTTATGCAAACCATACCACAGGTTGGCATGTCAAACCACATGCGCAGTGGGATCTTGTGGTTGACAGCTCCCCTCACTATAGTACACAGTAGTGATGATATCACTTCTGCGCGTGTTTGTGGATTGACGCGAGCTGGAAAGGTGACAGACATGGTATGGTTTCGCCTGGGGTGGAGGGGACGCGCGGCAGCCACTCCTTCCTCCCAACATCCCCATAATACCCCACCACGAAGATTCGGCATCTTTGGTGGGCGGCGCTATCTCAACGATGTTTCCTACTTTTTGCCCAAAGATGCGACCGAGATCAATCGTCTTGATTTTCAGCATTTTCTGTTCCGCCATGCGATGCATGGAAATTTCAGCGCACCGATTCAGCAGCCTCTGAGCATCCTGGACGTGGGTACCGGGACGGGTCGGTGGGCAACGGAGATGGCGCGCCAGTTTCCCCAGGCCAATGTCATCGGCCTGGATCTCGTCGCCCCGCCAGCGGATGATACAAATTCCACACAAAAGAGTGAGCCGCGACCGGAGAATTATATCTTTGTTCAGGGCAACGTCCTGGAAGGTCTACCATTTCCTGATCGGACCTTCGACTTTGTGCATCAGCGGTTGCTGGTCGCGGGTATCCCTCTCACCCGCTGGCCAGGCGTCGTAAACGAATTGCTGCGTGTGACAACACCCGGGGGATGGGTGGAATTGTTAGAGGCCATTCCGGCCAGAGGCGGTCCCGCCATGAATCAACTCTATGAATGGCTCGTGGGAGTGGGGTTGCCACGCGGTGTGGATATCCGCACGACCCATCAAATCGGACAGTATCTCCTGGACGCCGGTGCCCAACAGGTGAACTACCGTCAACTCGATATGCCGATGGGCAACTGGGGTGATCGGTCCGGTGTCATGATGGAAGCCAATTATTTCGCACTGCATCAGGGTATTCGAGGTCCCTTACTGGCGCAGGGGGTGACGACTGCGGCGGAATTTGACACGGTCATGGCGCGTGCGAAAGCGGAGATTGCCGAGGGACACTATATCTGGCCATACTTCCTGGCATACGGCCAACGACCATTGCGCTAAAGCCATCCGTGGGTTACTCGCGCAGTGGCGCTTGACAATACTGCCCAATGTTTGTACGATTGCCAGCATACGAACAATCGCGCTATCTCACCACCTCGCTGGAGTCTCCGATGGCTCGTCGCTGGCATATCCTCATCCTCGTATGCTTCTGTTCATTGATCATGTTCTCAAGGGCGCGGGCAGGGAGCACAAGTGCCAGGTTCGTGACCCCGGTTTCGCAGCACATTCGCTCATCCAGGTCTGTACCATCCCACGTGCAGTCGTCGCAAGGGATGGTGCACCTCTTACCCACCACGGCTGTAAAACCACAATCGCGCCGTGTACCCGGCCCCTATCCATTCGTCGCGGTAACTTCCAATAATGGTCTGGTCACATTACATTTTTATGATCGGCCATCTCACTACGCGACGCTCTTTTTTCAGCGCGTACAGCGTGGCTTGGCTATCATTCAGGATCATCTCGGGCTTGGTCTTATCCAACCTGTTTCCATCTATATTTATGGGTCACGCTCCGATTTCTTATACGGCGCGCAACCACGGAATCCCGCTGAGACAGGCGCATACGCTGTCTTCACACCACCGACGATCTACCTGCAAGATAGCCCAGACCAAGTCGGAGTCATCGATGATGTCATTGCCCACGAGTTGACGCATATTGTGCTCAATGAACATGGCGCAATCGGCGGCCTAAGTGAGCACTACTACTTGTATCCACGCTGGTACGATGAAGGGTTGGCAGCCTTCTCTGAGAGCGATACTGGTGCGGATGGGAATGCTTATGCCATCGCCTTGCTAAATGCTCAGCAAAGTGGACAGCTGATAGATCCGTTCACCCTCTTCGTTTGGACCTATCCCAGCGACCCTCATGTAGATTTCCTGGCATACAGTGAGAGCCGCGATTTTCTTCGCTGGATGTATCAATCTTATGGGCAGGTAGCCTTTCAGCATTTCATCGCTCTCGCTGTCAACGGGAACTTACCACACGCCGCCGCGACCAGTTATGGCGTAACTCTGCGGGATATCCAGAATCGTTGGAGAGCACAGGTTGGCTTACCACCCGCGAGCCAATCGTTCACGGCGGTTCCGACCCTCGCACCAGTTCTCACCGTCCAGACAGGAGTCCTGGGTGGGTTGGCAACACTGACAACGCCCGTTGCCCTGACTGCCCAAGATCCCTACTTCAATCAACTGCTGGAATCTTTCCCTCTGGCTTTGCTCATCCTGGTGCTCTGCGTGGGTATCGCTGCCGTGTCTGGCGCGTTACGCACAGGGCAAGGCTGGTGGAGAGTGCCACATAACTTCATTGATATACCACCAGCCGAGACATCGACCGATTCTGACAACGCCAAACCCATCATTGATGCGATCTATATGGGCGTGCCCTCGCCATCAGCGGCCACTCAACTGAATACCTCGCCGGTTCTCTCTCACCACCTGTCGCAACATGGCACTCTGTTGACAGCATGGCGTAACAGCCCCACATTTTTGCGCATCCAGCAACTGTTGTGGTTGCTGGGTGATGTGCGACTTCTCGCGCTGGCGCGGCTTCTGCTGGCGCTATGTACTGGTGTCATAGTAAAAGCGCTCGATCCGGTCGCGTCCTGGGCAGGTGTAGATCTGCTCACAGGACTGGCATTCGCCGTGGTGGGAGGTGTGGAGATGTCGCAGGCAATCAGTGCCTTCCGTCTGCGGAGTAACCCATGGTACGCGGTCACAGCGACCCTGGTTGCGGGAGTGCTTGCGCTGGGACTCTTGTCGCATATCTCGAATGCAGGCGAGGCGCAAGGCCAGGCATATGCGGATATTGGGGCCTATCACCTGGCAATCTCGTCGATGGATCAGGCTTTCGTCACACCGACGGCAACCCACGCCATCCACCTTGCCTGGGCATTGGCGGCCGATCATGCCAACGATCCAGCAACCGCCATCGCTCAACTGCGTGCGGCAATCCTGGTTGATCCGTCCATCACTTCCGCAAACCAGGAACGAGCTTCGCTTCAACAGCACATCGTGGACTGGACAACTCGACTGATTACCGCACGCCAATACCTCCAGGCCCGTACGATCATTAACGAACAGCTCACCTCAACGACTTGCGACAACACGTGTCAAGCAGCAATGCACGAGCTTATCGGTACGATCCAATTGCATGTGGCCCGCGATCAGATCCTCAGCAAACAAACGGCAGCGGCCTTCGCTACACTGCATGCCCTTGTCACCGATCTCCCCAACACAGCCGCCGCCAGCCAGGCACAACTGGCAATCGCTCACCAGGATGATACTATGCCGCAACTCCTGGCGCTTGGAGACCAGGGAAATACCGTGGCAATGGATCTCCTTCTGACAATCCCTGCGATCGCACAACCGGGGAGTACTTCGTCCGTACTGGCAGCGACAGCACTCCAGCCAGTGCAGGTGACCATAAGTGCCTATGCCCCGTCTGGCGCTACCTCAACCAGGGCGATCCTGCCGGTCGCGCACGTCTTATTCATGGCCTATACATCTCAGAGCGCCGCGCTCACTGCGTCGAATATGCCTCTGGTCGATAGTTCAGTCTTCGCAATCGTCGCTACAGTAGACAGGACCGGCAAATTCACCGTGTCTCTGCCACCGGACTATTTCTATGCTGTCGCGCTTGAAGACGCGCCCCTGTCGTCGAACCAGTTTCCGATAACCATCTCAGACAACATCCTGACGGTTCTACCACTCAATCTTGACATGCAGGCATTCACATTTTGAGACTGATCCACGCAACGTGCTATGATCTATCAGTACGTTTGGGTCAACGAGGAGGCGGATACCTTGGCGATACTGCAGTCAGTAACAATCCCGGTCGCTCATGGTGCACTAGAAGGATTGCTGCGGAGCGAGGAAGCCCCGACACCGCCCCGTGCGGTGGCACTTCTCTGCCATCCTGATCCGCGTGGTGGCGGAACCATGCATAACAAAGTGGTAGCAACAGCCGCCAAATCGCTTAACGCGGCCGGATTACCCACGTTGCGTTTCAATTTTAGCGGTGTGGGACACAGTAGCGGGGTCTTCTACGAGAGGAGCGTCGGTCCGGATGGTGCGGAGGCAGCCGCTGACGTGCGCGCCGCGCTGGACTGGCTGGCGGAGCATTATCCCGAGGTACCGATCACGCTGGGTGGCTTTTCTTTTGGGTCATGGGTGGGGTTGCCTGTCGGCGCAGGCGACGTGCGGGTCACGCGTCTCATTGGCCTAGGCGTACCGGTGGAGGCAATGACAATGGCATCCCTGAAAGATTGCGCCAAGCCGAAACTGATCGTGCAGGGTGATCACGATCAATACGGCAGTATCGAGGCGCTGAATACCTGGTTCGCACAGGTCGCCTCACCCAAGCAATTACAGATCATCACCAACGCCGATCATTTCTTCACCGGTCAATTGGATGCGCTGGCAGTGGCGATCACCTCCTGGGCGCTGGGAGCATGAAGGTACCATCGGCTGGATTTTTGTTCCCCTATCCAATCAGCAGAAACCCAAGGTCTGGATGCCAGCTTTGAGCAAACCAGCGCGTGTGGCGTGGTTCCTGGTACCATGATGCAACGCTCAACGCATGGGCGCTACGAGGGATCGCAGTCCCAACAACATGTCAGGCCAGATCGCGCAGCGTCGGAACGCGCGCGATCTGGTCAACTCTCCCTGGCCAGGTGACCATCCAGGGAAGTGGCAAACCTACCCAACTGCGCTCACTCCGCGGAACCTATGACGCTGGAAATGACCGAATCGGTGACGGGGAGTGTCCACCCTTCGGCGGCATTGCGTGCGTGTTGGTGCGCGATGACCGCCGCGATGAAATCGCGGAAAAGCGGTTGCGGAGTGAGTGGCCGGCTTTTGAACTCAGGATGGAACTGAGTGCCCACGAACCACGGGTGAGCCTTTAACTCGACAATCTCAACCAGCGCATTATCCGATGAACGGCCGCTGGCAATCATGCCATGCTCTTCGAAATCGCGCCGAAACGTATTATTGAATTCATAGCGATGGCGGTGTCGTTCCAGCACAATCTCTTTGTTGTAAGCCTGCGCCGCTTTGGTCTCTGGCATCAAACAACATATCCAGTTGCCCAGGCGCATCGTGCCGCCTTTGTTCGCGATATTACGCTGATCCACCATCAGGTCAATCACTGGGGCAGCAGTTTGAGGATCGAACTCGGTAGAATTCGCTCCCGAGAGATGCAGTACGTTACGCGCGAATTCAATCACCGCGACCTGCATCCCCAGGCAGAGGCCCAGATAAGGAACCTGGTGTGTGCGGGCATAGTTGGCCGCCACGATCATGCCTTCGATGCCGCGCGCGCCAAAACCGCCGGGGACTAAAACGCCATCCGCGAGGGCCAGCCGGTCGATGATAGCCTCAGGTTCCGATTCGAGATCTTCGGCATTAATCCAGTCAATCTCGACATCGACTTGATGGTGCCAACCAGCATGATGCAGTGACTCTACGACCGAGAGATAAGCATCGTGCAATGCCACATATTTGCCGACGAGCGCCACCCGCACTTGCTGCTTGGGTGCCTGAATGCGTCCTACGAGATCGCGCCATCCGCTCAGGTCGGGGACCTGTGCCTTCAACCCCAACTGCTCCGCGAGATACGTCCCCAGGCCCGCATCTTCCAACAAGAGCGGTACCTCATAGATCGAGCTGGCAGTGGGCAATGGAATGACCGCGCGCTCGTCGATGTTGGCAAAGAGAGCGATCTTGTCACACAGATCTTTACTGACGGGCTGGTCTGCCCGGCAGAAGATGATATCGGGATGAATACCTACGCGGCGTAATTCCATCATACTATGCTGGGTAGGTTTGGTCTTCAGTTCATCGGTCGCCGCGATATAGGGTAACCAGGTGACGTGGATGTACAGTACATTTTCGCGACCCACGTCGCGCTGCATCTGGCGGATCGCTTCCAGGAAAGGTTCACCTTCGATGTCGCCGACCGTTCCGCCAACCTCGCAGAGCACGACATCGGCGCCGCCCTGTGCTGCCACGGCCTTGATGCGGGCTTTGATCTCGTTAGTGATATGCGGAACTACCTGGATCGTACCGCCCAGATAATCGCCCTGTCGCTCTTTATTGATGACGTTAGCGTAAACCTGACCAGTTGTGACACTCGAAGACCGGCTGACCGGTTCATCCGTGAAACGCTCATAATGGCCAAGATCCAGGTCCGTTTCAGCGCCATCATCGGTGACAAAGACCTCGCCGTGCTGGTGGGGCGACATTGTCCCGGGATCGACATTGATGTATGGATCGAGCTTCATCATGGCGAGACGGATTCCGCGGCTCTTAAAGAGACGTCCGATCGAGGCGACCGTGATGCCTTTGCCGACCGAAGAGACCACGCCGCCAGTCACGAAGATGTAGTTGACCGTATTTTTTTTAGCCATGTCTTCTCAATCCCCTTGTCGTTTCCCGTTCGTGGTAGCGCGCGTTCCACGCGCGAGATGTGTTACTCTCTCTACTATGCCTGAAGCGCGATCTCTCCAACGTCAAATGGGACTCTCGTCTCAGGACTTGTCCTATGTGAGAGGGGCCAGGTCCGGTGTCGCCGGTCCTAGCCCCTCGGAGTTAGCAGGGTTATCTGAGTCTGAGCGGGGATGGTTGAACGGGTCACCGTTAGCTTCGTCAGCGCTTCGGAGACCGTCATCCCCATCACCTGGTAGAATTTTTCGACCGGATCCAGGGGAACTGGGGCCATCTTCCCCATTCCTTCGACATAATGGGTTGGAATCACAATCGCGGGTTCAATCTCACCGATGATCTCCGCAGCGATCTTCGCATCGATGGTGGAATGGCCACCGACGGGAATCATCAGGATATCTGAGCCAGCTACTTCTAGCTTCTGCGCGGCGAGGAGGGGATGGCCGAGGTCACCCATGTGGCAAATAGTGATGTCTTCCAGGTGGATGATATAAATCGTGTTGCCACCACGCTCTTCGCCATGCTTGTTATCGTGGAAAGCGCGCAGACCAGTGATCAATGCCCCACCGATCTCATATTCGCCTGGGCCACGCAAGATCCGTGGCTCGCCCCCAACACCTTGCGCATTGTTATGGCCCGGGTGGTTATGGGTAATGCAGACGATATCCGCCGTGATGCCCTTGAGGGAGAATCCGAATTCAGAAGATGGGGGATCAATGACGATCGTCACATCCTTGGCGCGTATGCGATATCCCGCATGACCTAGCGCTGTGATCTCCACGTCCATCACTCCTTCATATGGTAGCGGCACCATCATGGCCCCGATCTACCCGACATCCGGCAGAGGCCGTTACTCCATGCCCCCACTAACCCAAAGAGTATACCATACTTCAGCGGCGTATTCAAGGGGTTTAGAACAAAAATACCTGGACATAACATATTAGGGCGTTGGCCAGACGAATGCCTTGAATGCGTTCAATTCATCGGGTGAAGCGGTCTGCCATTCAAAAAAACTGATGCCGATACAACCGAGATCTTTCGCGGCCTGCAGGTCGCCGGTGATTTCCGCTGCCGATGGCGCGGAAGCGCCGGGCGTGCCATCGTCGGTGTACATATCATACATCTGCCCCAACTCCTCGATCGGGAAAGATCGGCCGCCGAGTTCGGCGCGGATGGTCGTGATCGAGAGCAGCAATAGGTCCCGTGGACTCTGAGCATCATACGTGGCATGCTGGTCGGCGTGCCAGTAATCCTGCGGCGATATGACATTGAAATTGGCGGCAATCTCAGGGTATGGATAGCTGGGACGGCCACGCGGATTGTAGGTGGTGGCGACCAACGGGAAGGCTGGGCCGACCATCTGGCGCAGGACCTGCCCATAGGCGAAGACGGCAGGCGGATCGGTCCGCTCTTCGATATCAGCGGCGAGACCATCGATCTGTTGCCCATCAGGCGTTCGGTAGGCCAGCACGCGCTGGGTCATCGCCAGGTCAGTGGCGACATCATTGAGGTATGGATAGACAAAAGCGAAGACCTTGATGCCGGCGGCATGGGCGGCGGGGAGGAGACGATCCAGGGTATTCTGATCAAAGAACCCATAGTAAGACTCAGCGACACGTGTATAGATATGCGTCATACCCGCGGCTTTCATCGCCGCCACCAGGTAGGCGATATTCGTATGGCGCGGCAGATAATCCGTGAACCACATCCCTTTCCCCGCCGCCGCTTGCCAGACAGGTTGCCCATTGGGCGGCGCGTACGTAGCAGGGTCCGGTTGATCGAATTTCAAGGCGTAAGCCCAGAGCCAACCGAATGAACCACCAGCATGCGCCAGGTACCAAATATCGCCATTACTATCACCCGCCCATTCTTCGACGGTACCGCGCTGCCCAGGGGCAACTATGCCGACGACACGCGCGTGGATGTCTGGTCCGGCGCGGAGCGTCACAGGCAATAGGATACTCCCTGTTCCTTGCAAGGGATAAGGGCCATGCGAGACTGGTGTCGGATTGCGGGCAATCGCTGGTATGTCGAGGTAGGGGCAATCTGGACTATATTCCGCGTTCGCCGGGGGCGTCGCGGCGACCTTATAAGCCTCGACCCAGGCCGATTGCGATGCCAGGAAGTTGACATGGTACCAGGCGCCATCCACGGTAGCCCCCGTCACGGGCAGGGCGGTGCCGCCGATGACATCGGCGATATACGTACTGGCGTGTGTCGGTGAACTCCAGATGGAGACGCACGTGTATTGGGTATACACGACGGAAGGTAAGGCATCCGCCAGGACACGATGTTGAGGCAGCAACCAGATTGTTCCCAGGATTCCAGCGAGTACGACCAACGCGATATGCTTGAAAGAGCGCGTCATGCTGGCTGTTGAGTGCTCCGGTGTCGCCGCATGGTCCGATACCCCCGCAAGTTCCGGCGCCAGTCCGGTACCGCCAACTCTTCGCATCGCGCTCCTCGTCCTGAAACACCCTTTAACATCCTTCGGCTCGACGCCAGAAGGTCAGCTGCCACCAAAGATTTCCGTCACCAGTGTAGCAGAGATGGGAAGTGGGCAAGGATGGTACATGTCATCCTGGAGAAATATCAGACTATGGGGTAGCCCCCTTATCCGTTGGGGCTGAGCTATCTGATTGCAACGCATCCCATTGCGCCCGCAACGCCGCGTAATCTTCCAGTGTGTCCACATCGCGCGGCCACCACTCACCAGGGAGCGCCACCTGCGCCACCGGGGTGAGTTGACCACTGGCAAGCAGTTGGCGTGCCCCCGCATCGCCCGTCAAGGTCATGAGGGCCGACCATGCCGACCGAGCGAAAAGTACAGGGTTGCCTCGCTGTCCGCCATAGTTTGGGAACACCGCGCGCGCCAAGGGATCAGCTTGCCAGGCGGCAATCAATGCGGTGATAGCCGCACTATGTACCAGTGGTTGATCGCCAAGTAGGACGACCACCGCCTCGATCGCATCCATTGGTACGAGGGCACGCAATCCAGCCTGCAATGATGACGCCTGTCCGTCCGCAAAATTTGGATGCTCAACAATTCGCACCGTGCCGAGCTGCGTCTGGTGCCGAATCTCTGCCACCGCCGCCCCAAGCACGACTACCACAGGATCCAGGATCGATGTCGCCAACGCGCAAGTATGCTCGAGAATGGTGCGAGTGCCAAGTGGTAAGAGTTGTTTGGGCTGCCCAAGTCTGCTGGAAGTGCCTGCCGCCAGTACGATGCCCGCGATCATGCTGCTTATCCTTTCCAATCTGGCCGCGCGTGACATACCCTGCGCAAGACCGCCTTTAACCGGACTCACGTTTGCCCGCGCCTGGTACCCAGCGCATGATTCTCCTGAAGCTGACCCATTCCAGACGCGACGACGGATCCGCGGTATACTGACACCAGGGAGTCACACGCAGGAACATTCCGTGTGACAGGAGGCAAACAATGCGCTACGTCATCCGCGAAAAATTCTTTCATATCACTGAGGACTCGACGATTACCGACGATGCTGGCCGTGCGGTCTTTCAGGTCAATGGCAAACTCTTCAGCATTCACGATCGCTTGAGCATCCGCGATCTCAATGGCAATGAAGTAGCCGCGGTCAACCGCCGCCTGATCGCGCTTACCCCCACCTATGAGATCACGCGCGGTGACCAGGAACTTGCCGAGGTGCGCAAAAAGATTTTCTCGCCCTTCATCGACCGCTACACCGTCGATGTCCCCGGCCCGGATGATCTGGAGGTCACCGGCAGTCTCTTCGAGCATGAATATACGATGCGACGCGGCGGCCAGGTCGTGGCGACCGTCAGCAAACAATGGATGACGCTGACCGAGACGTATGGCATCGACATCGCCCCGGGCCAGGATGATGTCCTGATCCTGGCGACCGTCCTCGCGCTGGATCTCGCCGAGGACCGCGAACATTGAGCACCGCTCACTCAGTGCCGCCAAATTGACGAGATCGATTATCAGGCGAGGCGTTGGCGTACGACGGCGAAGAGCAACGCCAGCGAATAGCCCGCGAGGGTGGAGATAATCACAGCGAAGAGGCCGATGCTGAGGCTGAATTGGATCAACTGTTGGTTGGTAAAATAGGGACACGCTGCGCCATCCTGACAGACGGGGTGTTGCAACGTGTTCGCTACCCATGGACCAATCGCCACGACCCCTTCACCAATTCCCGCCGCCAGTCCGGTCACTGCGCCCGCCAGACCAGCCTGGCGGTAACGCGCGGCGTGCCATATCGCCGCGATACCGAGTATACCGCCCACGAGGCCTGCGGCAAGATGGCTCACCGATACGCCTGTCGAGTGTGTATAATCTCCCATGAAAGCATAAAAGATGATCGGGCCACTGATAATTCCAAGCACGATCGCAAGGGCCACACCACCCGCGCTGAGCTGGGGTCGGTATTGCATTGTACACTCCTCACTTCGTCGCCAGGTTGACGCGGAAAAATGGTAAACCATTCCTCGCTCGCGCGCCTTCTCGCTGAGCATAGGCTATCCGGCATAGCGGCGTCAATGGTGAGTGCTCACAGTGCATAGGGAGCGGCGCACCTACCGTCGCTTGGGATGTATAAACAGGCATGCCCTGGCACAAATATCGCTACCCGCGGAGTTGCACCAATCACCAGGTGTGCGGCATGCCTGGAAGTATTTTCCAAAGACCTATTCGGAGGATAGACACGTGAACTGTACGACGAGGAGAAGCAGAGCTGCAGTAGGACCCATCGCAGTGTTCATCGCGGTGGTGGCATGGGCGCTATTTCCTACAACGGCATTCGCATCGACATTATTACCAACCGGCACCACTGGCTTTGACGTGTCCTGGCCCAATTGTAGTGCTCACGCACCCAGCAAACCGCACTATGGCATTGTCGGGGTGAGTGATGGCACCGGCTACAGCCAGAACCCATGCCTCGCGCACGAGGCGACGTGGTTCCCGATCATCAACCTCTACGTCAATACGGGCTGGTATGATCAGTCCGTTCACGTAAACCCGAACAGTCCGAAGGTCTGCGCCACCGGCGATAACAATTGTCTCGCGTATAACTATGGCTATAATGCCGGGCTCTATGCTCTCCATTACGCGGCGAGCCAGAATGTCCACGCTACGACCTGGTGGTTAGATGTCGAGACCGCAAACACCTGGAACGCCAATGTCGTGCAGAACCAAAACAGTTTGCAGGGCGAGCATGACGCACTCTTCGCCAATGGCGTAACCACTGTCGGTGTCTACAGCACTACCGCGCAGTGGCAGAGTGTCACTGGCGGATGGATCAATCATTGGCCAGGTTGGGGAGCGACGACATGGACCACAGCCAAAGGGGCTCTCACCTATTGCACTGGTCATCAGTTTACTGGTGGACCCAGCTATTTCATGCAGTTTAAGCCGAATGGATCTGGGTTCGATCAGGATGTGGCATGCTAACGGCTACCACTCCAATGCACTGCTCACCATATGTCGCTCAGGTATGGTCAGTGCTGTGGGTGGAGGGAAAGCAACAGTAGGGATGTGTGTAGCCCCGCAATATCCTCGAAGCCTGGCTTATCACCCATGAGATAAGGGTCCAATATCCCCCACCTAGAAGGGGGATATTGGATCGGATGTGGCGTAGGTTCAGAGGGATGGCAATTGATCGGGCATCTCAAGGAGAAGTGCCTGGCGACGAAACTCAATGCTCAATTCACGCACGATCGGATACTCACTGATCGCCTGCGGTAGTCGGGCCAGTAAGATTTGGATATAGACCGGATCTTCCTCGGTGGGGATGATGCCCAGGCGCCCACGACGGATATCTTCGGCAACCACAAAATAAGGGAGCATCGCGATTCCTGGGCCGATCTCCGCCGCGATCTTCACCGCTTCGATGTTGGTGAACGTGTCACACTGGGTCAGCGGAATGCGGCCTCGTCGCAGAAAACTCTCAAATATTGCGCGGTACACCGACTGCTCTTTATCTAACAGAATATATTCGCCGCGCAACTGATCACTGGCAATTGGTTTTCCCGCGCGGACGAATGGGTGGGTCGTGGCGGCGACCAGGCACATCGGATTGCGCGCGATTGGCTCGACCTGCAAATCTTCATCGACATAAGGTTCACGGGCGATGAGAAGCCCCAACGACGCCTTACCACGTTTGATCTCATTGCGCAGCACAGCACTACGGGCGGTGATAAACTTCCAGCCGCCCGGGGGGAGCGCGCCGCGGCGGTGCATTGCCTGGCGCACCCCCGGCAAAAGCACAGTGGCCAGACTTTCCGGGAGGGCGACGACAATATGCCGACTCAAAGGTGGCATACTGACGACATTCGTCAGATCATCAAATGCCGCCATCATTTGCTGGATATGCGCCAGGCAGCGATCACCAAAGGGGTTCAGACGCGGAGTCAGGCGCTGATGAGGAAGAGATCGTTCGAAAAGTTGCTGACCAAACCACTCCTCGAGCAAGCGGATGCGTTCACTGATCAGGTCCTGGTGCACTTCGAGGCGGCGGCTCGTCTCGGCAATTGTGCGCCAATGACGGTAGGCAAGCATCGCTTCGAACCATTCGAGCCGGGGTTGCCGCAGTCGCGCCAGCGAAGTTGTCTCGGCTCCATCACGCTGCTGATATGCTGTCGACATCACTCACCTCCACGTGGCTAGCATCATCGCGCCACGTTCGCTATCAGCTCAATCACACACCGATGACTCATCCGGATATTCCGGGTCCGCCGGATGGCAGGGTGCCGATCCGGTTCAATAGCAGCGGGCTTGTGCGCGGTTCATCGACTGGCGCTCAGGGCATTCTGCAACGCGCCGGAGCGCTACTGAATGCCTCACACCCTCACTCAGGTAGCCAGACGATGTGTTGAAAGGAAAGTGGGTGGCCCGTCTACCGGAGTTGTGGTAGGTCGCTACCCACATGACTGGCGATAAATTCGCTTGTCAAACAGCATGCCGCGAAAATCAGGCAGATACAACGGATATTACAGTGACTTTATCAGGTTCTGCCAACAGAACACATTGTTATGTCAGGATTTACGCTCTCTCCACACTCCTGCAGACATTGGATTACGCACCAGATAGCGTTGCTCTTCGCACACGATAGCGTGGCTTTCAACCACTGTGTCAGCTCTTCACGCGAGACGGTGATCTGGTGCCACTGCATGACCAGGTACTCCACATCAGGCGTCGTCCGCGACCCGCGCCCAGAGCACTGCGTGATTCATCCAGTATTGGATCCAGCGCCGCGCTGGCAATTCAACTTCCCAGGGCAGGTAGCCCCAATCTGACACCATGCCCAGGGCCTTGAGGCGTTCTATCGCCTTTTCCAGGCGCTGGCGCGTCCGCTCGGGATTGCGCCGATCTATCGGAAGGAGCATCGTTTCCAGAAAGGTTTGTATCGGGATGCGCGCGAGGCCCTCTGGATCCGCCCGCCACTCGCGCATATGCGCCAGCAACCAGCGACTGAGTTGCTTCTCCCACAGTTGATGATAGGGATCGAACGCCAGGGATTGCGCCACGAATGCGCCGCTGACGCGCGCCTGCCCGCGCAGATATGGGGTTAACCAGGCGCCAAAGCGCCAGCGCCAGGCGATGGTGAGATCCGGTGCCGCTGTATGATCCGACGCAGCGGGCTCGTCTGGTGACACTGATTGGACGATCTGGCGCGGGTCTGCCTCCGCATAAGGATCTGGCGTCAGGGCATAGTCGCGCTGGCGGCGTTCCGTGGCAGCGATATGCAACAATCTGCTCTCGCGCAATGCTTCCGAGGCACGTGGCGCGCCACGCGGGGTGTCCGCGATCCACAGTCGCGCCAACCGCTCCATCCCCCTGGCGACCTCAAGCAGGTCCGCACGGCGATGTCCACTGGCACGGAACTGACCCTGAGCGCTCCGCTTCATGATCGGCCGCAGACCGCGCTGGGACAGCAAGGTTGCACTGGTAATCCAATAGTAGCCATCCGCGTCAGGCTGCTCGCGCAGACGTTGACTCAGCAGGAGCAACAGGAGATCGCCATCCTGGATGGAGAGGGCGCGCACCTGATCCCACAACGTCGTCAACGCGGTATCATCTAAGCCGACCTCGAGTTCATCCGGACGCATATAGATCTGCCACTGTCGCGTCCCGGTCTCTAACTGGAAACTTAACCCGGTCTCGGCGCGCATCTGCCAGCGGGTCGTCCCCGCTTGGGCGGCATCAATGGCGCGCAAGACCGCCTCAATCGGCGGCGCGGTGATGTACTGTAGTCCGTCATCCACGCGCTCCGGTCGGAGTCCGGAGGGTCCGGTGCCAGTGGGGCTGACGCGGGACCCACGCCGCGCGGTGCGCATCTGCTCCCAGTAGCAACGCGCCAGAGCCACGGCGGTCTCGCGGGCCTGGACCCAGGCACGCAGCCACCCCGCGCGATCGCGTTCCACGCGTTGCGCCAGAGCTAAGAGCGCGTCAAAATCAAGCTGTACACGCTCCAACGATTGCAGTTGGTCGCGAACCTGCCCATGTTCCCGGACCGGGAGCGTCGCCAGCGTCGCCAGCAACGCCGCGCGCTGGTGCGCGTAGTGGGTGGGGTGCGCGCAAAGCGCCAGGGCCGGGCTGTAGGCTGGCCATTGCGCGGGTGCCGCGAGGTCGGCGAGCATCTGGCGGAGCTGATGCGCGATCACCTGGGCGGTCTCGTTCAGTTGCGCGAGGTGGCGGACCGTCCAACGCGGTGACGGCGCCTCGCCTGGAAGGAGCACCAGCGCCGCCTCGCCTAGATTCGGCGGGGGTATGACATTGGCAATGGTCTGCCATTGTCCCTGGACCTCATGTGCCATCGCGGTGGAGGGCCATCCAGCGACACTGGACCCTCCGGCGGCACCGGGCCAGCCGGCCGGGGACATACCCAATGCCACAGGCAGCGCGCGCGCCACAGCCAGGCTCTCAGCGCTGGCCAGCAGGCCTCCCGCCACATCATCATCCCATAGATCAGCCAATTGCCCATAGAGGACGGGGATGAGAGCGGGACGTTCCGCGACGGGCACGATCTGATATCGAGCAAAGCCATTGCGGTCGTTCAGGCACGCAGGCAAGGCAATTGGGCGCCAGAGCCAAACCTCGTCGGCGGTCTCCTGGGCGGCGAGGTGATACCAGAGCGCCGCCCCAAAAGGCAGGGCCGCCTCGTCACGCCCGGCTGGTGGCAGCATGGATCCTGCTGGTCCGTTGCTGGTGGAATGCTCCATCTCACATCTCCCCGCGCACCGGCTGTCGGGTCAGAGGGCTCCTGGCATTTGGCCGTGAATTCCCCCCAGTTCTCGCTGGATCCCGGAACCTGGTGGCAATAGAGCGGCAACTTCGTTATATTGTACTATGATGCGATTTATCTTCTTCTTAGTCAGTAGCGCGTATGTGTGCGGTTGGCTCGCCATGACCTTTGGATGGGTCGCGCCGTGGTTGCTGGGACCATTATTGGCCGCCATACTCCTGGCGCGCTGGCAACCGCGTGGTTTCACGCTGGCACAGCGCATCCAGCCCGCGGCGCTGGCGGTCGTTGGTGTGGCAATCAGCGCCGGAGCTTCGCTCAACACCGTCATCAGTCTGGCACACGCCTGGTATATCGCCCTGGTCGCCGTCGGTATCACCATTGTCATGAGCATGACCGTCGGCCTGGCCCTGCACCATTGGACAGGGATGGACCGACAGACCGCCATAATCGGTATGATGCCGGGCGGTGCATCGGGCATGGCGACGATGAGTGACGCGCTGGGGGCCGACACGCCCATTGTCACGATGATGCAATATCTCCGTGTCTTGAGCGTGGTCATCACGACCACCCTCGTCGTCACGCGCATCGCGCACGCAGTCCCGGTCACCAGACCTTCTGCAATATATTCTAGCGCAGAATATCTCGCATCGTTGCTCATCGCTGTCATTGGCGCCTCTGTCGCCCTACGCCTCCGCCTCCCGGCAGGCGGCATCCTGGGTTCGGCGGTGCTGGGGACGCTGGCGGGGATCCTGGGCATCGCGCATGGCCACTGGCCGCCAGGGATTTTGGAAGCCGCCAATGCCATCGTCGGCATCAGCATCGGGCTGCGCTTCGACAGCGCTTCGCTGGCGCGCATCCGACGTTATCTCGGACCCATTCTCCTGGGAATCTTCAGCCTGATCATTGTGGTGGATGCCACCAGCCTCGCGCTCGCCTGGCTCAGCCGAGACCCACCCTTGACAGTGTATATGGCCGCCGCGCCTGGCGCTATCGACAGCATCACCTTGATTGGTCTGGGGATCGGTGCTGATGTGGCACTGATCTTTGCCATCAATCTGACGCGTTTCCTGGTCGTGGTCGCCCTGGCGCCACCGCTCATTCACCACTTCCAGCATACGGACCCATTAAACAACAGCGCGACCTCGCGATCGACCCCACAGCAGCGGCGCGCAGCGCGTTCGCATGCAGCGCATCACGATCGCGCCACTGGCGCCGGACCTTCCGGGCTCCAGGTGGCGACGATCACCTGGCACCGGTCGTTCTTCCGACGGATCGCGCTGCAGAGTGACGCCCTGGTCGCCAGACGCCGCGTCCATCGGGACGGCATGGCACGCGGGTGCCGCGGCGCAATTGGCACCGGACCTTCCGGCGGCACCGGACCTTCCGGCAACACAGCAGAGAGGGATCCGCAATGGAGAGTGTAGAACAGCCCACGGACGCCGCTTACCTGTCGCCCGTGTTCCCAGAGATGGCATCGCGGCGCCATTGGCCGACACTGATCGCCATCCTGGTCAGTATTACAGCGATCTTTACCAATATCTACGCGACCCAACCAATCATCCCGACGCTCGGGGCATATTTCCATGTCAGTCCATCCCTGAGCGGATTGAGCATCTCGCTGGTTGTGTTGGGATTGGGAGTCGCGGCGCTGATCTATGGTCCGCTCTCCGATAGCATTGGCCGCAAGCCAGTGATGGTAGCCACCGCCGCCGCGCTGATCATCCCGACCCTCGGCGCGGTGCTCGCGCCAAATTATGCGATCTTCTTGTTCTGTCGTATCTTGCAGGGATTGCTGATCCCCGGGACGACGACCGTGGGACTGGCCTACCTGCAGGAAGAATTTCCACCCCACCTGCGTGGCATCGGCACCAGCGCGTATGTCAGCGCCACAGCGCTGGGAGGTTTGATCGGCCGACTGCAATGCGGGTTGCTGACGAATGGTGGCGATTGGCATATTGGGTTTGGCTCTTTTGTGCTCACGACGGCGCTGAGCGTCGTCGTCATGCTGGTATGGATCCCATCGCAGCGCCAGCGCGCCCATCAGCGCATCACGGCCCGCGCACTCCTCCAGGCCTATGCGCGCCTGGGGATCTTCTGGAGGCAGAAGCGTATCGTAGGCGGCGCGATTGTGGGCTTCACGATGTTTTTTGGCTTCGTCAGCGTCTTCACGTACCTGCCCTATCGCGTCCAACAGCCACCCTTCAACCTCTCTTCCGGCGCGACGAGTCTGCTCTATCTGGTTTACTTTGTCGGGTTCCTCGTGACGCCCTGGTCGGGCCGCCTCTCGGATCGCATTGGCCGTCGCGCGGTCATCGCGCTGGCGCTGGGGAGCATGAGCATCGGCATCCTGCTGACGCTGCTGCCCACCCTGGTGGGTATCATCAGCGGGCTGTTGCTACTGAACATCGGGCTGCTGGCGGCGCACGCCGCGGCGACCGCCTTCGTGAGCGAAAACACCACGGAAGGCAAAGGTAGCGCGGCGTCATTCTATCTGGTCTTCTACTACTTCGGCGGTGCGATCGGCCCCTATATCTGCGGATTGGCCTGGGAGTCAGTCGGTTGGATTGGTGTGGTGGGAGCCTGTTTCGCGACGGTCATCCTGGCCTTCATCAGCGACCTGGTGCTCTGCGCGTGACGGCGCATCCGCCCACTGCGCATTGCGAGCGCGTCATGCGCAAGCCGCGAGCAATCGCCGGGTTGGCCGCCAGATGAGCTGATACGCATGCGAGCATATGCGCAATCAGGTTCGTCGTCCAATGGATGCACTCGCGCACTAGCGAGTTGAGCGCTGTAGCGCCACCACCGGCACCGAACCTTCCGGTTCAGGAGAGCAGGACCGCGCCACGCTATTCCTGCGCCTGTTCGGCAATGGTCGCTGCCCCGGTCTCAGGATCGACGGCATCCGCAGCGGCACCGGACCTTCCGGCAGGCGCGCTCGTGGCAGTGGCGCCATGCTCCGTGGAACGCCGCTGCCCCAGGACATACGCGCCGCGCCACGGTCCGCCGGCGACGATGGTGCCGGAGCGCCGCACCAGGCACCCAGCGTTGGTGATGATCGCATGCATCTCGGCGGGTGTGAGCGTCCGCTGGTGCTGGCGGTCCATGATGTGGAGGAAGCGCTCGAACGCCGCCCACCACCAACCATGCCGTGTGAAGTCAACCAGAAAAAACGTCCCATCGGGCGCGAGCAGATCGTGCAACGTCGCGACGGTGCGCGCGGGATTCTGGAGGTAATGCAGCACATTGGTGCAGGTGATGAGGTCGTAGGGAGCGTGGTCGCGGATCAGGGGCGGTGGCGCGTGGT
>DAIDHM010000056.1 GCA_027459705.1 Ktedonobacteria bacterium | reverse complement strand
GACCGCAGGCCAAGCACGGACAAACAGATAGATAGGATCGGGTTGGCTCTCCAGTTCCAAGATAGTCCATCCTTTTTCCTCACCCTTCTGCCGAATGCGTGCTTCGCATCTCTGGCCAATTTGATTGACCCAATTTGATGTCCCAATACTCGCTTTCGCCGTTTGGGGCACCAGATGCGATGGGAGACGATGCGATCACATGATGCTCATCGTGTTGATACTCCTTGCTGTTTGTGGATATTATACAACAAGCACGTCTTCCCTGTCATGCTCCGGGACTCTGGCTAAAGCCGACGCAAGCCCTTTCATCCGCATGGCCTAAAGGCGCAGCGGCTTTACGGGCTATTCCTGTAATCCGCTATAGTCTGGACGTAGCGCGATTGTTGATCATCGCTGGCGCAATGGCCGGTTTGCGGAGGATGCCCGGCATACGAGCTACTCGCAATCCGACGTAGAATGCGCACGGCACCGATCCGGCCGCGCATGAATGAAATTGGGGACCGAGATGGCCATGTCCGCATCGCGTACTACCGTAAGTCGAAAGGTGGAACATAGAGAGTTCTCTGCCAGTCCGCCCCCAGTCCTCTCTCAGACCGATGCCACCCTTACGAACTGGAGCATGACCGCACATTCACATTGCTCGCTCTGGCAAGCGTCACACGCGGACGAGATCTTGGCAGCACTGACCAGCGCGCGGGCGCGTGGGGTATCGATCATCCCGCACGGCGCGGGGCATAGCTATTCGGACGCCGCACTGAATACCGATGGCATCGTCCTGGACCTCAGCGGTATGCGGCGCATCCTTGCCTGGGACGCGAGTCGCGGGATCATGCGTGTCGAGCCGGGTGTGACGTTGCGCGAAGTGGTGCGGGTCGCGATGCCCGCTGGCTGGTGGCCACCAGTGACGCCCTCCACCGCTGATGTCACAATCGGTGGCTGCGTAGCGATGAATGTCACCGGCAAGAACGCCTGGCATATGGGATCGTTCGGTGAACATGTGCTGGCGTTGACGGTACTCCTGACGACCGGCACCCTCATGGAGCTCACCCCCGAGCGCGATCCCCAACTCTTCTACGCCCTGGTGGGGAGCGTCGGATTACTGGGAATCATCACCGCGATCACCCTGCGACTCCGGCCGATCACCGCAGCCGCGATTGAGTCGCGATCACAGCCATCAACTGATCTCGCCGCGACCTTAGCGCTTATGCGCAACACCACGGCGGCAGACGCCCACGAAGCCTGGATCGATGCCAGTGCCGACGGTAGGCATGTGGGGCGCGGGATCGTCACCACCCTGCGCGCGAGCAACCGGGATAATCCCGCCAGCCTGCGCCAACTGCCACGGACCAGATCGCCCGATGCCTTCATGGTGGAGGCGGTCCGGTGGCTCGGCACCATTGGCCGACCGATCGCGGGGCGCGGCATCGCGATCGCCAATCAGCTGGCATATCATTGGGGCCTCCAGCGCGCCGCGATGAGTAGCGGCTCACCCGGCGGCTGGCAGTCGCGGTCATTGTGGGCGAGCACCTTCTTTCCACCCGCAGCTTTCGCAGGCTATCAGGCGCTCCTGCCGCATGGCATCGAGACCTTGCATGCGTTCATCCCCAACGAACATATTGAGCAATACGCGCGGACAGTCCTCACCCGCTCCCAGGCGTGCGGTCATGTGCCGGTCTGGTCGGTGTTGAAACAGCATCGGGCCGACCCATTTCTGCTGAGTTACCAGGTCAATGGCTTCTCCATCGAGGCCAATTACCGCATCGTCCCAGCGACCCGACCGGCGCTCCGCGAACTCTTGCGCGAATTGGGAATCCTGGCGATCGCTCATGGCGGTCGTCTCTACCACGCCAAGGATGCGCTCCTTACCCATGAGCTCTATCGACAGAGTATTGGCGACGCGGCGGTCGATGCGTTTCTCCGGATGAAGCGAATGTTGGATCCCGACGATCTGCTGCAGTCTGATCTCTATCGCCGGGTATTCTGCGCGGACAGCGCGACGCAACGCGAGCGCGTCTGAGACAATATCTTGAAATTCGATCGTATCCTAGCTCTAAGTAATCGATGAAGCACTACTAGAGGAGGCTTTTTTCCGTGCTGCCATTGATCTACACCAATGCTCTTGCCGCTGTGATGTTCATCGCCGCCTGTCTTGTCTGGAATCTGCCTGAAATGGTGGGGATGTGGCATCAGACCGCGCAGGTGTCGCGGCAGACGGCGTCGATCCAGGACCATCATTCGATGCGCCTCCTGATCGCGCTGGAATATATAGGGATCGCGCTGGATGTCCTCATCGCCAGTTTCGTCACGTCCACCGCGATCTCCTGGTACCGCCCGGTGGTCTTCGCCATGGGAATTAGCCTGATGCTGCTCGGCGTCGCCTTGCGCTGGTACGCGATCACCACGCTGGGGAAGTACTTCACACGTGATGTCGCCGTCACCGCGGATCAGCCGGTCGTGCGGCATGGGGTCTATCGCTTCATACGCCACCCGTCGTATAGCGGAACCTTCCTGACGATGCTGGGGCTGGGGTTGGCGCTGGGTAACTGGCTCGGTTTGCTAATTTTACTTGGCGGGGTCTTCCTCGGGCATAGTTATCGCGTGCGCGTCGAGGAGTTGGCGCTCGCCCGGGGCATCGGCCAGCCATATATGGACTATATGCGCCAGACGCGGCGCTTCATCCCCTGGCTCTTCTAATTCTTTAGATCTTCCTGGTGGCGTGGCGGCATGTGGAGAGGCAGAGAGTTCGCGTGGTGTGGTTGGTAGGTCTGCTCGGGATTGTGCCGGTGATCTGGCTGGCAGGGTTCCTCTGGGCGACGGATTTCGCGGTACCGCGCCGCGACATCCGCGCATTGCGCCGCGTCCTGGTGATCTTTCCACATGCCGACGACGAGGCGGTGACCTGTGGTGGCCTGTTGCATCGTCTCTCGCGCCAGGGTGCCCAGGTGACGCTGGTGATCCTGACGGGCGGCGAGCGCGGCACACCCGATGGCCAAGCAGATCCGCGACTCAAGATCTTGCGCGGGGCCGAGGCACAGGCGGCGGCGGCGATTCTGGGCATATCGCGCTGTGTCCAGGCGGATTTCGGCGATGGTCAGCTGAGCGATCGCCAGTCTGAACTGATTGGCTTTCTCCAGAAGATGATCGCTGCGGAGCAGCCCGACCTGCTCATCACATTTGATCGCGCTGGCCTCTATGGCCACGCCGACCATATTGCCTGCGCGGAGGTCGTCACAGATCTTCGGGCGCGGATGTTTTCGCAGATCCCCCTCTGGTACGTGACGTTCCCCAGACGCATCCTGGCGTGGACCAGGCTGCCAGCGCATATGCGCGCGACTCCCGGAGCGGCATCCCGGCGAGCATTGCCGACGGGCAAAGTTTTCATCGGCGCGCATGTGGTGCCAAAGATCCGCGCCTGGTATGCTTATAAGAGTCAGCGAGCAGCGCTGACGACGGGGATCCGCCGAGCACTGCCGATCTGGTTCTTTCTCGCGATGGTTCTCTATGAATATGTGGCTGAGGCGGTTCCATGAAAGATATGGTGAGTAATCCCAACCAGACGGCCCAACGAGCAACGCGAACTGGCCGACCACGCGCTGCGATACCGATTCTGGGTGAAGTCCGCCTGCGGAGACCAGCACAGCCACTGACGGACGCCTGGAAGCGGATCCCCGTCGCCTCGCGCCAATCGACACTGCTGGGTATCAGCTTTCGCCCGCCGCAGGCCGAGGCTTTTGGGCTGAACCCCAACGAAGCCCTACAGACCCTGCTGCGATATCCCTTCCAATACCTACGCCTGGCAGCATACTGGAACCGTATCGAGCCGGAACCTGGCGCATTCCGCACTGACGATCTCGACGCGCAGATCGCCTCCGCCGCTGATGCGGGCAAGCAGATAATCCTGGCCATCGGTCCGCTGAAAAATTTCAGCTATCCTGAATTCTACGTCCCGGCACATCATGTGCCGCAACCCTTGCCCGAGGGCACACTCATCCGTCCCGCCGAGCATGCGACACTCCTCGCCGCCGCGACCGCCTTCATCGAACGTATTGTGGCACGCTATCGCCAGCATCCAGCGATCCGCGCCTGGCAGATCGAGCATGAGGCAGTAGATCCGCTGGGTGTGGAGCACTCGTGGCGTCTGGCGCGTGACTTCGTCGCGGCTGAGATCGCGGCGCTCCGTGCGGCCGATGCGTCCCGACCTGTCCTGTTAAACGGCTTCTTGCCCACCTCACTACCAGTGCGCCTGTCACAGTGGTGGCAGACGCACGATCAGGGTGATTCATTGGCGGTGGCGCAGGATCTCGCGGATATGGTCGGTATTGACTACTATCCGCGCCACGCGCTGGTAGCGCTCGGCAAGCGCACACTCTACCTGGATGGCGGGGCGAGCCGCTGGCAGAGCCACCGCCTGGCACAGTTGCGCGCCTGGGCCCACGCGCCTGGCCACCAGTTGCTCGTCACCGAGGGCCAGGCAGAGCCCTGGGAGGCGGTGACGACGCCGCCGAATCCAGTGGGACTTGGGATGTATAGTTGCCCCCCCGATCAGATTATCGCCAATTACAACGCCGCAATGCGCTGGTTCCACCCCGCGACGCCGCTCGCTGCCTACCTCTGTTGGGGTGCGGAATACTGGCTTCTGCGACAGCAGAGCGGCGATCCCAGCTACCTCGCAGCCTTCGCGCGCCTCCTGGCAGAGAGCTGAGCCACATGCATCCCGATGATCGATCATATGTGCTCGATCACGTAACCAAAACCCGCTGCCAGTAGCATTGAAGTCAAGAGATCCCTTGCAGCATAGATATGTCTTTGCTGGTAGCTCGCCGCTCCCGTTCATGGTCCTTCTTTCTGCTATGATTGCCAAAAACTCAAAAATCTTCTATGATGCAGGCCCAGTTCGTTCGTTGGACGAACATGTCATGAAGGAGATTGACGAATCCGTGTTGTGCAAAGTGGATGGTTGTCAGGAACCGGCAGTCATGTGCGCAGAGTGCGGCAAATATGTCTGCCATCGCCACGGTCAATTGCGTGATCCAGAGCGGCATGGTGCCGCGCAGGTGGGAGGGACAGAACGGATGGATGAGTGGCTCTGCAAGGAATGCTCTGACAGATTATCGCGGCGGACATGGTCCCGTCTCTCCAATTAGCCCGCGCTCGCCCGTGTCTCTGGCACAATGTCGTGCCAGTTTCACTCTTCTTATCACCAACCGGACACCAGGCCAGCCCCGCGGCACATGTCTACTTGACCCTCATCGGATCTTGGTAATGAGAGTACGCACTGTCATATGACCCCAACGCTCACCACATCAAAACGCGGCAACCAGTCCGTTGCCTATGCACTGGTTGCCGTTGCGGCTTGTTCTGTTTATCTCTGCATCATGCGGTTTAATGGGCGATCGCCGTCCAACTCGTACCACCATCCATGCTTGCGACCACGGTCGCCGGGGTGAAGAACCCCACATAGATATGCTGATCGTTATTGGGGGCCACAAAAATATTCTGAGGATTCGCGAGGGTCAATGTACTGCGCAGCGACCAATCGCGCCCTCCATCAGTGGTCACCCAGACTTGCTGTTGCCCACCCAGCGCGTAGACCGTATCTGCATGTTGGCCACTCGCCGCCAACCGTGGAAACGGCGCGGTGGTCACGTTGACACTGATCATCGTGAAGGTTGCGCCACCATCCGTGGAACGATAGATCCCCCCATCGGCAGTGAGATAGACCACTCGCGGATCGGCCGGAGAGACAACCATCGCCCAGACTCCCCCTTGCACACTCGCCACCGTTTCCCAATTTGCTCCATTGTCTATCGAGGTTTTGAGGCCAAAAGTCCCGCCGATCAAGAGCCGATGTGATTGGGGCAACGCGAGGACAGTGCGCAATGCGTCCGAGTGAACGAGCGGATAGATCCGCGTCCAGCTCTGGCAGTCATCGTTTGTCGCATACAGACCCGCACCCGCGTACGTCGCCAACCATTGATGAGCGGCAAAGCCTGGAACAATCGCGTATCGAGTGGGCGGCGACGGGACGCCGCTCGGATCCGGCGCGCGCGCGAAGCTCTTGCCGCCATCGGCAGAACAATACACCCCGTTCTGACCAAAATCACCACCATTTGCATCCTGACCAATGAAGGCAACATCGCCCGTAAGCGGTTGCACGCTCAGTGAGATGATCATCAAGGTGTTATAGCGACCCCGTGGCTCTGGCCACGTCTTGCCATCATCAGTGCTGGTGAAAAGGCCGTAGTGCGATCCCAAATAGATCGTGCCCGGATCATGTGGATCGATCGCGAGCGAATGAAGGTGTTGCTCTGGATTTGACAGCGGCTGATTCGCCCGAATCGGATCGGTGCCGATTGGCTGCGCGGCTGATTGGCTGCCAAGGATCGCGATGGTGACCACAGCAACCACCAGGATGAGCGGTCCCCAGATAATAGGACGACGTTTGGTAAAATTCCAGACCCGATCAAGCCAATCCTGATCATCAGGTTGGGGTTGTTGTTCCTGCATATCCGCCACACATTACCAGTGAGCACGTCGTGGCACTCTGCATGAGCACCCGTTCGTGCCAGCGTGTCAGGGCGCGATGTCGACCGGCGACACCACGATGGCGACCAGATTGTAGCATGTTCACGTAGCGAGATACGTGAACATGGGGTGAAGGATTCGCGAATATCGCCCCTAAAACATAGGGCTAATAGACCAGGTAATCATTGGGGTCGCGCACGTCCGGGCGAGTGGGGCGCTGTTCGTGTGGTTGTCCGCCACCAAAGAGACCATTTGGAGAATGGAGGGATGGGGACGCGGGCTGAGTGAAAAGACCCGGACTATGATCTGGCCCATGCGCGGGCGAGGGGGTGTGGTACGTGGCGGCGATAGGGGTCGGCATGACATCCGCGCTGGTTGGGATGACCGGCTTGCCATCAATCAGGACCGTCACACGACGCAGATCGGTGAGTTCACGTTGAGCTTGTGCTAACTGGGCCTTCAGAGCATGATTCTCGTTTTCTAATAATTCCATGCGCTGTTTGATCTGCCGGACTTGTGTCAGCAAACCATCGATGCCGTGGTCAAAGCGTTCCATCGCTTGCTCCTCGATCTCGCGCGCCGTGATCTCAGGATGCCGCGTCGCGTGCGCGTAGTATCGCGACCACCTCAGTCCATATGTGGTCGGCAACGGCATCTTTCTCTAGCAAAGGTAGTTCCACAAGTCGCCCATCCGGATAACAGAACCAGACCTGATTGGTCGTCACGCCAAATCCACTCTGTGGCGCGGTGACATCATTGGCGACGACGAACGCCAGTCCTTTGCGCAGAGCTTTTTCCTGAGCATAGCTGATGACCTCACGTGTCTCGGCGGCAAAACCAACTTTCACCAAACGCGAGTAGGCGCTGGCGCGTTCCTGCAGAGTGCTGAGGATATCGACCGTCTTACCCAGGTGCAGCGTGAGCGCCGCATCCCGCTCGCCCCTGGTCTCGCGCTTCTTGATTTTCTGATCCGCCACGGACAGCGGAGTAAAATCGGCGACCGCCGCGCTCATGACCAGCACATCGGCGTGCAGACACGCTGTGAAGACCGCCTCCGCCATCGCCGCGGCCGATAGAGCATCAACGCGATCGATACCAAACGGGGTCGCCAGTTCGGTCGCCCCGGCGATCAATGTGACCCGCGCGCCCCGATCGCGGGCTGTCTCGGCCAGCGCAAACCCCTGGCGGCCGGATGAACGGTTGCCAATGAAACGCACCGGGTCAATTGCCTCATGCGTTCCACCAGCGGTGACCACCACACTGCGGCCCGCGAGGTCCCCACTCCGACCCAGCACCTGGCGGGCGGCACCCAGCAGAATGGAGGTCTCTGGTAACCGCCCCATGCCCAGCTCGCCCGAAGCCAGGCGACCGGACGCAGGAGGAAGGATCACAGCACCCCGACGCGCCAGCGTGGCAAGATTTTCCTGCGTCGCCGGATGCTGATACATATGCGTCTCCATCGCTGGCGCGATGAGGAGAGGCGCAGTGGTCGCCAACGCGATCGCGCACAGCAGGTCATCAGCAAAACCGTGCGCCAAACGGGCAAGGATATCGGCGGTAGCTGGCGCAATATACAATAAGTCGGCATGTGCCAGTTCGATGTGGCGCGCGGCGGTCTCGCCAGTCGGCTCCCACAGGTCAGACCAGACAGGACGCTGACTCAGAGCGCTGAAAGTCAAAGGGGTGATAAAGGCCCGTGCTCGCTCCGTCAGAACGACATCCACCAGCGCGCCAGCCTGCGTGAGTTTGCTGACCAGATCCGCCACTTTATAGGCCGCAATCCCACCGGTCACTCCTACGACGATGCGTTTGCCGCGCAAGATTCCCATATCTGCTCACTCTCCGATTGCCCACTCTCATCTTCAGGATATCACGAGTGGCGAGGATTCAGTCGTGACGGAGTGGCAAGAGCGCGCCACTGACAATCACGAGCACGGCACTCAACAAAATGGGAAAAAACGCGGTCAGCGCGATGTGTGTGTAATCCCAGAGCGCGCCACCAATGAATGGGCCGATAAACGCCAGGGTATATCCAACACCCAGCATCGTTCCGCTCATGCGTGCTACCCCCGCGCCATGCGCAAGTAATGCTGGCAAAGAAAGTCCGAGGATGAAGATCGATGCGGAAGACGCGCCGATCATCCCTGCCAGCACGGGAAACCAGTACGGAGGCAAGATGAACCAGCCTAGCAGCGCCAGGGTAGCGACACTGCCTGCGAGCACAAAACCAATGCGTTTGCCTGCCAGATGTTGTCCCCAGGTCGCCAGGGCTAGACTTGGTGGTAGTTGCGCAATGGTCAAGACGGTCAGAGTGAGCGGTCCATTGGTAGCTCCGATAGAGTGGGCATACACGGGGATCCAGGTATCCATCCCGAAAAAGAGCATGCTGCCGCCACCGAGTGCCAGCGACGCCAGCAAGACATCGCGTGGCCGGAGAGGGGACGGGGTCGGCAGCGCCAGTGGCCGAGGATAGGTACCTGTTTGCGCCACCTCGCGTGTCAAGGGAAACGCGATGACCCACAGCGCCAATGCCAGCACTTCGGGCAAACTCCACAGCAGAAGAGCGCCGCGCCATTGGCCAGCAACCAGGGGTAAAATCAATGGGACGGTCAACGCAGCCGCCAAAATCTCACCGATCATCAGTCCAATCGAGTAGAGGGCAGTGGTTTGGCCAATACGGCGGGGAAACCACTCACGGACTATCATTGGCGACGTAGTCTGACCAAGGGTAATCGCCAAACTGATCGCAATGGTCATCACATAGAGCATAATGGTGCTGGCTACGAGGCCGCGCAGCACCGCCGCGAGGAGCATCAGCACCAGCGAGATCCGCACGGCCCACTGCGCTCCGATCCTGCCAATCACCAACGCCGCAGGCACCGCCATTGTCCCCATAATGAGAATGGGCAGGGCATTCAGCAAGCCGGTTGCGGTATAACTCAATCCCAGTTGCCGTTGAATGCGCGGAAGTAGCGGCGGAATAACGAGCAAGAGCGTCCGTAAATTGATGCCAAAAAGCACCAAAGCGGGGAGCAAAAATGTCGACCGAGAGAAGTCAATGCGTGAAGAGTGAACGGGGTGGCACATACAATACGCGGTATCCTTTGCGGTCGGATCGTCGCACGGCGGCGGGTTCGCGCACGGGGAGCAAGGTGCGCGACACATGACTCAAGGGCCTGGTCTCCACTATAATTAGACGCATGGGCTCAGGTATAGTTACTTGAGGCGCGTTAAGGCGCGTGATCCTGTAATTGCGCCAGTGCGGGCGATGCGCTGTGAGCCAGACCCCAGATGCGGACTGGCATGCCCGTTGGTCCAGATTGTGTCGTAAACACCTTTCCGCCGTCGGGGAATGGCGCTACGAAATCCCATTGATTCTGGGGAAATCCCAGGCTGTAGATGCCATTGATACCCCCTGGAAAACTACAAGCAATGTAGATCGTCCCATCGTCGGTGATCCCAAAGATTTGCGCGAAAGCGGCATCTGGCGGCAAAGCGGGGAGCACCACCCAACCATTGCCCTGGTCTGGGGAGATCGCGAGGCGCTCATTCGGTGAATTGCTGAACGCGACCCCATACAGCATGCGGCCATCGGAACTACTGGCGGTCACGGTCACATTCGCCGCAGGCGCGCCGGGAAACTCAATGGGTGTCCACTGCACGCCATCCTGGGTGCGCCAATAAAAATGGCAGGTGGGGCAGTCGCTATCATTATAGGCATACACTTCCGCGACGAACGCCGAGTCGCTGGCGAAAGTGGCGATGATATCCGCGTCGCTTGGCTCTAAGCGAAAGAGCGTCGTCAGATTCGACCATACTAAGGGTCCATCACCTACACTGACGGCGAGATGGCGGAACCGCACACTATCCGGCGCGGTTGGTCGCAGGAAGAGCGCGTCACCGGCCCAGATGGGGGTGTCGAAACGCGTGGCCAATACATCAGAGCCGATTGGGGGCGGTGCGAGCAATCGCCAATGCGCCCCACCATCGCGCGTCCGCCACAATTGCGTCGGCGCGTTGCAGGACTCACAGGACGTGACTTCCAGTAGCAGATCGCCAGCGTCGGTTGGATTCGACGAGAGTGCGCAATCGATGCCACTGATGAGAGGCAAGGCACTGAAAATCCAGGTTTCACCACCATCCCGACTGACGCTCACCGCAACCTGGCCGCCGCTGGCAAGGGCAGGTACCTGACAGGTATAAAGCGTCTGTGGATCATTGCCGCTGATTGCCAGACCATGACTGTTCGGTGGACCAGCGTTCTGCCAGTTAGAGGTGGAAATCGGCAGTCCAACAAACGGGCGAGACGTTTGCGTTCTCGGGGGAGAAGCGTGAGACGAGAGCATGAAGGTCCGTATCCCCAGCGCGATGAGCACCAATACCACGAGCACGGAGAGACCATTCAATATCGGCTGGATGTGCAGACTTTGATTGCCGCTGACGGGAGTGATCTCGTACTCGATGTTGTTGGCGGAAGAATCTGGATCTGAAGACATGATCAAACGCACTCCCGTATGCAGTTTGCACGACCTGTGGTGTGAGACGACCTCCAGAGAAAAACACACTATGTGGAGTGTAGAGCAAGATTCGCGTATGACGCAAATTGCCATCCTGGTGAGGGATGGGCAAGTGGGCATGCGTGGCTGCAGGTGGCAAGACGAAGGAGACTGCCTCAGGAACAATCCCTCCCCAAGGAATTCCAGGTCCGAGAACATATTGCGTTTTGTCGGTTTTTAGATCAGAAATACATCTTCCCTGGCAACCTGGTGGACAATATGCGAAATTACTAGGTGGATGGGTACACGAGCGCAAAGCCCGGTAAGCTCAGCCATGTGGTTCGGGAACTTAACTGCTTAGAAAGGAGCAATCAACATGGCAACAGTACAGGTCAGCAGGGCCCCGTTGGAGATCAGTAAGTCCATCGTCCACTCCCTCTTCGGATCATTCAGGGATATTCCCTTCGCGATTCGTTACTGGGATGGCTCAGAATGGCGAAGTCAGCTAGAAAGCGCGCCGCTCTTTACGGTTGTCTTGAAACATCCGGGGGCACTGCGGCAGATGTTGTTGAATCCGTCGGATCTGACCCTTGGTGAAGCCTACATCTACGACGACTTTGACATTGAGGGAGATATCATCGCCGTCATGCCGATTGCTGATCGATTAATGGAACATCGTTTCTCCCCCATCGAGCAGGCGCGATTTGCGGCACAACTTTTGAGCTTACCCAATGGCGTCAATATCACGCAAGCCACCGAAGGGGCACAATTACATGGACGCGTCCATTCGCGCGGGCGCGATCGACAGGCGATTAGCTACCATTATGATCGATCGAATGAATTTTATCGACTCTTTCTGGATCGCCAAATGGTCTATTCTTGCGCGTACTTCCCGACCCCTGAAACCAGCCTGGATGATGCGCAAACGGCAAAGTTGGACTATATCTGCCGGAAGCTGCGCCTCCGTCCTGGAGAAACCCTGCTCGACATTGGGTGTGGTTGGGGTGGCTTGGTTATGCACGCTGTCCGGCATTATGGCGTCAAAGCTCTAGGAATCACGCTCAGTACCAACCAGGCTACGTATGCACGGGAACAGATCGCCGCTGCCGGTCTTGGCGATCAGTGCCAGGTCGAGATCCTGGATTACCGCGACGTGCAAGCGCCCCGTGGTGGATTTGATAAGATCGTCAGTGTCGGGATGTTCGAGCATGTCGGTTCCGCACGCTTGCGAACTTATTTTGATCGCGTCTGGCATCTCTTGCGGCCAGGCGGGGTGTTCCTGAACCATGGGATTGCCCTCAACAGTCATGTGAGCTGGGCCAAGGTGAAGTCGTTTATCACGACCTATGTCTTCCCAGATGGCGAGCTCATGCCAATTTCCACGACGCTTACGGCGGCAGAAGCGGCGGGCTTCGAGGTCCGCGATGTCGAGAGCTTGCGCGAGCATTATGCGCTGACGTTGCGGCATTGGGTGCACAACCTGGAAACACATCAAGCGGAGGCACGCCAAAATACCGATGAACTCACGTATCGCGTCTGGCGACTTTATATGGCTGGCTCGTCACACGCGTTCGTCACCGGTCACAATAATTTGTATCAGTCCTTGCTGTTAAAACCCTATACCAATGGGGCCAGCGGTTTGCCGATCCACCGCGACGATTGGTATCGCCAGGCCTGAACCATGGGCAGGGGAGGGGCAATACCGCAGGGACCACACCTTCCCCGCTCACTCTGCCTATAGCGACATCCCGCCATCAACGACGATGGTCTGACCAGTGATATAGCGCGATGCCTCCGAAGCGAGAAAGAGGACGACCCCTTTCAAATCATCGGGCTCGCCAAAACGTCGCAGGGGGGTGCGCGCGAGGAACATCTCGCTGAGGCCCGTGATCGTGGCGGTCGACATCCGCGTCGGGAACCACCCCGGAGCGATGGCGTTCACGCGAATGCCCCGCGCCCCCCATTCCACCGCCAGGGCGCGCGTGAACTGGATGACACCCGCCTTTGAGGTACTATACGCGATAGTCTTGACATATTCAGCGGCGCTCGCGTCAATACCGGCGACCGAGGCCAGATTGATGATAACCCCACCTCGCTGGTCCGCTAACATCGATTTTCCCACGAGTTGCGCCATCAGGAACATACCCGTCAGATTGACCTCTAGCACCTGTTGCCATCGTGCTAATGCGACCGTCTCGGTGGCCTCACCCCAGGATTGGCCAGCATTGTTGATGAGAATATGGATGGGACCTTCGTGTGTGCCAACATCTGCGACAATACGCTCCGCGTCTTCCGCACGCGTCACATCCGCTGCGATGGCGCGGATGGGCATCCCACGTCCGCCAAATTCGGCAATTGTCTCATCCAGAAATGCCTGGCGTCGCCCGGTGATGATCACCTGAGCGCCTGCTTCGAGCAAGGCTTCTGTCATGATTTTGCCCAGGCCGCGCCCACCGCCAGTGACCAGCGCGGTCTTTCCAGAGAGATCGAAGAGCGATGGAAGGGTCATGTGACTATCACCTCGTCGTTTAAGTCAAGATCTCACACTTCGCGACAAGAATTCTCATGATCAGCATACTGCCGGATCCCTGAGCGGCATTGCCAACATCGTGGTCGACTTTAGCTTATCACATTCCAAAATGCAGGTCAGCTAGGTCTGTCGTTAGTCAGACACTGAGCCGAGCCTTGGTGCGGCAAGAATCGTGCGACTGCAACTGCCCGGCATGGCATTGTGTCGGAGTCCACTCGCGTGCTGATACGAGGTGGATCATCAGAAACTTTGACACTATGACGCTCAATTTGGTACAATGATCCTGACGGCTGCCCAAGACGATCTGGCTGCAGAGCACACCGGACTGGGCTCGCACAACGAGAGGACAGAGTAGGCATGGCGTGGGACGCAACCAATCGGGGGCGCATCATCGGCATCGACCTGGGGACGACGAACTCGGTCATGGCCGTGATGGATGGTGCGCAACCCCTTGTCATCCCTAATCGCGAAGGTGGTCGTGTGACACCTTCTGCCGTGGCGTTTACCGCGGCCGGGGAGTGCCTTGTCGGGCAATTAGCGCGTCGGCAAGCCGTCTTGAATCCAACGCGCACATTCTTGAGCATCAAACGCCATATGGGCAGCAACACTCCCATTCAACTCGATGGGCGCACGCTTACTCCTGTGGATATTGCGGCCTTGATTCTCGCAAAGCTGAAACAGGACGCCGAAGACTATCTGGGAGAAGCGGTCATAGGCGCGGTGATCACCGTTCCAGCCTACTTCAATGACGCGCAACGCCAGGCGACGAAAGCCGCGGGTGAACGCGCTGGCCTGCAGATCGCCCGCATCGTGAATGAACCCACTGCTGCCGCGCTGGCCTATGGAGTGGGGAAAAGCCACCGCGAGCGGGTGCTGGTGTGGGATATGGGTGGTGGAACGTTCGATATATCTTTGTTGGATGTCGGTGAAGGCATCTTTGAGGTTCGCGCCTCAGCGGGCGATGCTGCCCTAGGTGGCGATGATTATGATCGGAGCCTTGTCGAATACCTCGCAGAATGTTTTCAACGCGAGCACGGCATCGATCTGCGGCATGATCGGCAAGCCATACAGCGCATCCTTGAAGCAGCCGAACGCGCCAAGATGGAGCTTTCGACATTGCATACTACCCAGATCACGCTGCCCTTCCTCGCGACAACGGAGCATGGTCCATGCCACCTGGAGACCGAGTTACGCCGCTCCACCTTTGAGTTGCTGACCGCCGAGCTGACCGCGCGCACCCATCACCCATGGCAACAAGTGCTGGATGATTCGCGACTGCGCGCGGAAGATCTTGATCAAGTGGTACTGGTAGGCGGTGCGACGCGTATGCCAATAATTCAACAGGAAGCGCACAACCTGGCCGGGCAAGTTCCTCATCAGGGAGTCCATCCTGATGAGATTGTCGCGCTTGGTGCCGCGATTCTCTCAGGCGTATTGACTGGCCAGGTGCGGGATGTCGTGTTGCTGGATGTGACGCCGTTTTCTTTGGGTGTTGAGGTCGTTGGAGGACGGGTGCGCCGATTGATTCCGCGCAATACACCCCTGCCTTTCTGTCGAACAGAACGGTTCACCACAAACTATGACAATCAGGGCGATGTGCAGATTCATATTTTGCAGGGCGAGAGCGATCAGAGCGCGGACAATATCAGCCTGGGGCATTTCCATCTCGACGGCATCTCACCTGCAGCGCGCGGCGTGCCGCGCATCGCCGTCACCTTTGATATCGATGTTGATGGCATCGTGCATGTTGCGGCCAAAGATGAGTCCACTGGCATCTCACAGGCGGTCACGCTCGTCACCGGGCGTGGTGGGCAGCCCAGACCAGATGTTCGCATCGAACCATCTCAGTTGCCAACGGGTGACTTGCAGCCAGGGGGTCCTTTGCCACCAGATGGGAGTGGCCCAGCTAATGGTTCAGTGCCACGATCACCCAATGCCAGTGCGCGTCCAACAACCCCGCGCCCCATCATCGATGCGTTGGTGAAGCCTTCGCCGCTCGCGCTACCACGACGCGCTGACGCAATCATCGCGCAAGCGCGCTGGGTGTTGAGTAATGCCAGACCAAGTCTCAGCTCTTTCGAACACAGCGCCACCGTTGCGGCGCTGGACCGTCTCATAGCCGCACGGGCAGCGTTGCCCCTGGACGAAGAGGTTTTGGCGGCAGCTTGCGATGATCTCGACCGACTCAGTCAACACATCCCACAATGGCGCGCTGGTGCGCAGTAAGGTGGGATGTGCCACGCATGGCGACAGGATGCCCTGACGGACGTGGCAAATACAACCGATCAAATATTTCGCGACAAGGAGTTCTCACGAACATGACAGATACACCAGATCAAAATGCACAACAGCCAGTTACCGATGCCCGTGGCGTGGCGGCCCAACTCGAAGCGACGCGCTCAGAACTTGCGGAGATGACCGATAAATATAAACGGGCAGTGGCGGACATGGACAATTTTCGCAAGCTGCAGGAGCGGCGCTCGCTGGACCGTACACGGCAGGAGAAGAAATCTCTATTGTTGCGCCTCATCGAAGTCGTGGATGATCTTGATCGCGCGCTCAGCTTCCAGGAGGTCGCAGATCGCGAGACGTTGCTACAATCTCTGAAGCATACATATGTTCAACTGGGAGCGGTGCTACAACGTGAAGGGGTCACGACTTTTACGACGGAAGGCGAGTCGTTCGACCCACGCCTGCATGAGGCGGTCGAGAGTGTCGATAATTCAGGATTGCCTGAAGGACATGTAGCGCAAGAAGTCCAGCGCGGCTATCGTTTTGGCGATGATTTGTTGCGCCCAGCGCGCGTCCATGTGAGTTCGGGGAATGATGCTGAGTGACCAGACGCACCAGTGAGCCAGCGGCTCATCCGTGCGCCGTATCACATCCACCACGCGAGGAGGAGCGCGAACAATGGACTATAAAGATTACTACAAGATCCTTGGCGTGGAGCGGACAGCTTCAACCGACGAGTTAAAGAAGGCGTTTCGGCGTCTGGCTCGACAGTATCATCCTGACGTGAATCCAAACGATAAAAATGCGGAGAAGCATTTTAAGGAGATTAACGAAGCCTACGAAGTGCTCTCTGATCCGGAGAAACGCCAGAAATACGATAGCCTCGGCGCGGACTGGCAAGAGCAATTCGGCCCTCCCCCACCACGCCCGCGTCCCCAACCCCATGGAACTGGGACGACCGGTGGGCCAAGCACAGGTTTCCCTAATTTCGATTTCGATGATGCGACTGGGTTCTCTGATTTCTTTGAGACGCTCTTTGGCCGGACGGCCGGTGGGAGGACGACCACCAGTGGTTCTGGCACGACCGGCGGCACCGGCACGACTGGTGGTCGGATGCAGACTCGCAAAGTTGGTGAAAATATCGAACAGCCCGTCGAAATTACGTTGCAAGAGGCTTTTGAAGGGGCTTCACGCATCTTTACGATCCAATCGCCAACGGATTGTCCGACCTGTGACGGTCGCGGCGAATTGCGCGGCAAGCTTTGCCCCGCATGTAATGGGCAACGCTACGTCATGACTTCGAAGCGATTACAGGTGACAATCCCGAAAGGTGCGGACAACGGGACTCGTGTCCGTGTCGCAGGTGAAGGGCAACCTGGCACAGGTGGCGCGCCCCGCGGTGATCTCTACCTGATTGTGAGTGTCAAACCAGACGCGACCTTCGAACGCAAAGGCGATGACTTGCTGGTCGAGGTGCCGGTAGATCTGCTGACCGCATTGCTCGGCGGTGAAACACCCGTACCGCTTCCTACTGGGAAACAACTGCTGCTCACCATTCCCCCCGAGACACAGAACAGCCAGACGTTCAGACTCGTCGGCAAAGGCATGCCGCGCCTGCGCGCGACGGGGCAAGGGAACCTGATGGTGAAAGTACGCGTCGTGCTACCGACCCATGTGTCGCCAGAAGAGCGTCGTCTCTTCGAGCAATTACGCAAGATTCGCGAGAACCGAGGATCATCATCGTGAAACGCGAACTGTATGAGATCATCGTGAGCGTCACTAACGCGACCGACGACGCCGAGTATATCATCAGTGTCGCGGCCCAGAAGGCAGAAGTCCACGAACAGACGCTACGGCACTATGAACGGCTCGGACTCATCAACCCCGCGCGTAAGGGAGTGAGCAAGCACAGTCCACGTCTCTACTCCGACCAGGATATCGAGCGAGTGATCTATATTCGCCAGCTCATGCGCGATCTGGGCGTCAATTTGGCAGGCGTTGAAGCTATCTTGCGCTTACGCGATAGCATGGAGATGCAGCGCCTGGAATTTCTGGTGGAACGCGAGCGCATGCGCCAGGATTACGAAGGGGAGATCACGCGCCTAAAACAAATTATCCAGCGTCTGCAACACCGTGGGGAAGGGGCGGAGGAGACGACGCAAGGCTGATGTTTTATCGCCAGACCTTCCACGCTGACGCTATAATTAAAGGGCCAGCGTACGCTCACACTGTCGAGCAGTCGCCTCATCCTGATCGGCGGCGCTGTAACCGGTGCAGCGCTGTTGGAACACCCGATTGGTGGATTGCCACAGGTTGGTAACCGAACAATCAAAAAATTTATCATGCCGGATTTGCCCAGAGTCTTGAAAGCTCTGCCGCGAAAGGTGGTTTCCCTGTGGATCTGTCTCGTTTATTTGGAAAGCAACAGCCCGCCCAGGCTCCTGAGATGCGCCAGGATGGGCGCTTACGGTTGCCTCCTGGCCAATATTTGACAAAAAAATTCCCGGTATTGTCTTATGAGCGCACCCCAAAATTTGATCCAATGACCTATAAATTCTGGGTAAAGGGTGCGGTTGAGCATCCTCTCGAACTGAGTTGGTCAGAACTCAATGATCTGCCGAAGGTCAGTTTGACAGCGGATTTCCATTGTGTCACCACCTGGAGTCGCTATGACAATCTCTGGACGGGCGTGCATATCCGGGAGATTCTCAAGCTCGTTGTTCCGACGGCACAGGCATCCTATGTTGTAGCGCATTCATGGACGGGCTATACGACCAATATGCCACTGGCGGACTTCAATGATGACGACGTGCTCATCGCCTTCCAACATGATGGGCAAGAGATTGAGCCAGACCATGGCGGTCCGGTCCGGCTGATCGTCCCCAAGCTCTATGCGTATAAGAGCGCGAAATGGTTGGATGGCCTGGAGTTTCTGAGCGAGGATCATCCCGGATTCTGGGAGGTGCGTGGCTACCACAACCATGCCGATCCCTGGCGTGAAGAACGGTACGAGTGAGCGGCACCGGACCATCCGGCGGCCGAACCTTGCCTCGGACCATGACGCGGGTGAGGATCATCACGGGCATGGGCATGCTTTGCCTGCTCATGTTCGTGGTGGCCTGTGCGCCTGGCAATGGCGGCGGCACCCAATTAGCTTTCATCCGCGATGGCGCGCTCTGGACCATACAACCCGACGGATCGAATCGTTTCAGCGTGACAGGGGCGACCGCCTTGGGGTTCGCGTGGTCGCCTGATCATCATGAATTTGTGGTACGCTTCGCCGCGAGCAAGACGCTACCCGCGCGCGACCCACTCGCTGGAAGCTATCCCGACGCGCCCGCACGATTTGGCGTGGTCTCAATCGATGGCGGCAACATCCTCCAGATTACTCCCGATGACTCACCCGTGCGCAGTGACGCTTTCTGGGATGCCAACGGCAACCGGCTCCTCTATCGCGAGCGCTATACGAGCTCGACCTTCTGGCTACAATCCCAGAGCGATCAACCAGCAGGCATTGCGCGCAAGGATCTTGGCAATTTCCCTACGATACCCGCCACCGCGCCAGATGGCACCAGTGACATTATCATCGATGCCGCCGGGCACTTGTTGACCGGACCACCCCAGGGACCATATACGACTCAGGCGAGTGATGTAGTGACAGCGCTCCCTGGTCAGGATCGGCCAGTGCGCGTGCTCTGGCAGCCGCATCATGATGCTTATCTCTATCCCGTGACTGCCAGCACACCAGGTATGGTGACCCTGCGCTTGCGAACGACGACCGGCCAGATAAACGATATCCTCACGAGTGCTAGCCTGGAACGCTGGGCATTTGCGCCGGATGGCATGCGGCTCCTCTGGCGAGATGCCCAAGGGTATGCTATCCTATCGCTAGCCACAGGGAACATTGTGCGTTGGAGTGATAGTGAGGGCATGCTGTGGTGGTCACCTGATGGGGCGCATCTCTTACTCATGACAAGCGACCACCTTGCGCTGATCACGACCGCGACTGGAACCAGCACGTTGCTCGCGCGCTGGACCGCGATCACTCCAAGCACAACCGGGGCTGGCGAGGCTTTTCCCCTCACCGGTAGTCCCTGGAATCCGGCGGGTACGGCTTTTGTGTTTCGCGCGCCCGGAGGCGAATGGGTAGCTGGGAAAACCCCGGTGGCCCTATCGACGGCACGCGGCGCTGGTGATGGACTCTATGTTGCCGCGGTGCCGAGCCTGGCGCCTCCACGACTTGTCGATTGGGGCAACCACGGCACCTGGAGTTGGTCCACACCGGACCCCA
>DAIDHM010000040.1 GCA_027459705.1 Ktedonobacteria bacterium | reverse complement strand
GTGGCGAAAGCTCGCAACGCGTTGAGATACATTGTATAATCTGTGGTCCGCGGGAAAAACGCCAGGTGCTGCGGCAGAATCGGAGTATTGATCAGTTCCACCTGAGCGCCATGCCCATGGGCCAACGCGACGAGATCCCCCAGAGCGCGCAATGCATCGGGCGCGACCTGATAATGTGCCAGCCAGGCCGTATACTGGTAGCGGGAGTTTGCCAGCGAACGCGCTGTCAGTTCTGGTAGCGGATACCAACCCAGGTTGCGGAAGATTGGATACATCAGGCCGGGATGAGCCGTCGACGGTACCTGGGTTGGTTGTGGTCCGGGTATAGTCTGGGGGCAGATCCCGAAAGTTGGGGCGAGTTGACAGAGCGCGATCTGGATCCCGCGGCGGTCAGCATAGGGGCGAACAAGACGACCGGCGATGAAATCGAGATACCAGGAAGTGCCATCCCACGTGGTGGTGTCCGCCACATGCGACCCTAGCAGTGCGGGCAGATCGCCCAGGCCAGCCACAAACTCCAGATTATCGCGAACAGGCACATTCGCCGCCGTGACCGGCGTATTGAAGCTATAATCCGCCGTAGCGTAGAGGATCATGCGGGGCCGGCCACCATCGGCATAGAAGCGCCGCAGCATATATTCGTCCTGCAATGGAATGCTTGTCGTCACGGCCATGTCGCAGACCACCACCCGCCGCCCCAAACGGTTGCTCATCTGCGCGCTGAGGATCGGCGGTGCGATGCCAGCCTGCGCGCGTGAGCTACCCATGATGATCACATCCGGTGTCAGGCTCTGCGCCTCACAGGCCTGGAGTTGCTGCATGACACCCCAGGCATCGCTCTGCACACTCAACCCACGGTCGCTATCCAACCACAAATTGGTCGCCAGCACCAACACCACAAAGAGGAGAGCCGCCCGCCAGGGACGGGTGAGCGGCACCAGGCCACCCGGCGGCAACTGGCGACCTTGCCACCAGCGGCGGTGTGTTGTCGGCGTGGGGGTGGGTGCTGTCGGCGCATCTGCAGCGGTTTTGCGGATGGCAGGCGCAGTTACCATGATCTCTTGTGGATCGCGCACGTCGGGCATCAGCGTGTCTGCTCTATCTCGGATCGATGACATATTCCTGCCTCCCTGCCACCTGCCCTCCGCGTCCAAGCCCACCATAGCTTACACACAGGGCAGAACCCTCTTCAGCAGAGCATGTGCCATGGATGGGTGAAAAAAAGGAGCCAACAGGACACAATCCACAAATGGATTGTGCTCTGTTGGCTCTTGAGCAGGACAAAGGATCAAGCCACTCGTCGGCACTGGCAATGCGGCATCAGCATGCGCCAATCAGATCCGATCCGGGGATTACTCCTCTTCGAGCGCGCTGTCGACCATAGAAGTCGCGAAATCGAGTGCCGCGAAATCGCGATCCTCCACTTTCTCCTGAGCCCGTCGCGCCGCTGCCGCCAGGCGTTGATGGAAGCCTGTGCCCGCCGGAATCAATTTCCCGATGATCACATTCTCCTTCAGGCCCAACAGAT
>DAIDHM010000004.1 GCA_027459705.1 Ktedonobacteria bacterium | reverse complement strand
CACCCATATTCGCCAGCCAGGCATCGCCGTGGACGAGTGTCGCGGGGGCCTCGTGCACGGCTTGCAACAACGCGTTCGGCGAGTCAAGAGTTTTGCGGATGGGCTTGCTGACCTCCAGGGGGAGGAGGCTACCCAGTTCTTCCCAGCCTTTCCGCGCTTCCTGAACATAAAGAGATGCGTCGGTCGGCAACGGATTCAAGTTTTCGGGGGTCAATGCCAGCATCGCTTCAGCAGGAGTCGCCAACCACGTCAACTGTTTCAAGAGTGGATCTTCCCAAAAAGTCGCGTGCATGCTTGTCAGGCGCTCCAGTAACCGCGTCATGAGCGGGTAGTCGGGCTGCGCATAGCAACGTGTCGCGGGAAAGATGGCGGATTGTACATCGTGCATTAAGAGCGCTCCAGAAGCGGGAAGTGGCCGCGACCGACTGGCGCTCACGCTGGTGGAAGAACCACCCTTGCCACCTGCTGATAATGCACTGGCGACCACTGGCGACCAGATTGCCTGAGGCATTTGTTCCCAGAGAGGGGATTGTGTGAGGAGAATCTCGCGACAGCGAGTATCGTCGGTCGCGCGCATAATCCAGTTCTTCGCGGGATCCAGGCTCTTTAGGATGAGCGTTGCCTGGCTCGGTTGAATCGTCGGCGTATCGGCGACCTGCAACGCGCGCACTGTGATGCGCTCAATAGTTGCGCCGCTCAGTCCACCTGGCAACAACTGCCGATAGAGCCGAAAATCATTGCCAGAGAGGCGCAGATAGCGCGCGATACCGGTGGCGTCGAGCAAGACCTCGGCGCTAGCGAAGAGTGGCGGCTTGGGATTCGACATAGCGATGGGGCGCTCCAACTCTCAAAGGATAATCGCGGTGAACCAACCAGCGACAACAACCAGCGATGTGGCGACGAGCATGATGAATTGCTGACGATAGCGCGTTGCGATCGAGCCTCGCGAGCGCCAAAACAATACGATGGTGCTGATCAGCAACCCACACCCAATCAGCGCGGTACTGAGGAGGATAGTGGTTGCAGCCCGCGTCGGGGCAGCGAGCGCAATGCCAGCGATCAGCCCGATCGCCAGTGCTATGGCTCCCCAGCAAGCATATTGCGCGCGCGTACCCAACACCTGGGCCAGACCATGGATACCTGCCTGGGAGTCAGAATCCGCATCAGGAATGGCATCCGCAAGGTGAATCCCAATGCCGACGCACATGCCGAGAGGGAACGCCCAGAGTAACTGAGGTCCCAAGCGAGCAAAGAGTGACCATGCCAGCAGCGGGATCGTTGGAAATGCCAGTCCATGCATTAAGCCACTGATCGGCGTTGATTTGATACCCAGGTCATATGCAAAGCCAAGCAACAGAAACCAGGCCGCGAACATGAGCGGGATAATGCCCAGTGGGAGAAAACAGACTACCATTATGCTGGCCAAGATCAACGCCAGTGACAATGCGAAACCTGGACTGACAAGGCCCAATACGATTGGCTTCCGCTTCTTCACCAGCAATACATCGCTTGAGCGATCACAGTAGTCATTGAGCGCGCTGATGGCAAATTGTTGCGACGTGAGTCCAACTGTCGCCAGCGCCAGTGTAGCGAGCGCTGGATGTCCATGCGCGGCGATGGTGGCGCAGATCGCGAATGCCAGGACAGTGAGCAAGCTGGGACCAGGATGCAAGAGCGCCCAGATGCCACCCATGCGCGCTGAGAAACGCATCGAATCCTCCCACGGCGCTCAAGGTGAAAATATCAGTCGCTCGATCCCGGCATGAACGTGCCGGTCGAGGCTACTCTACTACGCGGTAACAGTATAGCACGTCAACAAGAAATCGTGCGATAGTTACGTCGCTGACTCTGTGGCACCTCAGCATGTAATATATTTTGTCACGATAATATTGCCATAAGTGGTGAGAGTGCTGACGCCGCTACAGTAGGCGTGGATCGATTGGCGGATGCGCAGGGGATGGTTGCCTGCATCGGTGTAGTCATCTTTGCGGTAGCGCTGACAAATTGGGTGGTGTACCAGACACGACGACCCAGGTTGTAACCAACACTTGCACCGCGTCGAGTGTGCCACCATCTCACCCCTAGCGCACTTCTGGATGCTGACGCAAATACCAGGCCGCCTGTTCTATTGTGAGCGCCCCTCCCACCAGATCGCTCAAAACACGCTCCAATGTCGGCACTTCGTGTGGCGGAGCTGGCGCCGCATCTCCGCCGACCTGAGGAGAAGTCACATGTTGCTGGTGCAAAATACGGCTGTCGCGTACCAGTACGGCGATGTAATACACCGCGCCCGCGCCGGTTGCGAGTGTGACGCCAAAGGCGATACGCGCGCTGTCACCAGTGCTGTCCACGGGAATATTCAGAACATTCGCGAGCGTAATATACAGACCGATCGCCAGACTGATGACTGCAGCGCCGAGGCCCAAAATAACCGAGATGAGCACATATACACGGCGGGGTAGTACCACACTACTGTGGTGGGGATTACTCTGCCTGGCGAAAATGGGCCACAGCCAGACCCACGGTACTCCCCCAAGTAAGAACATGTACGCGCCATTCCAGCTATCGGTCGACACGCCCCGCCCGGCAAGCGTCAGCAGCGTCTGCCCAAGGAAATCAGCCGCGCCGATGAAGAATACGATCATGAACGGCAACGTCAGAGTAACCAGTGCCAATTGGCGGCCAGCTTTCCCTTCGGGCAGTGGCCTGCGCCACTGCTGCATAAGACTATATGCCAGGACAACGGCTCCAGCGAACACCGGGCCAATGAATGGATAGCTATTGTAGGTAATCGAGTAATCTTTTAATCCACTTGTGTTTAGCGGCGGCGTGGAGAGGAGAGATCCCGGAAATATCGCTTGCGCATTGCCTGAGAGCAGATCAGTCGCAAAACGCGCGGCAAACACCAGGAAAATGGTCAGGGTAATTGACGATATCGCGGTCAGAATGACGGTATTTGCCAGCCACAATCCTCGATTTTGTTGACCACGTGTCCAAAGATAAAAAGTTACCCAGCCCAATAATGCGATGATAAGGGAAAGTAGTGCTCCGGGAATCGCGGGCAAAGACGTACACTGACTATATGGACCAAACTGCACTGCGCAATTGTGCACAGGCAGTATCACGGCCTGTAAGGTGGTTTGTATCAATTGCTGGATACTCACCACCAGCGTGACCGTCAATATCCATTGTGCGATGTAGCTAAAAATTGACTGTAAGATTGCTGATTCCTCATGGAGTGGATCGCGGACACTGAAGTTTTCGGCCAGCAAGGCTGCCAATGTGAGGATCCCTGCCACTGCGACTGCCAATGGGATGGCAACGGCCTCTTGCACCGCTGCATCGTTGCCGATGCCACTGACTGTGGACATCAATGCGAATATAATCAGCAAGCCATAACCAGCGAGGAGAAAACTCAGGAAGGCCTGGCGCACCGGACCGGTCCGGACTTCTGGATCTTGTACCATATCGCGCCGGAAGAGCCACCAGTGCAGCACTCCCACCGGGACGACAACGACAAGATCCACAATCAGAAAAGTGAGGGCGCGGGTGAGATTCGCCGGATCTGGAGTGGTGTACTGCAATGCCTGGCCAGGATAATCTACTAACCCGAGACGTAAGAAGAACTCATGCGTGAGATTGCCTAAAATCCACGTCGTGAAGATCATGGCTCCCGCTATGATGATCGCATAGTATATTCGTCGCAGTGTCGCCAACATCTCATGCACCTCTTTGAAGAACTGTGCTTCTCTGGCGTTTCGCGTCATAGGAGAGCTGCAGGTCAGTGCTACAATGCCTGCTTCACCAGTGGGAAGCCTCCACCTGGCAGGGTATCATCTTACTTGTCCTCAATGGTTATGACGATCAGTCTTTGACTTTTGTTTCCAGTTTGCTGACAACATTGATTGATTTGTGTGTCGAGAGCTTTCATGCCAGCGACGTTCTTCCTGCCATTGGTTGATCGTACTGCAGAAATGCCTGACATGTAGCACATATACAGCTTCGCCAGCAAGCGAAGGAGTTTCTGCTTGCTGACGAAGTAAGTGGGTGGGAAGCGATTAGTGTTCGGGGGTGTGGTCTGGCTGATGGTAACGGGCAACCAGTTCAGTTTTAATAACTTTGCCCATGGCGTTGCGCGGCAGTGTATCCGCGAAGGCGACTCGTTTGGGTATCTTATAGCGTGCCAGCTGACCATCGCAATAGGCCAGGACGTCTTGCTCGGTCAACACGCCAGCTTGTCGCAATACGACGACGGCCAGTCCTACTTCGCCCCACCTTGGATCGGGTTGCGGGATGACCGCCACTTCAGCGATAGCCGGATGTGTCGCCAGGAGCGCTTCGATTTCTGCAGGATAGACATTTTCACCGCCAGAGATGTACAAATCCTTCTGGCGACCGACAATTGAGTAGAACCCTTCAGCATCGCGAATCACCAGGTCGCCGGTGTGCCACCACCCCCCACGACTAGCCTCGGCCGTGGCTTCTGGCCGTCGCCAATAGCCGGAGCACAGGTGGGGGCCCGCTAACACGAGCTCACCTACTACGCCATCGGCAACATCGTTCATTGCCGCATCAACCACCCGCGCGCGCGAGTGAAATACTGGTCGACCGACAGATCCCGCTTTGCGTAACGCATCTTCGGGAGCCAGGCTGAAGCAGTTGACCCCTACCTCCGTCAAGCCGTACCCCTGACGAAATTCCAGGCCGCGTGCGGCATAGCCATGGATGATCGGCAACGGACAGGAAGATCCGCCTGTCACACAGAAGCGTAACGAGGTGAGATCAGCAGTCGCGAACGCTGGATGTTCCATGATGCTCTGGAAGACGGTCGGGACCGCGAAGAGAAGTGTACATTGCTCAGCTGCAATGGTACGAAGCAGTGTGGCAGGGTCGGCGGTAGGAAGCAACACGACTGTTCCGCCCAGATGGATGAGCGGTGTCGTCAACACATTCAGCCCACCCGCATGAAAGAATGGCGCAAATGTGATGGTGCGGTCATTGTCGCGTAGTCCCCAACTGATCTGTGTATTGATAGCGTTCCAGGTAATCATGCGGTGCGAAAGGAGCGCGCCTTTGGGCGTCCCAGTTGTCCCTGAGGTATAGAGAATGAGCGCAATCGCTTCGCCATCCGGTGTCTGAAATGGGACAGCGCGCTCGGCGAGTGCCGCGTCATCGTCCGGAAATTGAGCGAAACTACCAAGGCGTGGGGGTGCTGATAAGGAGCTGGACACTTCGCGCGCGCGTGTGGCGTAGGTGTCATCATACAATAGGATTCGGGGTGAGCAGTCCTTGAGGATCACATGTAACTCTGGCGTAGTCAATCGCCAATTCAATGGCACGGCGATTGCCCCCATTAACGCGCAGGCAAAAATTGCTTCGAGATACTCGATCGAATTCGATGCGAGGAGTGCTACTCGATCTCCTGCGCTCAGTCCAAACTCAGTGGTGAGCATGGTCGCCAACGCGTAGATCCGCCGCCGCATCTGCGCATAGGTCAACCTTTCCCCCGTCACCCCATCGACCAAGGCGATGGTGTGGGGGGTGAGCGCCTCACGGCGCGCCCACCACTCCCCGATGTTTGTGAAGGTCATCTGTTTGCCCTCCCCAGCGGAGCGCCGTCGCTCCCCATGTAAAGCCCAGACCCGCGCTCGCCATCACGACCAGGTCGCCAGCGCGCAGGCGCCCGGCTTGCGCCGCTAACTCCACTGCCAGTACCTGGTCAGGCGCGCCGATATGGCCATATTCCGAGAGATAGATGGATTGATCGTCGCGCAACCCCAGATCAGCCAGGATGCGGCGATGCATCGATGGCTTCATATGATTAATCGCCAAGAAGTCAATGTCTTGTGGGGCAAGTCCGCTACGTTGTACCGCTTGTCGCACGACACTGACAAAATGTTCTTCGGAGACGCCTTCTAATCCCGCTTTCAGATGCTCCGGCGTCGCGACGTGGAAGGTATGCAGTCCTTGCCGCAGCGTCTCGAGTGATGTTGGTTGGCGCGTCCCACCGGCGGGGATCGTGACATCTTCAGACAGCGACCCATCGGTGATGAAGGATGACTCCAGTATCACATTTTCCGTATAATCACGGCGGAGGAGCATTGCGCTCCCACCATCCGACAGATTGAAGAGGAAGCGCGCCGAATGATCGCGATAATCAATCAGATCGGCCGTACGGTGGCCACCACAGATAAGCACGGTCCTGAGGTGGGGGTCGACTGTCATGAGATCGCGCGCGACTTTGAGAGCAAGCACATTCGTCGTGCAAAGTGCGACAACCTCAAATGCCCAGGCATTGGTGGCTCCCAGCAGATATTGGATGCGATTGGCGGCAGACCAGACATAGAAATCCTTATGCATACTCCCCGAATAGAGGATCAGATCGATCTCCTCAGGCTTGACCTTGGCGCGTTCCAGGGCTAGTTCGCCGGCCCGTACGGCCATGACGGATGTTTGATCGGCTGGTCCAGCGCGATGTTTCGCGTCGATACCCATCTTCGTGCGCACAATATCCTCGGGGATTCCTGAAGCATGCGCAATGAACGCGGCATCTTGTATCTGCTCTGGTAAATACGTCGCGAAAGCCATGACGCCGATGATCGGGCGGCGCGGCGCGGCGTCTATGCCGCTCGCGGGCACTGAAGGTTGATTGAGCGCACCTTCCACGATAACGAACCCCTTCCCGTTATGAGAAACATGACGCATGAGTCATGTGTCATAGTTTACCCGCGACGGAAGAGAAAGTCAAGCGGTCCACGCCGTCGCTGTCGCTGTATTCCACTTTCTGGCTGAGTTGATGCCACGTCATTGCTCTCTTGTGTCGCGGCATTCGCGACTTGCGCACCTTCCATGAAGGTCGTGAAGTCATTGCGAAACCGTTCCGCATGTTCGATGTGGGGCGAATGGCCGCAAGCCGGGTAGACTAATTCGACATAGTGTCCGCCATTGGCGCGATAGCGACCCAAGACAGCTCGCGTCTGAATCAGCATGGGCTGCGGTGGAAAGATCGCTTCACCCGGCCAACCTGGCACGATTTCGAGCTTTCCCAGCGTTCCGATGTCCAACATCGCCGCGTCCGCTACAACCTGATCATCGGCTCCGCGTACCCACAGGATCGGTGGCTGAGGTCTTATCGTTGCGAGATCCTCGGGGTTTTTCGCGGTCACCGAACGATATTTGGGCGAAAGAGCATTATTTGCGCCGTAGACCCCCGGCGCGACGAACGGCCAGTGCGAAGATGTCGCCTTATCACCCGGATAGTATTGGTCGCCGATCCGCATGGTGAGCATTGCTTCTGTCAGGATGTCCTCGCGGTTAGGAGCAAAGCTGAATCCGGTATGCACATAAATATGCCGCATCACCGCCCGCGGGGCAAATGGTGAATCTGCGCTGTCGTCTTTGGCGAGGAATCTCGCCACCACCTCGGGATTGATCAACCCCGCGCCACTGCCCGCGCAGTCATCTGGATAATTCGGTTGCCCATCCGGGCCGTGCGACCCGCCATAGCCGTAGGGCGACCCTGGTGCCTGCAAGGTCAGTGTCAGGATGCGTTCAGGATGATCGACCGTATATTGCATGGCGATCGATCCACCCAATGACCAACCGAGAAGATGAAATCTCGTCCACCCCAGCGCATTGACTAACGCATCGAGATCGTCACTGAAATCGCGGAGACTCCGTGTCGCGTCCACGACTAGCGGCTCGGTTGCGCCATACCCCCGCAAGTCTGGGGCGACACAATGCCAGGCCGGCAGTGCCGCCTGTAACTCCTCGAAAAATCTAGCGGATGACGCATTGCCATGAATCAGCAAGACCGGTGGCCCATCACTTGGTCCGCTTTCAAAAATATGTTGTCGGAGGCGTGTGGTCTCTACATGCCGCGAGTGGACTCCTGGCAATAATGGATAGCGCGATTCGGGCGGGAATTCGAGTACATCCGCAGGCATGGCAACCCTCCTGACAATAACATGACGTATCAGTCATATTGATATGCAGAGTATGCCATAGGAACGTGGACGAGTGCAAGAGTGAGCGCTCTCGGCCAGGGGTTTGTCATGGGCGATTGGCATCGTGCTATAATCGGTGGAGACCTGAAAGAAGCGGAGACAAAGCAATGAGAGAGCGCGATGATGCGGATGGGGCATCACCAGTGGCGCCGGTGAGCGCGCCAAATGGCAAACGTGAGCCAGGTTCGCTCATACCAGTAACCGCGCGGGGCGAAGCGACACGCCAGCGCATCCTGGAATCCGCCGAACAGGTCTTTGGTGAGATGGGGTATTACGAAGCCAGTGTCTCCGAGATCACTCGTCGCGCGGGTGTGGCGCAGGGGACCTTTTATCTCTATTTTCATAGCAAACGTGAGATCTTTGTGGAATTGATCGACGATCTCGGAACGCGTCTCCGCTCAGCAACCTCAGCTGCGATTGCAGATACGACCGATCGACTCATCATCGAACGCCAGGGCTTTGCGGCGTTTTTTGACTTCCTCAGCCATCATCCGCGCATCTATAAGATTGTTCAAGAAGCTGATCGTGTGGCGCCCGAGGCAGCTCGGGCATATTATCAGCGGATCAGTGAAGGATACCAGCGCGGCTTGCGCCGCGCCCGTGAGTTTGGCACTATTCGCGAGGTAGACCCTGAGGCGACCGCGTACGCATTGATGGGCGTCGCGCATTTTGTCGCCTTACGTTGGTTGGTCTGGCCGCAAGAGTTGGGTGCGGAAGAGCATAGCATCCCCCCCACCGTTTTCGATGCTGTGATGGATTTTATCTCGCATGGTCTGGTTGGTCGTTAACTTGCGCATCAAGGATTTGTCGGCAAGTGAATATTCAGCATCTGCGTTTCGAGCAAAACCAGAAGCGATTTGCCATCAGGCGTCAGGGCAACACCGATCTGCGAGTTCAATTGGTTAGGATCCGTGTATTGCTGCTGTAGGTCGAGATCCACACCACCATTGCTTTGCAGGACGATGACGCGATGCCCCGATGGATCAGCTATCGCAACGGTCGGAACTGGCGCGTTAGATACAGTCAACGCGATTGCCGTCGTCAGGGGTGTGGAAGATCCGCTGCGCGGCAGTGGTGTGGGGTATGGTGTCGGCGCGGGCGTAACGGTGGGCGCTGGTGTCGCGGTTGGCGCGGCCACAAAGACGCCGTGGGAAGCCGAGGCATTCCCTGTCGCGGTCGGCACCGTCGGCACAGGAGTCTGATTTGTATATTGTTGTGGATCACCTACCGGTAGTGCAGGTGGAATGTCCAGGGCGCTGACAATGTGGAAATTCGTCCCATCTATTCCGACCGTCGCCAGGTCCCCATTATCCAGGAGCAGATAGAGCAAATTATTACTCCCAATTGCCATGGACAGCACATGTTGGCTCGTTTGCTGTTGTAGGGGGATCGCAATTGCCGTGGCAAATGTTGTTCCACTCAAGACGTAGATGGTGTCTGTGGTCCCATGGCCAAGCACAGCGAGCGTTGCGCCATTTGGCGCCACGGCCACATGGGTTGGGGTCAGGTTCGCGTCAAACGCTTTGACGGAAGCAAGCGGTTTGAGGACACCATCGCTGCCAAGGGTTTGTACTTGCGGTATATTTGTGCTATCCGTCGCGCTGGTGAGGACGACCAGGTGATCGCCCGCACTCACCATATCGATGACGCTCAAATTATTCGCCAACGCAGGTTGGCAACTGATGATCGCTGGAGTGATGAGTAATGGTCGAACATGACCAGCGACATCCCGGATAAAATAGGTGGGGAGGGCGCCGCCTCCCCCTGGTTGCAGCGTATTTTGGAGCACAACCAATGGAGCGGCTGCGGCTGTATCGCATTGCAGCGAATAGTGATCAACCGCGACGTTTGTAAGCGGAATGATGTGAGCCTGGCCATTATAGGCCTCGAGGGCTTGCTGGGTCGCTGGCGCCAATTGCTGGACGAGGACCATTTCGATCCCTTGACGTTGAGACGCGGTCAGGTTCGACAACCCGAGATCGCTGTTTAATAATTGCTGATCGGTTGCGAGCAAAGCGAGTTCGTCGGCCGGGCTGGCTGGTGAAGGTTGGGATGATTGCAAGCGATTGATATCTTGTTTGACTTTGGCGATATCAGTGGTCACGCGAGCAGCTGTGTAGCGGGATTGGGTATAGGGTCCAACAGCGTATGTCCAGCCAACATACGACGAGACGGCGAGTAGCGATAAGGCAATGATGATGATAGCTGCGACGCGCAGTCGACTGGCCATGCTCCGTGATGATATACTGGGCGGCGATTCTGCGACCAAAGGGGGCGGTATAGGGGCGAAAGTGACGTCTCCACGTTTCTTCGCGGATGACGAGACCTGGAGAGGGGTCGTTTCACTCCGTTGATGGTCTAGTTTCTGCAACTTTTCCAGTAATACCGTTGGCGCTATCGGCGTTTCATTGATTTGTGCGATGGCCACAGTGATATTATCAGGTCCACCTGCTTCATTAGCGGCTTCAACCAGGAGCCGTACGGCATCATGTGGCGCATGATGGCTGGCTATATCCAATAAACTTGCGTCGTCGACGTAGCCGTGCAGTCCATCTGAACATAAAATGACCAAATCGCCTTCACGGAGCGGTTCAATAAAAAAATCTGCCAGGACGTCGGGCTGTGTGCCAAGTGAGCGCGTAATCACGTTACGATGCACATGGACACGAGCCTGATCTTCAGTCAAAACTCCAGCGCGCACTTGTTCAGCAACCCAGGAATGATCGCGGGTCACTTGCCGCAATACCCCATTGCGAATCAGGTAGCAGCGGCTATCCCCGATATTGGCAATGAAGAGCAGCCCCTGATAGATTACCGCCGCGACGACTGTCGTTCCCATGCCCATGTGGTCGGCATTTTCGCGTGAAATGGTGAAGACACGATCATTCGCGCGACGCACTGCCGTCTCCAGCGCGTCCATGACATCGTCATCGAAAGACTCGGTATAGGCAGTGGTGATCGTTTCGACCGCGACCGTGCTGGCGATCTCACCGGCGGCATGACCACCCATTCCATCCGCGACGACGACCAGCGCCCCCGCGCGATCAATTTCACGCTGATCGTCAGGCACATTTTTCGCGACATTATCCTGGTTATTCGCGCGCCGACGACCAATGTCTGTCATTTCCGCGATGTCGATGCGTAAGTGTTTCGCCACCGCTCTCTCCTTCAGTCACCGCGCGCTCGCAGCAACATTGCTCGTAAATCGCGACAGCGTAGCGTGAGCGATCTTCACCTGAGAAATTGAGATAAAAGAGCTCTGCAGCCCTCGCATCCACTCCACTGATCAGTAGCACGACGCTACTCGTGAACGAGCCACGCCGATCACTCTTGCCGTATAATACACGCTTGTGGGCGTTTCCGCAACGCGCCTCCCATTTCCCGGATCATTGGTTAGGACTTTTATCGATCAGGATACTCATATTTTTGTTCGCTGGTTAGGCGACGGCAAAAAACAGCACCAGGAACTTATCACGGGGCGGCGGGGTGAACGACGAACCTGTCTATCCCCCTCCGCCCTATGTGTTTGCTCCATTCACTCGGGATCCTGAGACAGGATGAGTGCGCAATACGGTCGTAGCGGCACATGCCCTGTAAAAGGCAGATTGTGGAGCGGCGCTGCGCTCGCGCTCAACGTCGCCAGGGGATAGGCCGCAAAGTCAGGGTCGTAGCGCACGGCATCGCTGACAAAACGCACCTGCCACTGGCCACCTGCTGGCAAACCCAGAGCATATGCGTCGTACGCGACATTCCGCATGTTCAAAATGACCATGGTACTGTCGCCAGGGCCGCCGTCCTGCCAGCGATGAAATGCCAGCACCTTCTGCTGATCATCGAGGTGGGTAATAGCAATATTCCCACCACGCAGACCACGCGTCCTGCCATTGCCGCCATGCCGCAACGCGATAAGATCCCGATATAGTTCCTGCAAGCCAGAGTAGGTCGCGCGATTCGCCCAGTTGATGGGAAGCGTATCAGCGAACCAGGCTCCAGAAAGAAATTCTTGTCCCTGAAATATCATCGGGATCCCGGGAGTGGTGAAGACCAACACTGCCCCGAGCAGTGAGCGCTGTTTGGCATAGATACTCCCCGCGTTACTCGGCCAGATCTCTTCGGGTACCCGCGCTTTCCCATTGGCGACTTCGTCATGTGACTCGGTGTAGATCACGCGGGCGAAAGGATCGTCCCCATAACGATAGGTGAGCGATTCCGCCACCGCGTGCATATCACGTTGATCATCGTCGGGTGTGATGAGTGCGGCCCGGATGGGGTGGACAAAGACATCATCCCATTGCGCGCTGAACCCCGCTCCGCCCTGCTCCACAGGGCGCGTCATCCACGCGTTGCGGCGCAGGTCTTCCGCGATGGTTATCTTGCCGGGAAAGAGCGCGGCGATCTCTTCGTTGATGCTACAGAGCAGACGCCAGCCGTCGGGCAATTCGTAACCACCATCGAAGCCATACACGGTGCGTATATACGCCGTGGCATCGAAGCGTAGCCCGTCTAGTCCGTAGTCGTGTAACCACATCCTGGCATTGTCCTGGATGAATTGACGAACCTCGGGGCGGCCATAGTCTGGCCGCGTATGCCCCCATGGGGTGATGGCCCGTTCGTCATTGTAAAAATAGACTCCGCCCAGTCCATGTTGTTGCCAGCCATCGAACTGCCAGAGATCCAGATCATCGGGACCGAAATGATTATAGACGACATCCAGGATGACAGCCAGACCAGCGCGATGCGCGGCGGCGACGAAACGGCGGAAGGCTTCTGGGCCGCCATAGTCCTGATCGATGGCAAAAAGATGCGCGGGATTGTACCCCCAGGAGAGCGGTCCGGGATACGACATCGGCGGCATGACTTCGATTGCGTTGATTCCCAGGTCGCGGAGGTATGGCAACTTCTGGACGACATCATCGAAGGTCGCGGGCACGCGTCCTGCCGGTGTGTAAAACGTGCCGACATGCAATTCGTAGATGACAAGATTATCTCGCGCGATCAGGACCCCGCCGGGGTCATTGGCGGCGTTGCCCGCGCTATAGACGATGCTCTCCCCGGCGGATGACGTCACGGCACGAGCATACGGGTCGATTCGCCATAAATCGCCGGCGGGAGTCATGAGACGATATTTATAGCGCGCCCCCGGACGCACCCCGCGCAGATCGACTGACCAATAACCGCCGCTTTCTCGCGCAAGCGGATTGGCCGTCGGTGACCACCCATTGAAGGTGCCACTGACATAGACCTCCACAGCGGTTGGCGCCCAGACGCGAAATGATGTGCCGCGCGGATGTGGCACCGCCCCCATCCCTTTATGTGGTGATGGAATGAGAAGATGTGAACGCCGACGCGTTGTGACAACCTTTACCACCTCACGAACCGGTGGGAAGCGCAGTGATTGAAATGTTTCTCGTAACATGCATTTTCCTCGTGGACAACAGACTCTCGTGTTACCTGAACCGGTTTTGTCGGCTATGCAACACAAGAGCCACTGCTAGGTACTATACCCTGCCTGCGGCGGGATCGTCAACGCGTGATCCTTGCCTGGGACTATTGGGAGCAACCTTAGCGGTCCACCTGGGATCAAGGTTCAGCGATTTCCTCCAGATTGTTATCAACGTTCGTGCCACAATTTAAGCGGCACGCGAACCTGCGGCGCGCGTGAGACGCGCGGTCATGATCTCGCCAAGGGCTATGGCGACCAGGGCAAGCGTCAGATGCAAGATCTGTACGATCCAGTGTGGTCCGGTCGTGAGGAGGCTTTCTTGCGTGATGCCCAGGAGATAGAGGGCCAGTCCATCAAGGATTGCCAGGATCGGCAAGGCGCCCCATCCTTGTGAGCGCACGTGTAGCGTGGTGATCCACCAGAGGGCGATGACCATGGCGACCCCAAAAGTGATATGCACTTCTTTCACGGCATCGAATTTCCCGGTCCAGAGTCCAATCCCCAACAGGATGTTGACCAACCATGTGATGCGCATCAGCATCGAAGGGAGACGAATGTTTGCCAAGATGATTCCTCCAGTAGAATTTCTACGCACTCCCAGCATTGTACCGCACAACCGCACGAGGTTGTTATCTTTATAGCAAAGGCGGGGAACCGTTCTTCTTGGCACATGCGGTATGATATGGGCACCAAGTACACTTTTGAGGTGAAGGTATGTCCCGATTGCGCGCTGGAACAATGGTTGGTTTGGCGGCAGGTGTGTTGACGGTTATCCTCGGTTTCTTTGGTCCGCTCGCCTTTGATGCCAGCCTCGTGCTCGCGCTTGCTGGTGGGATCGTCACTGGATATCTTATCGCCCGTAATCCGCTCTATAGCGGTAAAATGTTGCAGTCCGGTGCATTAGGCGGCTTGATGGTTGGCTTACTGGTGCTGATCGGGCAGATCGCGGCCGGAGCCATTTATGTGTCGACCAATGCCGCTTTCAAACAAAGCATTACGACCTCAGTGCGGCCAACGTTCGTTGCGCTGGCGACCGCCACGGCGACCGCCGGCGGCAAAGGCCCTGCCGTCGATGCCACTCTATCATCAGGGGTTCTGGCATATGGCATCGGTACGGGCTGTATTACTGGCATATTTTCGCTTGCCCTGGCGGTAGTCGCTGGTTTGGCGACCGCCTTCATTATTGGGCGCAATCTGCCGCCCGCATCGCCTCCCATGGCTGAAATTCCTGAATCAAATCCAATGTCTTTATGAGGAGGAATGATGCGGTGGATGGTCGCTTACGCATTGGCATTTTTGCTGGTCTTGGTACAGCGCTGGGATCATTGATTTTGATATTTTCACAGATTGGCTGCATCTGTGTTCCAGTCGCATCAATCATTGGTGGCATCAGTGCTGGTTTATGGGCGATGCGCGACCCGCAAGAGCGCGGTCGCGAGGTCGCGAGCGGGACGATCGCGGGATTGATCGGCGGAATTATCAGTGGCATCGTCCAGGGTATTGGTATCGGCGTGTATTTCAACTCTCCCGCAGGTCAACAGGCGTTGCAATCTGCGCAGTCTCAGCAGCCTGGCGTCACTTCTCAGGAGATCTTTCTCTCAGTCATTCTCATCGCGGTGTTTACTGGCCTGTTTGACGTTGGCATAATGACTGGTACAGCCGCCATCACCGCTGCGTCTGGACGCGCAAATCGACGACAGTCATCCCCAGGCGGCTATCCCCCGCCAGGCGGCTATCCCCCGCCAGGTGGCTATCCCCCACCAGGCGGCTATCCCCCGCCGGGTGGCTATCCACCTCCAGCGCAAGCGCCAAGCGAACCAGAGCCCCCAGCTCCACCGTATCCGCCACCTCCAGGGTATTATGGACTCCCGGATGCGCGACCACAATCCGCGGATCCTCCACAATCACAGTTGGAACCATGAGACAATTTTCATGGAAATGTGGCCCACCTCACAGTCAGATCGGCTGAATATGCGGTATGCTGTCCGCAAAGACATCATACCGATATGATGGCTTAATGGATGCCGATTTGGTGGCATCATGCGCAGAGGATGGTTGCAGCATGCTGAATGGCAATAACGCCCTGTTTACAGAAATTTTTACCTTGCTGGCCTCGCTTGGACTCAGCCTCTCCGCTGGAGTACGCGCGTATCTCCCAATCCTTGCTTTGGGTATCGCCTCGCATCTCCCCGCGCTCGTTGGTTTTCAAATTCAATTACGACCTGAGTTCGCGTGGGTTGGTAATCCGTTCTTTCTGGGTCTGATTGGTTTGCTCACCATCTATGAGATCAGTGCCGACAAGATTCCCGTCGTCGACCATATCAATGATGCCGTCCACACGATCATCCGCCCTATCTCTGGCGCATTGCTCTTCACCGCCACCGCGAACCCGCTTGCCTCCAGTGGCTCGACCGGTGCCATCATCGCGGCGATCATCGGCGCTGGATTAGCCGGGACGACACACTTCGCCAAAGCCGGAGTGGTTCGGCCTGCCTCGACGGTCGCCACAGCAGGGCTGGCTAATCCGGTCGTTTCACTCGTTGAAGACGTCTTTGTGATTTTTACGACGATTCTGGCCCTGGTTGTACCGATCCTGGGTATCATTTTCATCGCGCTCATGGTTTTCCTGGTCGTACGTGGTCTGGCACGGCTGGCGCAACGACGCCAACAGCGCGCGGCCATGGCTACTTCGGGTCGGTCCGGTACCATCTGAACTGTTGGCGCTGTGGGATGCCATACGGTCATGGTCCGGCTGGATTCAACAGTCGCGCGTCAATCAGATCAGCAAATCGCGTTGCGTCAGCCAGCGATGGTCCTGGCCCGACAAAAGTGGTGTGAATCTCAACGTAGACATTCTTTTCGACAAACGCCACGGTGGCCAGTGTAGCGACTGCCGTCGCCGCGCTATACGTCGTGAGCGTAATGGCGTGCCGCTGGCCAGGTGCTGGGGCTGCTAGTGGCTTTTCGCCATTGGCAAGATTCGCTGCCTGGCGATCGGCCATCCAGGTATCAGCGTTGACGGGAGTGGGAAAGAAATCGACCTCAATGGTGGCGCTGGTCGTCCCATTGAGGTCGGTGGGCTCCACGAGCGTATAGGTGAATGCCCGATATGTTCCCTGAATTCTCCCCAATTCGCGCAGTGTCGCATTTGCCCCAGGCATACTGAGTACCTGCGCGAGTTGATCGGCGGATGGCTGGAGATCCAGGACTAACTGGAAACCATTGGGTATATCGCCGATCTGGATGGTTTGCGCCATCATCTGATTGGCCGCAATCCACCGCGGAGACGCGGCGCTCACACCAGGTAAGCGAGCGCAGCCTACCAGGATCAGCAACCCAATGACCAACCCGAGCGACTGACGCCACTTACCAGTTCTGTGTGTCCTGTGCATAAGCGCTCCTTGCCTTATGAAGATGCGGGCGATTTCCTTGCACCCGCTGAAATATGACGTGTGAGCATCGACCTTGCCAGGCAGACGCGCGCGTTAGCCGCGTATCGCCTGCCCCAGTGACGGATCAATTGCCAGGGGCTGCGGAGCCTGGTATGGCTCCAGCGAGATACTGACGCGACACCGAAAGGTCTGCTCGAAGAGATCGCGTTTGGCGTATGCCTGGTGCATAATCCGTTTGAGCGCGGCATGGTCCGCGATAGTGTGCATGGCGCGTATGAGGACGCGTACCGTTGATCCTGCCGCTGAGAGGACCATGCCCTGCAATTGCACCACACCACCATCATGCTCATAATCAAAGGCATCAGCGAGCCGCAGGATGCCTCCAAGCTCGTTCACTCGTTGACGCGCCACACGATGGAGCGCTCCATAGATTGCATGATTGCGGTGCGGCAAGGCTTTGCGGTGATAGCGGGCAATGCAGGCAACCTCGGCTTGTTCCTCTGGCGTCAACCCCGGTAGCGTCGCATGCATGATCAAGCGCAGACTCTCTTTGTGATGACCTCGGTAGGTAACGAGAATGCCCGCGTCATGTAACAGCGCTGCGCGGCGCACCAGCATGGCTTCATGCTCGCTTAACCCATGGAGTGGCCAGGTCAATTGGAACAATTGCGCGGTCAATTGCGCGACATGCAGCGCGTGGGACCAATCATCGAGCTGGATGCCCCCGATCAGACCGCCTAATTCGGCGGATGGCGGCATGACTAATCGGTCAACTTCGCTTCTCATATAGCCTCCCCGGCAAGTGGCGTCCGCGCCGGCTCATCTAGCTCCTTCTGGTCCAGCGTTATGATAATTCGCTGGAGTGCGGCGAATACGTCACGATTCAGACAGTCCTGCCAGATCGCAACACAACGCGCGTGTTGCGCGTCCCGGTCATGTTGTGCCTGCTCGAGCAAATGGTCGAGGCTGGCGCGACACTCCGCGGCACGGGTCCGCAATGCTTCATGCCTTTTCGTATAGTGTTTACGCTTCTGACTGGTCTGTATATCTTGGATCGAAATAATCATTTCGTCAAGATCATGCAGTGTCCCTAATGCGTCCTGGATCTGGCGTAATACCTCGGTCGTGCTGGCGAGATCAGGCAAGATCTCGTGAAAGAGATCTATGCTATAGCGTAAGCGCTTGATGGCGATCCGCATTTGGTGATGCTCATGGGCGCGTTCGGGCTTCACCAGAAAAGGCGACCAGACATGCACAATTGCGATATGGGCCTGCAGCACATCGTGGGCCGCCTGACCGAACGGTAAGTGCGGTTCGATGGATCGCGGCGGAATGAACGTGGTCATCGTCCGTCCTTTCTTTTGGAATCTATCGTTCCTCCGCGTTGTCCCACCGGGCTATCCGTTGCGACCGCTAGCGGTCGCAATGCTTCAGCATAGCGCACAATGCGTTCCATGCGACGTTTGCGCAACATCCGTTGCAACTGCTGACGTCCCGCGCGATGCGCGGCGACTTGCCGCGCGAAGACTGCCCGCAGGCCAAGCATCTGCGCCGGGTGCGATCCCTGGAGGCGCGTCTTCACCTGAGCTATTGCCACATCGGCATCTCGTACCTTGCCCAAAGCCTGTGCCAGACGTCGTACTTCTCGTGCGAGCATCCGTTGTGGTGTGCCAGGAAAACACGGCGCAAACGTCTCGAGCGCGGTGCGTAATCGCCTCGTCGCGACCCGCATGGCGTGGATCGCTTCACTATCCCCCAGCCCAGCTTTTTTGCGGGCACGCACGACCTCCTGCACTAATTGCTGTATCTTCGTACCGGCAATGTGTCCAATCGGCGTCATTGCCGTCGCTGATTGCTGCACGCCACCTGACGACACGGAGCGATCCGTGTCCGAGGGGAGGGGTGTGGTACCCATGGCGTTGCCATCCCCCACATTCCAGACAGCGTGGGCACCGTCGAGCCATGCTTGACCATAGCGTGCCATCGCCAAAATGATTCCTTCGCGGATCCCTGCCTGGCTCACCACCATCGATGACAGATGCAGATGATCGAGCAAGGCGGCGAGCACAAGCGCTCCGGTTGGCAAGAGGCGGGCGCGTTCCACACGTAGCCGGTAATCTGCCGCGACAATTTCGAATGGCTGATGTAACATGACGGTGAGGGCGATTTCGATATCCTGACGAGTGAGGATGGTCTCACCCGCCGCTCGGCCTTTTATCGTCTGGACCAGGCGTTTCAGCGCATTCACCGTTCCACCGCAGACGATCAGCGTCGTGACGCGCTCCAAATTGGGGATGCCCAAAAATGTCTCTTTGAGGTACGTATTCAGGGAACGGACTTCGTCATCCAATGGGGGATCGTGGGTGATGAATCGGTCATGGAGAAACGCTGAACCGAGGGGTTGTGAAGTGCGCCACGCGCTGAATCCTAATTCCGCCAGAATAATCTCCAGGCTGCCTCCACCCAGATCCGCCACAGCGACACTGCTTGGTAAGCGTCGTGCATGCGTGACCCCCTGAAACATAAGGGTCGCCTCATCCATCCCCGAGAGCACGATGGGCCGCAGGCCGGTCACCGCTTCAACGGCGTTCAACAGGGCCAGCGTATTGCGCGCCGTCCGCGCCACCTCGGTCGCGACGACGACGATATGTTCGACGCCGAAACTTCTGGCTACTTCGCGCAAATGATAGATTGCCTGCGCGGTGGTCAATATGCGCTCATCTGGAATGTAGCCCTGATTCCAGACGCCGTTGGCGAGCCGCACAAAGATCGATTCGTCGGCCAGGATGGTCAATGCATTGCCATCGGTGACGGCAACGATCAGGTGCACCGTGTTGCTGCCGATATCGATGGCGGCCAGGGTCTCATACATGCTGTTGCTCGTTTCACGCGTGATGGGCTCACGGATGCCACGCAACCCGCCCGCATTCCACCCGCATGGTCTTGTTGCGCCGCTTGGCCTGCGCTTCGATATGGAGCTGGCCGCGCGGTGTCAGGCTACCGGGAACCGCGCGCATTGCCAGTCCATCGTGGCATACTGGCGATGATCGGCGTTCGGGGTGCACCCTCTATGATGATAGCATGGATGCGCGCACAATGGACACAGCGGTAGCGGACCGGCAGCGGACCGGCAGCGGACGGGCAGCCTCTGGCAGCGGACTGGCAGCGGACCTTCCGCCTTCCGCTTTCCGCTTTCCGACTTCCGGTCGTCAGGGAAGAGTAACCGGTAACCCATTGACCTGATTATCATGAAAGAGCAAGGATGTGGTAATGATAGTCGCCGCATTGTGACCGTCACGCGAAAATTGCGTTCGCGCGACCTCACCCGTGCAGTTTGCCTCCGCTCGTAAGCCATCCCCCAGGCTGTCGTTCTGCGATGAGTCGAACATCGTCACATTGCCCAAGACACAGTGGATGGCGGCATCATTGGCCACGCCTCCGTAGGCAATCTTCACAAAGTGGAATGTCAGGTTTCCTGGTTCGCCATGTGGGCCACCTTCTACCCGAATCCCCTGCCACGTCCCCGCGTTTTCTGGCCCGGTAAGCAATATTGGCTGCTGTGTTGTTCCTTGTGCAATCAGCGATCCGCCGCGCAGATCGATCATAGCACCTGGCGCAAAAGAGATCGTGACGCCTGGTTGCACCTGCAACGTCTCGCCCACGGTCAGGACCAGGGTTTGGCGAATATGATATGGAGCACTGCGCATGGTGAGTATGGTGATGCCTGGATGGGCAGTGAGGGCGTCGGGCGCGGCGGCGACCGATGGTTGGCTCAGCAGTCCTATGCCGGTCGCCATGATCGCCAGCGCCAGCAACCCCACACTGATGGCGACGAGGGCGACCACACGGCGCAATGGACTGAGAGCGCGCAGTTGACGCGGCAATGGAATGGTACCTGTCCACGCCTCTAAGCGGGCCAACGGATGTGACGGATTCTCTGAGAGGTTCTGTGCTTCGTGCAGATCGTGCTGCGCGGTCTTCGTCGGTTTGGGCGAGTCCCAACGCCTGGCAAATTTGGCGCTGTCCCGCGGGCGCACATCTGAGGAACGCGGCGCGGCTATACTTACCGCCCTGGCTGCAACGCGGTCGGCTGGCGGGATATTCGCCGATGGCGTCGTCTGGGCCCCCCAATATTGCGGAGCCTGGGCGCGTTGGGTTGCACTGGAGCCGACCAGTGTCCGCGACTGCGCGGGTAGCGGATTCCGTGGCAGTTCTCGCACGAGCGTGTCGGAATCATTGGCGCGGTCTCGATCCGCGATGGGGTCGCGAGCCGTGAAGCTCGATCGCAGATTGGGGCGTGGAACTCGTGAAATCGCGTGGCGATCTGGCCTGGGGTGGTAGCCACTGAAGGTCCGTTGAATGGCGCGTAATTCTGTCATCACGAGGTCAAGGTGTTGGGGGCGTTGGCGCGGGTCAGGTTGAATGCAGGTGAGGATCAGTTCTTGCAGTTCGATCGGTAAGCTGGCCAGGAGGTGACGCGCGGTGATCGGATCTTCCATTGGCGGCGGAGTCCCCAGACATAACTCCCATAGGAGCGCGCCGAGATGAAAGAGATCACTCGCCATATTGCCCTCGCTACCACGGCGTTCTTCCGGAGCACGATAGCCTTGCCGCAACGCACCATCATGAGGCAAGGCCTCGCAAATCGCCGAGGTGAGGTGGACAAGGCCGAAATCTCCGAGTCGTGCCGTGCCATAACTGGCGCCAGCAGAGCTACCATGTGATGATCCTGATGAGGAGGAGTTCGCGGGCATGGCACGTATGATTGCTGAGGTACCTGGCGATTGCGTATCGTTCGCCGGTTCCCAGTCGATCGCTGCGGGTGTCAAGAGCCCATGCGCGACATGGTGGGTGTGCGCGTAGCTCAACGCTGAAGTGAGATGGCGACCATAGGTCAAGGCCTCTTCGAGGGTGAGGCGGCGACGTTGCAACAGATCCGCCAGTCGCTCACCTCGAGGTTCGGTAACGATGATGAGAGCGCGGTCTTCAATGGCGGTATCCAGGACGCGGACGATGTAGGGACGCAAGTTGGATGCGACACGATGGATATCCAGTCGCATCGCTGCCATAGCCGTTTCAGATGGCGGTCCATTGAGCGCGACGCGCCGCAACGTCACTGGCTCAGCCGTAGCCACGGTGTAACCCCGCCACCATTCCCCCGCTGCCATGGGGAGAGGTTCCACCCGCGCGTAGCGTCCCCCCAACACATACCCTGCCGCCGGATCCTGGACCCGCGATCGGCTGGTGAACGTCTCTTCGGTTGGGTTTGGCGTCATCATCCACTGCATCCGCTACATCCTCCTGCCTCATCCCCGCACGTATGGCCCAGGTGGCATGGTGCGCTGGTGGAACGTGACAATAATACACAAGGATATGCATTATGGTCAAGTCAATGGAAGGATTACCACAACGACATTGACTTCAACCATGCCGCGCTCCCTGGCCGGGAATCCGTCCCGGTGCGATGGCGGTAGACCGCTGTTATCAAAGATTGCACGTGCTATGCCAAACCGCATGGGATAGAATACCCATCGGGAGATCTCGCGAAAGGACCATGAAAACTGCACCATGACGACACTGCGCGGTAACATCATCACCCTGGTAGGGCTTGGTAAAGAGAGTGTGGCGTTGGCGCGTTTCGCGGACGCGGAAGGCGCCAACGCCATATACGTGACAGATACACAACCAGCCGAACGCCTTGCTGGTCCGCTCGCGGAGCTTGCGGATCTCACAACGCCCGTGCGCTATTTTCTGGGTGGCAATGATCCGGCCGCCTGGCGGGAAGCTGCGATCATCTTCGTCTCACCCGGCATCTCGCCCGGCTTTGTGATCAAGCTGCCAGGCATTGCTGAGGCTGAGCAACGCGGCGCGATCATCTCTAACCATACCCAGCTCTTCTTCGAACGTTGTCCGGCGCCGATCATCGGTATCACGGGGAGTTCTGGCAAGACCACCACGACGAACGTGATCCATGAGATGCTGCAGGCAAGCAACAATGTGGCACGACCGCATGGCCCGACACCGCGTCGCGTCTGGATGGGTGGCAACATGGGGGTGCCGTTGATCAATGCCATAGGCGACATCACCTCCGCGGATATCGTCGTCCTGGAGATCAGTGAGGTGCAACTCGCGCGCCTGCACGCCAGCCCCCACATCGGCGTTATCACCAACATCACGCCGGATCATTTGGACCGCTATGGCAGCTTTGAGGAATATATCCGCGCGAAGCGCCAGATCGTCCGCGATATGCACTCGACCGACTATGCCATCTTGAATCTCGATAATGAGCCGTCGCGCGCCTCGGCACACGAGACGACCGCAACTCCGCTCTACTTCAGTCGCACACAACCCGTCACCCAAGGCGCAGATATCCGAGACGATGCTTTCTGGCTACGGTTGCCTGGTCGCGCGCCAGAACGAATCTGCGGCGTCGCCGAGATGCGCCTGATCGGCCCCCATAATGAGGAGAACATGCTCGCGGCAGCGATCGCGTCGGCGGTAGCTGGTGCGGACACGACGGCGATTGCGACGGTCATCCGCGCATTCGCTGGTGTTGCCCATCGGTTGCAGCATGTCGCGGAACGTCGCGGTGTACGCTACTATGATGATTCAATCGCGACCTCACCCACGCGCATGATGGCAGCGCTACGTACCTTCGGCACCGCATCGGCATCCAGTCGCCAGACGGATGGCATGCCGTCGGTGTTGTTGATTGCGGGTGGCAAGGATAAAGATCTCCCGTGGGAAGAAGCGGCGGCAGCGATTGTTCGCACGGTACGTGTCGTCGCGGTCCTGGGCGTCTCGGCGCCCAAGATCCTGTCAGCCATCGCCTCAGCCCAGTCGCGGATACCGATAGCAGAACAGCAGTTGGAACGAGTTGAGCAAGTTTCGACAATTGAAGCAGCCGTCTCAACCCTCGCCACGGCTGCCCGACCGGGTGATGTCGTGCTCCTTTCGCCCGGCTGCACCAGCCACGACATGTTCCATGGCTATGAGGAGCGCGGCAAACATTTTAGCGACGCGGTGGCGAATCTTCCGACGTGAGAGATCTCTACTTCATCCGGTGCCGTACCGTGTCAGACTATCCATTTGCCCCTGGTGGCCCGGTTGACAGTAGGGTGAGCGCGACCGATAATACCATCAGCAATCTGGAGCAGAGATCTCGCGCAGGAGGGTGGCATGCCCGCGGTTCCATCAATGGCGGCATTCCTATCAGGAACAGATCATACGTCACTGGGCTACATCGTGATTAATTTGAATCCGATCGCTCTGGGACTCGGCATCATACAAATTCACTGGTATGGTCTGGCCTATGTGCTGGCGATCTTTGTTGCCCTCACGGCGATCTTGCGCTATGCCGATGGCCTGGGGGTGCCTCGCGCCCATATCTGGAACATCTTTCTGGGGGCGGCGCTCGCTGGACTGATCGGTGGTCGGTTGTATTACGTCATCCAGCAGCCTGACCTGGTCGAACACTTTATCAAAGATCCCATCAATATTATCGCGGTCTGGAATGGGGGCATGGCATATTTCGGCGCGATTTTTTTGGCGACGCCGACCGCGGCCTATTTAGCATGGCGCGCCGGGCTTTCGCCCTGGCTGGCGATGGATATTGCTGCGTTGTTCGGTGCCGTTGGCCAGATGTTCGGCCGCCTGGGAAATCTGGTGAATGGCGACATCGTCGGCTATGCTGCCGGGCATCCGGCGGTGAGTGCCACGGTGTGCGCGACCGCGCCCTGTCTCGCCTATGTCAATGATCCCAGGGTGCTGAGTTGGGCGACGGCTTATCTCAACCCTGGATCATTTGTGGCGCAGTTTGGGGTTCCCTATCAGCCCGCCGCCGCCTATGAAATCCTCTGGAATTTGACCGCGCTGGCGCTGCTCTGGCCGCTGCGCTTCTACCTCCCACGCAACGTGCGCGCTGGCGCCTTCTTTTCGCTCTATGTCGCGCTGTACTCCGTCAGCCAAATTGTGATCTTCTTTGCGCGCTCCAATATATTTGTCACATTTCTGGGTATCTCCACGCTGAAGCAAGCGCAATGGACCGGGCTCTTCACGTTGATTGGTATCATGCTCTTTTACTTCGTGGTCGTGCAACGGTTTGGTGAGACCTGGGATCATGATCCGGAACACCCAATACCACCGCCGCCTGGTGCTGGCGATCCAGTGCCGGTGTCCGCAGGGATGGCGTCCGTGGCTCCAAGCCGACCCACATCTGACACCCCGTCGCGCCCGGATCACCCGGTTGTTAGCCAATCAGGTGGTTCCTCGAACACACCGAGCGGTAGCGAGCCAGGGGCATCAGGGGATGCGCCGGTGCGCCGGACAGCGTCGCGATCGACGAGCAAGGCCAGACAACCCATGACCACGGTCACAGCGGCAACGGACCTTCCGGCCAAACGCAGCGACGCCCCATCTGCTTCTGTCTCGACCCCTACCCCGACTATTCAGCCGGGGTCGGATCGTCCGCCTCGCCAATCGGTGGGCCGCCCGCAGTCGTCTGCACCTCGTCGTAGGTCGGGACGACAGTAACCCGTGGTCTGCCTACCTGGATGACGTGTCGATCGCGTCCATGACTGTCCTGCAGGGTCACCAGATTCCAGGTGGACTGCAGTTCGTCACGCGCCACCGTCAAGTCGACACGTTCAGTGGTCGCCATCTTGACCATGGTGAGCAGAAACGACCAGGTTGTGCTGTGGAGCAGATGATGTTCTTCAACGAAGAATTCATGTTGCAATGACTCGACGACCTTACCCACCTGGTGGCCGTCCGCGGTAAAGACGACCGCGTTCAAATGTATGACGGGGGGCACTGCGCCGCCCGGCTGTGCTTGTTCGCTCACATCTACCTCACGTTTGCTGAATGCCCAGCACCGCTCAACGCGGCGCTTCTTGTTTCACTGCATCAGGCTCACTGGTCTGATTGTACCGCGCAATTCCCCAATCCTGTCAAAGTGACGATGCGGCCCGCGGACTCCGCGACTTTCCTCGCCTCGTGTTCGTCTAGCAGAGGAAAGAGGGGCATGTTTTTGATGATATTGACCCGGCCGCAGGTAGATCCAGATCCACTGGTGCAGACTGCTCGTGACGAACCCATCTCACGCCACCATTTTGGCCTGCAACTGGGAATCATTCTCCTGGCGGGCATCGGTTTGCGCGTCTGGCTGGTGCTGCGTGGCATCCCGGTGCTGGACAGCGATGAAGCGACTGTTGGCTTGATGGCGCTGCACATGCAGCATGGCGACATCAGCGCTTTCTTCTGGGGACAGCCATACATGGGCACCCTGGAAGCGTTTCTCGCCGCACCGCTCCTCTGGCTCTTTGGCCCTTCCAATGTCACGTTGCGGCTGGCAATGATCATCCTGGCGGCAGGCGCCAATGGCATTATCGGAAGCATGGGCGCGTGGCTGATCTCGCGACGCGTCGGCTTAATCGCTGCTGCCCTCTTCGCGATTGCCGCGCCGTTCGCCACGATTCTGAGTATGCGCGCCTTCGGCGGTTATATCGAAACCCTGATCTTTGGCCAACTCATTCTCGCGGTGGCGCTCGCCGCGCCACGGTCCCGCTGGGCGAATCTGGCCACCGGACTCTTGATTGGCGTTGCCACCTGGACGGATTTTCTGGTCGTCCCTTTCGCGCTGGGCGCCCTGGCAATCTGGTGGTGGCAGCGCAGACGCGACCTCCTGGGCATCAATGGTCTGCTACTTACCATGGGGACACTCGTGGGCCTTGCCCCGGTCATAGGGAACTTCCGGCTTTATGAACGCCTGGCCACCTCATTCACGCACAATGGCACGACCATCCAGGCGATAGGGATCATCCAGGCCACCGGTGCTACGCATCCATCCGTTTGGGTGAGCGTACTGCATCCCATAACCCCCCTCTGGTTCCTCTTGGTGGTCTCCCTGCCTATCCTGTCAGGGACGTTCTTTGGCGGTTCACAGAGCAATAATTTTTTTACGACGGATTACTTCGGAGGCGTGCAACATCATCTGGGCGTGTACCTCGTGGCCCTGGTCCTCACCGGCGCGACTATCACGCTTCTGAGCACGTTGACGTTCCGCCTCGTGCGCCAGCGTCAATTGTTGCGCACGCCTATGGATGTGGAGCAAGGCGGCCACCATGCGCTGTTACGTCGACAGTATGAAGCTGCCAGCATCCTGATCGCCCTGTGTTATCTCGGCGCCTTCGCCGTTGGCAATCAGGACCTCTATGCCATTCCACGCTACCTCTTCCCCCTGTATACTGCTTTGCCAGTCATCGTTGGCCAGCTCGAGCGTCAGGTGTGTGCCATTGCCTCCGGGTGGCCCGGTCCCACCGGGTGGCGCGGTCCGATGCGGTGGCAATGGCTCAGCAGGTTGCCCGGTCCTCACCATGCCCTAGTGCGCCGCCTGGCCAGTTGGCAGTCCACTGCCACTACCTCGCCCACGCAACGGCTCACGACTGCCATCATGCTGGCAATTGTGCTGGGCATCCTTGGTTGGAATTTGTGGAACTGCGCGCAACTTACCCCCGCGTTGACGGCGGCCAAAGATCATGGCGTCCTCATCGATGCGGCGAATGGGCCATTGCTGAACGCGCTGCATGCTGCGGATGTCCGGACCGTGATCAGCAATGATTATTGGGTGGGCCTCCGCCTGACCTATGCGAGCCATGAATCCATCATTGTCGTCATGGTGACCCCGCAGGGGCATGCGGGCTTTAACCGCTATGCTCCCTATGTCACCCGTGGTCTGCGCGATCCACGCCCCGCGTACCTCCAGCTAGCAGGATCGCCCGAGGCGCAACTGTTACAAGCTCAGTTGAGTGCGGGCAAGCTCCCTGGCTATGTTCTACGGACGATCGGCCCGTATCTCGTCGCGCTCCCGCAGTCCTGATCCCAACTCGAGGCGAATCGGGTGCTCCGATGGCCCGACTTGTGCGAAAGACACGGGCCGATGAAAAGAATCGGATTGAACCTCGCGCTGCTGGCAGTTGACGCGAGTTATCGCAACAGTGGGGTCAGTGCGTATAGCTGGCGACTGACGCGTGCGCTCGCGCAATACGACCACGATCATGCCTATACGCTCTTTCACGGACTGACTGATGCCGCGGAGTTGCCGCGGTTCGTGCATCCGGTGGAATCACACAGTGTCGCCATGTTCAAGCTGCATCCGCGCGCGCATATTCTCTGGGAACGGATGCTGCTCCCCTTCGCGGTGCGGCATTGTGATCTCTGCCATTTTCCTGTCAATGTCATTCCGCCGGGTTTGCCCTGCCCGGCCGTGGTCACCGTGCATGACCTGGCTTTTTTACGCGAGCCTGAGGTCGTCGCGCCGCGCCGCCGCTGGTATCTGGAGGCCGCCATCGGCGCCAGCATTCAGCGCGCCGCGCTGGTTCTGGCGGTGTCGCAACATACGCGCGACGATATTTTGGCAACCTGGCCAATACGGCCCGAGCGGATCCGCGTTGTCCACCACGCGATTGATCCCATCTATCAGCCGACAACTGATGCAGCAGCGACGATAGCCTGGCGTGTCGCGCATGGGCGTGCCCGGCCCTTTTTGCTGAGCCTGGGCACCATCGAACCACGTAAAAACCTGCTGATGTTGGTCCGGGCCTTCGCGCGAATCGCTCCTGAGGTTGAGGTGGACCTTGTGCTGGCGGGAGCAACTGATTGGGAGGGTGGCCGCTATGCCGATAGCGTGCGGCGGCTTATTGAAGCGTTGGGATTGGCGGATCGCGTCGTGATGACTGGCTACGTGCCCGCTGCGGATCAGGTCTGGTGGTATCGTTCAGCCCTGGCGCTGGTGATGCCGTCACTCACGGAAGGGTTTGGGCTGCCCGCGGCGGAAGCGATGGCGTGTGGCACACCCGTCATTGCTTCCAATTGCGGTGCGTTACCCGAGGTCGTTGGCCCGGGCGGACTCTGTCTCACTCCGCACCGGGTGGACCGGTCCCGCGAAGAGGCCGACTGGGCGGCGGCGCTGACCGCCATCTGCAACGCGCCAGCCTGGCGGGCGGAACTCGCGCAGCAGGCCGTCGCGCAGGGACAGCGCTTTACCGAAGCGCGCATGGCGGCCGAAGTCAGCGCGATCTATGACGAAGTGCTGGCGCAATCCGCGAGATTTGTCGCGCAAGCCCATACTGAGATTGGACCTTTGGCGAGCTGAGTCCTGGCATAAGGACATCGCAAGCCGGAAGGCGGAAGGCGAAAGGCGGAAGGCGTAAGGTCCGCTGCCAGTCCGCTACCAGTCCGCTACCAGTCCGGTGCCACCGGAAGATCCGGTGCCAGTAGCGGCGATGACAAGCAGGGGAAGGAGACCCGATGATGACCCAGTCTGGCGCGCAGCCGCGCGTGGCGTTCGTCCATGATTATCTGAATCAGATGGGCGGCGCTGAACGGGTCTTGCTGGCGATGCATGCGCTCTTTCCCACCGCGCCAGTCTTTACCACGATCGCCGCTCCAGATCGCCTGATAGCCGAGATGCGTGGTCTGGATATCCGCGTCAGCTTTATGCAACGCTTTCCCGGTATCGCCGCGCATCATCAAACCTATCTCCCTTTGTACCCCCGCGCCATCGAGAGTCTGGATTTGCGCGACTTTGACCTGATCCTCAGCAGCAGTAGTGCCTTCGCCAAAGCGGCCATCAAGCGACCGGACGCGCTGCATATCTGTTATTGCCATACCCCCATGCGCTGGGTCTGGGATTACGATAGCTATATCGCCCGTGAATCGCTCCACCCACTCGCGCGCGCGATCTTGCCGCCGGTGATCGATAGGCTGCGCGCCTGGGACGTGGCGACCGCCGCGCGTGTCGACCACTTTATCGCCAATTCGCCGGTGGTCGCGCAACGCATCGCGATTGCCTATCAGCGTCCGGCGACGATCATCCTGCCCCCCGTGAACACGCGGCGCTTCGCCATTGCGCCCGAGCATGGCGATTATTTCCTCGCGCTCAGTCGCCTCATCCCCTACAAGCGCATCGATCTGGCGGTGCGCGCCTGCACCGTCCTGGGTTTGCCACTCAAGGTGATCGGGGTTGGACGCGATCTCCATCGCCTGCGGTCGATGGCTGGACCGACGATAGAATTTCTCGGCGCATTGCCCGATGAGACGATGACCGATGTGCTCGCGCATTGTCGCGCGCTGATATTTCCTGGCGAGGAAGATTTTGGCCTGACGCCTGTCGAGGCGCAGGCTTGTGGCCGACCGGTGATCGCCTTTGGCGCGGGTGGCGCGCTGAGTAGTGTCATTCCCGGTGTCACGGGCCGATTCTTTCATCATCAATCGGTCGAATCGCTCGCGGGCGTCCTGGCGACCTTTGATGATCGCGCGTTCGATCCGCAGGTGATTCGTCGCCATGCCGAACGCTTCGATATCAGCCGTTTCCATCGTCGCATGGCCCGCTTCGTACATGCCGCGCTGGCGGGCGATCTGGACTTGTTGACGAAGCCGTTGGTGGCGATGCCGCGAACGGCGTAGTCCCCTGGTTCCCCCTACGGCATCTTCACAGGTCGGCTTAGGCAAAACGCGCGTAACGCCAGCCATTACTGGAGGTCGACGTTCTTTGGCCGACTGCCGATATCCTTGCCGGACAGACATGATCTCACCGCACCCGCAATTCCTGGATATATAACTACAGATACATACGTGATGAAATATGCTGTTGCTCTGATGTCCACGTGATGACTATCGGTTACGCTACAGGCGTTAGGAATGTTCGCACCGGGGTTGTTTCACCAGATCTCTCTCCTAGCGCGGTCGTCCGGAAAGGAACATCAACATGCATCCAGTGACTACGAAACCTCAAGAGAGCCTGCGTACCCGACTCGTTTCCCCTGTCGCGCCGCCGCCGGTGCATGTGGAGTCTCAACCTCGGATAAGCCTCATGATCCCTACGCTCGCCCTGTTGGGCTATGTGGCATTTCTCTTGACTGGCTTTGGGACCCACTTGGGGAATCTGCGGCCACTACCGGTGTACCTTTTCTTCGGCTTGTTGCTCTACCTGTTTCAGATGCAACTGAGCCGACCCCGACCACTTCAGCAGGACGGGGTGAGTGTGCTCAATTTGACCGCGAATCGCGTCTCACCGCATACCCAAACACCGCTGAGTCGCCGTCTGTATGCCCTCATTGTCAGCGCAATTGCCCTGGTGATCGCTGCGGACCTTGTGCTGCATATCTCGCCCTTTGGGAATTGGTCAGGACAACCAGTCTTTTATATCTATATTAACATCGCGCTCTATGTGGTTTTCCTCTTCGAAGCATGGTCACGGAGGCGATCAAGACGTCAGATGGCCCAGATCGACCCCACGGTGTTGCCACTCTCCTCAACCGAGGTGTGGGCGGCGAATGTCTCTGGCTTTGCGTTGGTCGCTTTTATCGCCGCCGGACTCGTGGCATTCCTGCAAGTGAGTACCTCGCCACAACTCGTCCTCGACCTCAATCAGGCTTTCGGAATACGGTTGCCAGCACCAATCAACGCCTTGCAGGATATGAACGTGGCGATTGGGCTGGTGGCTACTGCGGTGAGCCTCTATCTACTCGGCATTTCCAGTAGCGTGGCGTCGAGTGCGACGATGGAGCAATATCCTGAGACACGGCCAGGGGAGTCCGAAGTCATGGCAGCCACGGGGTTTACCTCGTCGTTTACGCGCATTGGCCAGGCGACATTGCATGAGGTCGTCGTCTCGCTCTTCGCTGTCCTCGCACCATTGATCTGGATTGGGACTGCCATCATCTTAGCCCTGATTGCGCAACAGATTACAGAAAGCCCGTAAAGCCGCTGTGCCTTGAGGCCATGCGGATGTAAGGGCTTGCGTCGGCTTTAGCCAGTGGTTGTATTTCAGCTGAATCTGTGGTATACTCTTGATGAAGTCCAGCGAAAAGAGGCGCAAGCCGAAGCAATATCCTCCTACCGGACGATTGGACTTCATGAGCAAACCAATTTCCGTACCCTGGGGCACAGGGAAACGGCCATGTCTGG
>DAIDHM010000235.1 GCA_027459705.1 Ktedonobacteria bacterium | reverse complement strand
GTGGCGATCTCAAAGAGGATGCCGCCCGGCTCACGGAAGTACACTGACTTGAAGTAGAAGCGATCGATAACCTCTGTCGCGTGCAACCCCGAATCAATAATCTTCTGCCGCCAGGCAATCTGCTCCGCTTGGTCAGGGGTTCGGAAAGCGACATGATGGACCCCGCCTATACCAGGATGACCGCGGCCCACATCTGGACGGACTGCCAGGTGCAACTCCGCACCTGGGCCGCCGGATGCAGTGGCGAAGACCTGTATCGGCAACTGATCTTCCGGCGCGGCATACTCACCTTCCTGTCGGAATCCCATGATTTGCGTCAGGACACGCGTCGTCGGCTCAGGTCTAGCAACGACCAGTGTGATCGGCCCCAATCCGCGGATGCCAAACTCGCCGGGGACTGGTCCGCCACCCCAGGGAGTCCCGTGGTCTGCGGGTTCATCCTCGGTAAGGATGAACCGTTGTCCCTCAGGATCATTGAAGGCCAGGGTACGACGGCTCCCTCGGGGGATGACACTTTCTGACTGGATGCCGGCCAGGCGCGTATGTTCGACCCACCAATCTAGCGCACCATAGGCGACACGTAGTCCAATGCTGCCAATAGTTCCACTACCGCGTCGATTCTGGTTGGTCTCGGGCCAATCAAAGAACGTCAGTTCAGTACCAGGATGGCCAACTTCATCGCCATAAAACAGGTGGTATGCCGAGACGTCGTCCTGGTTGACGGTCTTCTTAACAAGCCGCATGCCGAGTATTTTTGTGTAAAATGCGACGTTGCGTGGCGCATTGCCGGTGATCGCCGTCACATGATGAATGCCGAGTAGTTGCATTAGTCCCTCCAGTTTCCCGATGGCAACATGCACACCGCCCACCGATCGAGAGTGGGCCGCATATCCCATCATCTTGATCATGCCACATTGCATCTAGCAATCATCATAGTTGCGGTATTCCACCTGCTTTATCGAATCCCTGGCTTGACATGTGGACCTGTGCAGTGCTACTATGAATCTGTCCTGACGTCACTTATCTTCCCTGTTTTGTGGAAACGCATCAAATCAGCGGAACACGTGAAATAGGGAAGAGTATCAGTTGTGATGTTCATGACAAGATACTCACTGATCAAGGAGTTATTAAACTTCTGGTCAGGTTCATGATGGGGCATAGCCAAGCGGTAAGGCAGGGGACTTTGAATCCTCCATCCCAGGTTCGAATCCTGGTGCCCCAGCCCACTATCTACGGGTCCATTGGAGATGGATGTATGCGGGTAGCGGGTCGATATTGGATGGTATGAGTAAAAACACGACACTGGATAATGACCCTCCCGACGCGGAGTATCATTGGCGTACCTTCCATCGCGCGATCACACCGTTGCGGCGCGTGCGCTACCTTTCTCACCCCCTGCGCATCGCTCTCTATTTGCTCGTCCCCGCTACGCCAGACGCCCGCTGTTTGCAGACAAAGGGAGCGTGAGCGAAGATGGACATACCTGGTTGGTCACACATTTTTGGTTCCGTCACACCCCATCCGTATACGACGGAGTTCCTTGGCTGGCTGATCGCCGCGCTCCTCGTCGCTCTGATTCTGTCCTCACTGACCTCGGCCTCTGAGACTGCGTTGACGTCGGTCAATCGCATTCGCATCAAGAACCTGGCGGAAGAGGGCGACCAACGGGCGCGACAGATTGAGGATCTGCTGAAGAACGCCAACAGCTTCCTGACTTCGATCTTAATAACCAATAATGTCGCAATTATCGTCGCATCGGCCCTGACGACCATCATCGCCATCAATCTCAATCTGCCTGAAGCCCTGGCGACGGTCGTTCTGGCGTTGGTGAGTTTGGTCTTTTGTGAAGTCGCACCGAAAAACGCGGCGGTGCAGAACGCCGAGAGCTGGGCGTTAGCTCTGACGCCCTTTGTGCGCTTTCTGATTATCATCGTTCGACCCATCAACATAGGTATCACGGTCATCAGTAATGCGCTCTTGCGGTTACTGGGCATTCCATTGCGCCGTACCGGTCCCTCTGTTACTGAAGAAGAACTCATGTTAATGGTCAACGTCAGTGAAGAAGAGGGCGAACTGGAGCACGGCGAACGTAGCATGATCCTGAGTATTTTTGAATTAGGCGATACGACAGCACGTGAGGCGATGATCCCACGGATCGATATGGTTGCCCTGGAAGGCGAAACAAACATCGAGAACGCCGTCGATGTGATTACTCAGGGCGGGCAGTCGCGTATCCCGATCTACGACGGCACGATCGACAACATTATTGGTGTGTTATATGCCAAAGATCTCTTGCGGGAACTTCGTCTGAATCGGACGAAACGACCGGTACGCGAGATTGTTCGGCCAGCATACTTCGTCCCGGAAACGAAAAAGCTTGACGATCTGCTGCAAGAGATGCGCGGAAATCGCGTCCATATGGCGATTGTCAGCGATGAATATGGGGCGGTGGCCGGACTGGTCACGATCGAAGACTTAATCGAAGAGATCGTTGGCGATATCAAAGATGAATATGATCGCGAAGCCCCACCTGATTTCGAAAAGATCGGGCCAGGTGAATATCTGATCAACGCCATGATGCATATCGATGACTTTAATGAGTTGCTCGGGTCCGAGTTGGAGTCAGATGAAGACTACGACACGGTAGGAGGTCTTGTCCTGGCCAAATTGGATAAAATCCCCAGTGTGGGCGATTCTTTGACGGTGGATGGTGTGAAGCTGACCGTGTTGGTGACCAAGGGTCGACGCGTCATGCGCGTCCGCGCGCATATGTACCATCCAGGCGGAGAAGCAGAGGCTGAGGCGCCCGAGGTCTTACCTCCACTCACCAGCGGGAGTGAGTCGACCGATGACACTGCCCAATTGACGCAGCGCCCCCCCGTCCCCAATTGGTTTGAGGAGCCGCCACCACCTGAAACGGCACTGCCACCCGATATGACACAAACAGCCATGCTCACCGACAAGATTGGGCAAGGAGTAGAAGCATCACCACCCTTAACACAAGTCGAGTCGATGGCGAGCACACATCACTCTACGCATCCACCGCGCCGACGGCGACGTGTCTCGAGTAGCCTCAGATAGTTGACAGATACTCGCTGACCTCCGTACAATGATAGGGAGCGCATCCAAACTCGCTCGACACAGGATGCTCTGTGGACCCTATGCGTCAATTCAGAAGGGAAGAGCGCATGCCCCCATCCCATCCCGAAAACGTGACCACGGCAGCGGCTGGCATCGCAATGTCGCCGCCACCTCGCGCTACCAGGCGCCACGAGATCGCGCATATTGTCTCCATCGTCATCCACCCGTTGCTCTTCCCGCTATTGACGTTGATCGTCGTTGGTTTATCTATCACCCATGATATCGTCAAGACGACAGTCCTGGCGGTATTAAGCGTCGCTGTGACTTCGGTACCAGTAGCGCTCGTCGTCTGGGTGCAGGTGAAGCGCGGCGCCTGGAGCGATCTGGATGTATCACACCGCCGCCAACGATTCTTGCTCTATCCCTTTACCCTCGCCTGTCTGGGATTGCTGGCAGTGATCTATGCAAAAATCGGTGTGCCAGCACAAGCCATACGCTCAGTCATTGGCCTGTTGCTCGCCAGCTTTATCGATGGCGCCATCAATTTGTACTGGAAAGTCAGTGCCCATGCCACAACCGCGGCGGCATGTGCTGCACTGCTCTGGCAACTTGTCCCTGGCACGTTCTGGGGTCCGACTGCGGCGGCGGGTGCGGCACTCGTTGGTTGGTCGCGGGTGGAACTCGGACGACATACGAAAGGGCAGGTCATAGCAGGGTGGTTCGTGGGTGCTGGCACTGCTTTGGTAGCACTCAACTTGTTTCACTAATTTCCAACTCCCACGACTACGACATTGCTGATGTGGCACATCTCCGCTGGTTTGTTCGGAACCAGCGCGCTGGATGGTCTGACCGCTGGATTTGTTCTCCCTGTTTCTAAAACTACTGAGTGCCGCCCTCACGACTGACTGCTAGACTAGCCGAACGTCCGTTGGTCATACAATATTTCGGCAATCGATCCTGTGACTTTACGTGTGGTCAATACCGCTTGACGATTGAGCGTATAGCGGTTAGACTGCTAAACAAGTCAAAGGGGGAAATTGCCTATGCGTCACATGGGATCTTCTGTAAATGCGCGTGTTGCCGAGGAATCAATGCCAGTGGGTGCGCCCGAGCAACAGCAGTATGCGCGATTTCAAGAACTTGAACGCTTGCGCCGTCAGGAATTTCTGACACCCGCTGCGGTGACCACGCTGATCTTGTTAGGCTCTGGCTATTTACCGGCATTTTATCCCGTTTTTTTGCCGGTGATGGTGGTCTGGCTCACCATTGCGGTGGCGTTCTGTGGGCTTGCTATCGCCTTCAGTCGCAGTGGTTACGTTCTGCCAGGCATCGTGCTCTATATGTGCGGAGTCATGATTTTTTACTTCGGTGCGGTCTTTCTGGTTCCCGGGATCACCGGCCATTTGAGTTACACGATGTTTACCGCTGGCAACAGTTATTATTTTGTGCTGGGTGTCCTGCCCGTCTTTGCTTCGACATTACTTTTGGACGGAATAGGCCCGTGGATTGTCAACGCGATTGTTCTTACCATGACGGAATACGCCGTCTGGGGGCTGCCACATAATGCATCATTCTACGCGTTTACCGGAGCAGTAGGCGGGACGATCTTTCTCTCGGGCAGTGTCGCCCTTGGACAGATCATGCTCTTCGCTTTTGCCTTTGCCATCGTCACTACCCTCCGCCGAGCCTTGAACGCCGCAATCCAGCTTGATACATTGACGCTGGAACACCAACGCGTCGCATCTCAGCAAGCTCAGATCGAGCATGAGATCAGGCTGCTCCAGGAAGCCCATGCAAACATTGCCAATGGGCAACCAGTACGCATCAATCTGCAGCCAGGCAGCGAACTTTATCCGATCGCCGTGAGCTTAAATATCATGGTTGACCGTCTCACCAACCTCAATCGATCTGAGCAAGACCTGACGCGCATCCAGCATGCCCTGGGCGACGCTTCCCAGATCGTGCATCGCATTGGTCAGGGCGATTTGACGGCGCAACCCGCGCCGACCGGTACGATGGTGGATGGCCTGATTGTCGCGCTCATCCAGGTCCAGGGACAGATCGCGACATGGGTACAAGGCCTATCATCGGCGATTGCCGAGACGCAACACAATCGGTTCACCATGCATGAAGCTGTCAGTGATATCGTTCTGGCAATCCGTAAGATCGAAGAGATCTGTTTTCAGTTGCCTCCGCAATCCACGCCCGCCCTGCAGGAAGTGATCACACTCGCGCGTCAAAACGCGGAACATTTGCTGCAATTGCTCGAGATCAATAACCGTCGCGAACAGAGCGTCACCTCTGCTATCAGCCAGATCCGCCTGGCAACGAGCACCGGTCTTTCCGGCTCGCCGCGGCTGGCGCCGCGATCCGTACCTCCGCCCGGAACGATGAACTGATCCTGTTGGTACTCACGCCTTGTCTTTGCGCATTTGGCGCGATCGCTATAATACAAGAAGAGTTACGGGGAAGGATCCCGCCAGCCCAAACAGGTCATTCCGCTGGCGGCTAGGAGGTCAATGATGGCCGAAAGATACCTGAACACACCCTTAGCGTTGCCTTCACAATATGGGCGTCGTGATCTTGACGGGCGTGACAGTGTGTATCTGCCTGATGTTGCCATGCAAAGTATCGGCGGTATGTTGTCGCCTGCCCGAGTCGCGCCACGCCTGATGGTGGTTGGAGTGGGCGGAGCTGGGACAAATGTCTTGAAGCAGATGCCTCAAGATGGCACAGTGCGGCGCCTGGCGGTCAATACAGACGCGCAAACCTTGCCACACGCTCTGGCTGATGATCGCGTCTGCCTGGGCGAGCAACTGACGAGGGGGCATGGAACGGGTGGACAGCCGGAAGTGGGCGCAGCGGCGGCAGAAGCCAGCCGTCAGCATCTGCTCTCGTTGTTGCGGGGCGTTGACCTCGTCTTCATCACGGCGGGACTGGGTGGAGGGACGGGGACAGGCGCCGCGCCTGTTATCGCGCGACTCGCGCGCGAGTGTGGCGCGTTGACCATTGGACTGGCGTCGCTGCCTTTCAGCTTCGAAGGTAATCACCGCCGTCATATTGCTGAAGCTGGCCTTGCCACATTAGAACAAGCTGTTGATGCGCTCTTTGTCATACCCAACGATCGCCTGTTGCGCAGCGGCACACACCAGAACCAGTATCTCGGTGCTACTTTCGCCGAAGCTGACGCGTTACTGGGGCGGAGCGTTGCTGGGATCGTCGAGATCGTGACGACGCCAGGACTCATCAATGTCGATTTCGCGGATGTACGGACGTTGTTACACCACGCTGGGCGAAGTCTGCTAGCGGTAGGTGAGGGGTCCGGACCAGATCGGGTTCGCCATGCGGTCGAGTCGGCCCTGGAAGGCGCCTGGTTGGAATCCACACTGCGCGGAGCGCGGCGGGTTCTCTTAAATATTACCGCATCGCCAGATCTCACCCTCTTTGAAGTAACGGAAACAGCAGCGATGATTGGACGGCGCGGCACAGAGAGCATTGAATGTGTCCTTGGGGTTGTCATCGATGCTGCCTTGAAGGATCAACTGCGTCTCACGGTGATCGCCGCTGGCCACACTGACGCGCAGTGAGGCCAGCGACTGGCTGAGGTCAACGATGTTCAACGCCAGGCCATGTCATTGAGGACTGGCGCGACATAACTGGAATAGTTCTGCATTCCATGAGCATTATAGTTGCCCTGGCCCTGGTTATAGGCTGAGATGGCGCAGGTGAGGCAGCCACCATTCTGCCCAATCAGGTCGCGCAAAAACATAGCGCCCAGTTCGGCATTGCCATACGCGGTCCAGAGGTTGTACTGCGTACCGTGTTGGCTATTGAGCATTGCCGCAGTGCCAGGGAGAATCTGCATCATGCCCACTTCGCCAGAATAACCACGCGCGGCCTGATTCCAGTTGCTTTCCTTCCAGGCAATCGCGCGCACCAGAGCTGGTGAAACACCCTGATCATTGGCGGCCTGCGTCAGGATGCTGGCCAGGCTGCCACCCTGGCTGGGAATCTGGGGAGCGGACTGATAGGAATAGGGTGTGTTTGGAACACTCGGCGCAACTGGAGCGCTCTGAGAGGAGACGGTCAGACACTGGCCAATGAGGATGAAATTGGGATTGGCGATGTGGTTGACGCTGGCGAGTGTGGCGACGGTCGTGTGGTTGCGTTGAGCGAGGGCGCTGAGGGTGTCCCCAGCCCGCACCGCATACCCCCCACAAGTATCAGCCTGCGCTATACCAGGGGCCATAAAGGCAACGGTGGCGGCGAAAGTGGCGCCGATGGTGATTACCATCAGGCGTGAACCAATGGTAGACATATACTCGTGTTCTCCTTGATTGAACTCCGCTATGGAGGTCGGAAGGATTTAAACACAAGATCGCCAATTCGCCGCACAAAATCGTTACCATAGCAAGTTCTCATGGCCTGCTTCAACTCTGGTATTCAGAATTGCTGGACTGCAAGGATAAGTACTTTTTTCAATATGGGATAAAGTCATTCAGTTTCCCATTCAATCACGATTTCATATAGCCCATTTATCCTATTCTTATAGTTACGATGTTATGCTCAGCACATGCGACAGATGACTTTTGTGCCAACGGTATGGGGAGCTCGGCACATTGATTGGCACAGCCACACCCAGGTGATGGGGATTGTGAACGTCACCCCAGATTCATTCTCCGGGGATGGTTTGGTGACTGATGCAGACCCCACAGAGTGGGCCAGTGAGGCTGCCACCCGGGCGACAAACATGGTTGCGGAAGGAGCGAATATCATTGATATTGGTGGCGCGTCCTCTCGCCCTGGCGCCTTGCCTGTCGATCCCGCGATCGAAAGCGCGCGCGTGGTGTCGGCCGTGCGGGCTGTGGTCGCGGCATTGCCCAGCACGATACCCGTCTCGATTGATACTTCCAGCGCCGAGGTCGCGGCAGCGGCGTTACAGGCTGGCGCCAGCATGCTCAATGACATCAGTGGTTTGCGCGCCGATCCGGAGATGGCGCGTGTAGCGGCGGCGGCGGGAGTGCCGATCATCCTGATGGCGAACATGCGGAACGGTAAGCGTCACGCGCTGATGAGCGACATCACGCGCTACCTCAGCAGCAGCATGGAATATGCGCTGGCGGCGGGAGTTCGCTGGGATCATCTGATCATTGATCCCGGATTTGGGTTTGGATTGACCTCTCAGGAGAATATGATGGTGATTCGTGAACTGGACAGATTGACGGTACTGGGTCGGCCCATCGCGCTGGGCGTATCGCGCAAGTCGACGCTTGGTCGTCTGCTGGGAGGCGCGCCGCCCGAACAGCGGCTGGAGGCATCGCTGGCCGCGGCGGTCGCAGGGGTCATGCATGGTGCACGACTAATCCGTACCCATGATATTGCCGCGACCGCGCGTGCCCTCCGTGTTGCCGATGCCATCGCCTACGGAGATGGCCGCATGTTCAATGAAGCGCTTTGATCTCCGGCTCGATGACGACCTCAGACGTGATTGAACTGGCAATGAAGCAATCTTGATGCGCGCGATCGATTAACGCTTGTGCGATCGTCAGGTTCGACTCTGGTGAGATCGTGATATGGGGACGGAGGATCACCCGGGTCATACGCAGACGACCTTCCTTCAACGTCAATTCGCCTTCAGCGTCATCGCGATAGCCCAGTACTCTCACTCCCCCGCGCGCCGCGACATACAGGTACGTGAGCATCTGGCAGCTCGAGACCGCCGCGACAAAGAGTTCTTCGGGATTCACGCGCGCGCGATCTCCCTGAAACTCTGGCGCGCTCGACATGTCGAGTGACGGGCGACCAGCGAAAGTGACGCGGGTCTCACGACTGAATGTTTTGGGATCGATAGTGGGGCCAGCGGCGACGCCGGTCCATTCGACCGTGCAGTGGTATTGATAAGTAGGCATGCTACGCTCCTTTGGTCGAACGACAGTGTTCTTATCACATCGTATCACGCACGCCATGCGGTTGCGTGACCTTGCAAGATGCTGGCGATGGCTCGTCGAGATTCGTGAGTTATTCGTGAGCGCGCAAGATTGTGCTTGTCGAACCTCTTGCGGTGGTAGCCAAAAGCCGTTATAGTGGTAGCAGTTGGAAGGAGGAAGCGATGGCTGATGGAAGAAAGCGCCGTGCTACGCCGAAAACAGTACCAGACGCTGCATCCACAGAGGTGTCCTGGCGACCCCGTCATCAATCCCCCGCTGATAGCTATACGTCCATGCGATCTTTCCGCGATGCAGCACAAATCGCCCGCGCTAGCGGCGAGATTCCCATTGTGCCCCCGTCAGCGACACCAGTGGATCCACCAACCGGCGATGCGGTGAGCACTTCGACCACGCGACTACCGCGCCCAGGGGAACCGCTCTTTGGCCCGCGCGGCCTCATCACTGGCCCACAGCCGATCGTACGCCTGCCCATGCGCGATCCGGCATCTACTTCACCCTTCCATACCACTCCCGCGGCACCTTTGGCGAGTCCCGCGAATGAAGAGCCGCCACTGGACGACCAGCCTGAACTCCTGCTGCAGCAGGGCCCACCTATCAAGCTTGCAGATCTGCGGCTACCCTGGTTAGAAGAGGAAGATACACCTGAGACAGATCGGCGCGGCCAAGCCGCCAGCCTGGCGATCGCAGTCGAGACAATGGCAGACGAAATGACTGCGACTCCCGGCACTGCATGCGATGCCTCCACCATTCCAGGCTCAAAGTCCCGGGCGGACAAAGCGTCTCGCGCGCGTGCGCGCGTCGTAAGAGTTCTTACCTACCAACCCTCTCGCCGGGCACTCTCGAGTTTTGTGGGCTTGCTGTTGTTGGTGGTAGTGATATTCCTCGCCGCGCATCCCTTGATCCATTCGCTCGCGTCCGGCCTGCAACCGCTGTCGCTCAGTGGGCTACGCGCGTCTTCGCAAGCCGCGGTGCTACCGACGGCTACCCCTGCTTACGCGCCGATGGCGTTGGATACGGATCATCCCCCACCGGTGATCCTGGCCGAGTCCGCGGTGGTGATGGATATGACCAATGGGAATATCCTCTACGCTAAAAATCCTTATGAAGAATTGCCCATGGCCAGCACGACGAAGCTGATGACAGCAGTGGTGGCTCTGGCGCATGCGGCACCAACCAGCATCATTACGATCACCCAGGATGCCGCGGATACTGGCGGAGCGCAGATCGTCTTGCATGCCGGTGAGCAGTATACCCTCAATGATCTGCTGTATGGCATGTTGATGGTCTCTGGCAATGATGCCGCGGAGGCAATTGCTGATGGGGTGGGCGGCAATCCCGCGACCTTTGTGAGTTGGATGAACGCCGAGGCAGTGACCCTGGGTCTGGACCATACGCATTTTATGAATCCTCACGGACTCGATGAGGATGGCCATTACAGCAGCGCGCATGATCTGGCGGTGCTGGGGCGCTACGCGCTGAGTATCCCGCTCATCCATACGATCACTACCCAATTGACCTATACCGCCGCTGCCAACGCGACCCATCCAGCCAAGCCATTCTCGAATGAGCATCAGCCGCAGTGGTGGTATCCGGGCGCTGATGGGGGAAAACCTGGCTGGACTCCGCAGGATTCGTTCGTCGATATCCTCGCGGCAGCGCGCGATGGCCACCACCTGTTAGCGGTCTATATGCGGGGCCAGAATGATTGGGTGACGGATATCCGCAGTCTGCTGAATTGGGGCTTCGATGATTTTGCCTGGGTCAGCCCACGCGCGGTCGATCAACAGCATCCTGTGCCGTTCGATGCCGCGTATCAGCACTTTACCTGGGATGCGCCCGAGCGGGCGATTACCGTCGGGGATCGCAGCTACTATCCATACACAGGTTTTACTATTGAAGGCGCTTTCCTCACTTTCTTTCGTGCCAACGGTGGCCTGACGACCTTTGGGTACCCACGTGGTATGCCCGTCCCATTGACTTCCGGACAACTATCGCAACAGTTCGATGCCGCCAACATTGTCTGCACACTCACGACCAACATATGCCAGCGAGTGCCACACCCGTGAGTCATTGCCTATTGACGTGCCTGCTGATCCGTGGCACACTGAGGGACGATCCCACCTGGATTTTGC
>DAIDHM010000217.1 GCA_027459705.1 Ktedonobacteria bacterium | reverse complement strand
GCTCTGGATGTCCAATATACCTCTGGGAATCCTCTCGGTTGCGCTACCCGTGCTCATTTTGCATTCTCTGCACCTCAGCACCAGTATCGTCGGCGGTCTCTATACGATTGCGGGGATCACTACCGTCATTTCTGGCACGGTCATCGGTCGGTTCACCAGCGAGGGACGCGAGCGTGGAATGATTGCATTGGGACTGGCGATCAGTGGGATAGCCTGCTTATTGATTTTCCTACAATCACCATTGACGTTGATCCTGGGCATGGCGCTTTATGGACTGGCCAGCGGGCCGATCAATATTGGCCTCTTTGCGCTGCGTCAACGGCGAACGGATCCGCGTTGGTTTGGTCGCGTCTTTGCTGTATCGATGAGCTTGAACTATGCCGGCACCCCAATTGGCTCAGCACTGGCTGGACCACTGGCGGCGCAATCAGTTTTGTTGGCGCTTGGTGTCGCTACTGGGATTGCAATGTTGGGGACAGGCGTGCCTTTCCTGACAATTCCGCGTGGCGAATGAGCGAAGCCTCGTAGCAGTTCAGAGATGGGATTGAGGACCGGCTACGAGGGTATCAGCTTGACACCGTGCTTCTGATGCTTGCATGTGATTGCATGCACTTGTGCTGGATGTGTGCTGATCAAGACGCGTTATCCGTCTGATCTTGAGCTCGAGTGCTGTGTGACAATCATCACACATCTGTGCTATAATACCAGTCTGTTACCCATGCTGGCACGTTCAGGTGGAAAGGTTATGATGGCAACAACCCCCCATTCCGCACCTCTGGTCACTCAACCATCGTGGCGAGAGAGCGTTCGGATCTGGAAACGCATCCTTGGTCTGCTCCGTCCTCATTGGCGTATTTCGGTTGGATCAGTCATCTATCTGATCCTCTCTACCGGTTTTGCGCTATTAGTACCATGGCTTCTCAAGTACGTCATCGATACCGGAATCAGCAGTGGCAAGTTCAGCGACCTGATCTTCGCCGCGGTCTGGGTGCTCGTTGCAAGCATCTTACGTGGTGTCTTTGCCTATGGTCAGGGCTATCTGTCGCAAAATGTCTCAGTAGCGGTCGCGTATGATCTGCGTAACATGCTGTATGATCATTTGCAGAAATTGAGCTTTTCCTTTCATGATCAAGCTGAGACAGGGCAGCTGATGTCTCATCTTACCGCAGATATTGAAGGCATACGTAATGCCATTCCCCTGGGCATCCTCCGTATCGCCATCGTCGCCTTGTACTTTGGTTCAGTTTCGATCATACTCGCGACGCTCGATATTCGATTGGCCCTGGTCACCTTGCTCTGTGTTCCCGCGCTGGCGGTGCTGGCCTACCAGGTGACACGCCGATTGCGACCACTCTGGGATAGTGTGCAGAATGGCACTGGCGATCTCAGTACCGTGATGCAAGAGAGTCTCAGTGGTCGACGAGTCGTCATGTCTTTCGCGCGAGAAGATTTCGAGATCAACAAGTTCGATGAGAAGAATCAGGAACTGCGCAATGTCATGACAGAGGCTGCGCGGCTCTCCGCCTGGAATCAACCCCTGATGGTATTGGTCCTCAATGTCATCACTGTCGTGGTGCTCTGGGTCGGCGGCATCCTGGTGATCGGGCATAGCCTGACGGTGGGCACGCTCTTCGCCATCGTTCAGTATGCGCTTCTTCTGGGGACGCCGGTCCGCACGTTTGGCTTCATGATCAACAATCTTATGCGCGGCTCCGCCAGTGGCCAACGGATCTTCGCCGTGCTGGATACCCCACCTCAGATTACTGATAAAGCAGACGCGGTCGATCTCGTCAACGTCGCCGGCCATGTACGTTTCGAGCATGTCTCCTTCGCATATACCACCGGCCGTGAGGTGCTCACCGATATCGATATTGATGCACAGCCAGGCCAGGTAATCGCCCTGCTCGGTGCAACCGGAAGTGGGAAGAGTACCATCCTCTCGCTGTTACCACGCTTTTACGACGTGAGCAGTGGCCGTATTTCTATTGATGGGCATGACGTGCGGGATCTGCGTATGGCGTCTCTGCGGCATCAGATAGGTTTCATCCTTCAAGATGTCTTTCTCTTTAATGCCACGTTGCGGGACAATATCGCCTTTGGTGTGAACCACGCCACTGACGCGGAGATTGCTGCCGCTGCCAGGGTAGCCCGACTGGATGACTTCGTCGCGTCTCTCCCCGAAGGCTATGACACCTGGGTGGGAGAACGGGGTGTGACGCTCTCTGGTGGCCAGAAGCAGCGCGTGGCAATTGCTCGCACCATCTTGATGAACCCACGCATCCTCGTCCTGGACGACTCGACTTCGAGTGTGGATATGGAGACCGAATATCTGATTCAGGAAGCGTTGGATGCCGTTATGCGTGGACGGACCACATTTGTCGTCGCCTCCCGATTGCGCACCATCAAACATGCGCAACAGATACTCGTGCTGGATCAGGGCCGCATCGTCGAGCGGGGGATGCATGCGGAACTCCTGGCACTCGGGGGCATCTACACGCGGCTCTACGATGTGCAATTGCGCGACCAGGAGGAGTTCGAGGCGGAGATGATTCAATCGCATCAGCCAGAGAACCACAGCCTGGCCAGTGACCAGATCGCCGCGACTGGTTGGGAGGTACGTCGATGAGTGCGAACGCGTATGTTGAGAAACGTCGCCACGATTACTGGCGTGAAAATAGTCTGGCGCAGTCTGATGAAGATGTCTCTGGTTCTTTCGATGTGCGTTTCATCAGCCAGTTTGGACCTTACGCCCGCCAATATCGGGGGACGATTGTCCTGAGTGTTGTGCTCATGCTCGTCTATACGGCGTTGAATATTGCCAATCCCTTTCTGATAGGATTGGCGATCGACAACTACATCAATCGTGGTGACCTTGGTGGCCTGGGGATTCTCAGCATTATCTTCCTGGTCCTCAACATTCTGATGTGGCTGGCACAATACTTCCAGGTCTGGACAATGTCGTGGGCGGGCGAGCAGATCCTGTATCAGGTCAGTGCTGATATGTTTTCGCATCTGCAGAAATTGGCTCTCAGCTTCTATGACAAAACGCAGATTGGACGCGTCATGTCCCGTCTGCAATCAGATGTCTCGGTGCTGGAGACCATTCTGAGCTCCGGTTTGCTTTCCATTCTGGGATCGATGGTAGCATTGATCGGCATTATCGGCGCGATGCTGGCAATGAATGCCGGTTTGGCCCTCTTGTCCTTCACAGTCCTCCCGTTGATGGTCGTCATCGCGATTTACTGGCAGCGTCATGCGCAACATTCGTTTCGCGTGACGCGCGCGGCGATCTCGTTGGTGAACTCGACCTTGCAGGAAAATATCTCTGGCATGCGCGTCATTCAGAGCCTGGCGAAAGAAGACCGTGTTCGCCACGAGTTCGACGAACTGAACGCCTACAATCGTGATACGAACTATGAAGCCAACATGATCGCCGCACTCGTCCTGCCATTGGTTGAAATCGTCGCGGCGCTCGCGACGGCACTCGTCATCGTCTATGGCGGTATGCTGGTGGCGCATCATCAGTTGCAAGTCGGCGTCCTGGTCGCCTTCACATTATATATCAATCGTTTCTTCGATCCGATCCGTGACCTCAGCCAGCAGTACACACAATTGCAGCGTGCTGGAGTCGCTGCGGAACGCATCTTCAATATTCTCTCCATGCCGATCGATATTCAAGACAAGCCCCAGGCTGAGCGCATGCCGAGCGTGCGTGGTGAGATCGAGTTTAGAGATGTGATGTTTGGTTATACAGCCGATCATCCTATCCTTCGGCATTTCTCGTTGCATATACCTGCCGGGATGACCGTAGCCATCGTCGGACCAACCGGCGCTGGCAAAAGTACCATCGCCGGGCTCCTCTCGCGCTTTTACGAGATCCAAAGCGGCCAGGTCTTGATCGATGGTCTGGATATTCGCGAGGTTACGCAGGCATCATTGCGGTCACAAATTGGACTGGTCCCCCAGGATCCCTTCCTGTTCTCTGGAACGATCCGCGAGAACATTCGCTATGGCAGGTTGGAGGCGACGGATGCGGAAGTCGAGGAATCGGCACGCGTCATCGGAGCGCATGAAATCATCTTGCGTTTGCCTGATGGCTATGACACGGTCATCCGCGAACGCGGAAGAAATTTGAGTGTCGGCCAGCGGCAACTCATATCCTTTGCCCGCGCTTTGCTGGCCGATCCACGCATTCTGATTCTGGATGAGGCAACGGCGAATATTGATACCTTCACAGAACTGGTAGTGCAGCAAGGGTTACAACGATTACTCTATGGTCGAACCGCGCTCATTATCGCCCATCGCCTCTCGACAATCAAGCATGCTGATCGCATCATCGTCGTACAAGAAGGGCGCATTATCGAACAGGGAACACACAGCGAACTGCTGGCTAGCGATGGCGCGTATGCCAATCTCTACGCGATGGGCTTCCGTCATAATGCTTGAAAAAGCCTATTGAATTGCGGCAGAGAGGCGGA
>DAIDHM010000197.1 GCA_027459705.1 Ktedonobacteria bacterium | reverse complement strand
ACCGCCTTCAACAGCGCCTCGCAACAACTCACCGCTACTCAGCAGGTCGCCGATGCATCGGTACAGAGTTCGGTGACGACCATCAACAATAACGCCGCACAGATCGCCAACCTCAATGGGCAGATTATGGCGGTGCTGGCGAACGGGCAGCAACCCAACGATCTGATGGACCAGCGCGATCTGTTGATTGACCAGATCTCGAAGATCGTGCCGGTCATCACGACGGCGCAGCCCAATGGCTCGGTGACTGTCCAACTGGCGACGCAGGTCCCCAACTCGACGACGTTGCAGGTCGCCAATCCCAGCGCGCCAGCGTTGGTCAGTTCGACCACCTCGACCCCGCTCACATACACGTCGATGGGTGTGCCGACCTATACCACCACCGCGACCAACACGGGCACCGAGACCGCGACGGTCGGTGGGACATATACAGGCGCCAGCAGCCAGCAATATCTGATCAAAGTCACTGGCGTCACGGCGGGCGCTGTCACCGGCATCTCCTACTCCACCGATGGCGGCCAGACCTATACCGCCTCGGTCAGTACCGGGTCGCCGTTCACGCTGAGCAATGGCGTGACGATGTCTTTCAGCGGCGGCACAGCCGCTATCAACGATCAGTTCAGTTTTGTCGCTTCCACCAGCGGACTTTCTGCCGTCAGTGGCGCTTCGATGCTCAATCCTAGCGCGCTCACTCCCGCCAATGCGACCGGCGCCCCCCTTGGTGGCCAGCTTGGCGCTTCGATCCAGATGCGCGATAGTGTCATCGGCGGCGCCAGCGGTCTGATCTCGCAGTTAAATACCCTCGCCAAAGAGATCACCCTTGAAGTCAATACCCAGCATGTGACGGGATACGACCTGACCGGCGCGACTGGCAATCCGTACTTCAACGCCGCACCGCCGTACAATACGGCCGCGAGCGTCGCCAACGTCACCGCCGCGAATTTCAGTGTGACATCCGCCATCGCCAATAACGTCCAGTCGATCGCCGCCGCCAGCGTCACCAACGCCGTCGGTGACGGCACCATCGCGCAGGCCATCGCCAACATCCAGACCCAGAATGGCGCGGCCACCGACCCACTCCCCAATATCACCATCCAGCAGGGTTATGAGAATGTGATCGCGTCACTGGGCGCCAATGCGCAGATGGCGAACAACTCTGACCAGAATCAGACCGTGGTCATGCAGACACTCACCAACCAGCGCCTCTCAGTCAGCGGAGTCAGCTCCGATGAGGAGATGACGAAGCTGGTAGAATTGCAGCACAGCTACGCGGCGGCGGCGCGGGTCATCACCGCCGTGGACTCAATGCTCGATACGATTATCAATCACATGGGTCTCGGCAACTGATCAAAAGCCCCGGTGCCCCTGTGCGTACTACCTGGAAGGAGGGATCCCGTGCGCGTCATCCAACAGATGGTGACGAATGATATCGTCACCGATCTCAGTTTGACTTATCAATCCATCTCCACGCTGAGTGATCAGCTGGCGACGGGCAAACAGCTGAACCGGCCGAGCGACAATCCTGGCGCCGTATCATACGCCATCGATCTGCAGGCATCGGTGAATCTCAATACGCAGTATCAGAGCACGTCGAATACCGCGATGGGCTTTTTGCAGAGCGGGAGTAGCGCGCTCGGGCAGGTTGTCAGCGTCATTCAGCGCGCCCGGCAGCTGGCAGTGCAGGGGGCGAGTGATACCTATGCTCCCAGCGATCGGGCGGCAATGGCGACGGAGATCCAGCAGCTTGGTCAGCAAGTGCAACAGATTGGGAACACGATGTTTGGCTCCAGCTATATCTTCTCCGGCACGATGACGCAGACGACGCCATTCAACACGAACGGCGGCTTCAGCGGCAATAACGGGGCGAAGAATATGGAGATTGCGCCCGGTTTCAATATGCAAGTCAATGTCAATGCCAACCAGATGTTCACCGGTTCCAATGGCGTCTTCGAGACGTTGCGGCAATTGGCGCGGCACCTGAATGAGGCGGGCAACCCAATCCCCGTCCAGAATCAAGGGTCGGCGACGCTGGCGGTCAGCGGGATCAATGCGGGCGCCAGTCAGGGGTATCTGGTGCAGGTGACGGGCGTCAACACCAGCGGTGGCGTCACGAGCGCGCAATATTCCAATGATGGGGTCACCTGGACACCAGCAACCCTGGTAGCGGGTAGCACTGCCAATAATTTTACGCTGGGTGCTTCGGGCATGTCGATGCAGTTCACCCCCGGCGCGGTGACGAGTAATGCGCAGACCCCTCCGACGGTCGGCGATCGCTACAGCTTCAGCGCCGTGGCGGGCGCCAATGCCAGTGGTTTCGCCATTCAGGCCAGCCCCAATGTAGGGAATGAGTCGCTGTCCTTCGCGGGCACGTATACGGGAACGGGGAACCCCAATCTTCAGGTCCGCGCCAGTCAGCTGGATAGCAACAACAATGTCGTTGGCGTCCAGATCTCCTCAGACAATGGCACGACGTGGTCAACGACGATCCCGACCACTACCGGCGGCTTCAACCCACCGGCGACTCCTACCGCGGGTGGGGCGTTGACGCCAACTCAGTTCGCGCTGGGCAATGGGCTGACTCTCACCTGGAATCAGTCGACGATCAATGCCAGCCAGGTCTACAATGCTGGTCCGCCTGCCAATGCGGATACCTTCACCTATGCGACGACCACCAGCGATGTCTCGAATGACATCACCGCGCTGGACTCACTGTACAACACTGTCTCCGGCATCCAGGCGCAGTTAGGCGCCAAAGAGAAGACGATCCAGGATAATATCAGTCAGCTGCAATCGCAGAACATTCAGTTGCAGAGCGTCCTGACGACGACCGTCAACGTCGATTATCCGACGGTGGCGACCCAGATGGCGTCTGCCCAGACCCTCTATACCGCCGCGCTCTCGGTCGACGCCAAGAGCATCCAGAAATCGCTGGTCGATTTCTTGCCGTGATCGCCGATCTCATGGCTTGCGGACTGTCCGCGCCAATCGGCCTCATGGCACGATCTGGTCGGGCGGTGTGCTGGGGAGCAACGCCGCGCCGATCAACGGGGCGTGCTCACCGAAGGCCGCAGCGAGCAGCGTCAGGTGCGCGGCGGCCAGTCGCGCATCGACGCGCTGTTGGACATCTGCTATGAGGTGTGGGCGGGCCAGCGCGATGCCGCCCGCGATGGCGACGGCCTCGACGCGCGTCAACTTCGCCAGGTTCACCAGGCCGATCGCCAATTTCTCGCTGAAGGTCTCCCAGAACGCTCCCGTCGCCATCTCGTCGGGGCTGGCGAAACGGGCCATCTGGCGGCCACCGGTGTATGTCTCCAGACAGCCGACCTGGCCACAGAGGCAGCGCCGCGCGTTGCCTTCCAGAATCTGGTGGGCGAACTCGATCGAGCAGGTCAGTTCGCGCGCGCCCTGGCGCAGGTGAAACGCCGCTCCAGTCCCGGTGGAGAGTGTCAGATAGGCGCAGCGATCGTACGCACCAAGGACGCCAGCGCGTGGTCCACCCGCCTGCTGGCGCGGCGCGGTCATCACATCCACGTGTTGAGACGTCTCCCCAGCACCTGACCAGCGCTCCGCTAATAGGCCACAGACCGTGTCGTGCCCCAGCCAGACTGGACAGCCCAGCGCCGCCTCCAGGTCGGCGGCGAAGGGGCGCGCGACGTACATTGGCAGGTTGGGCGCGGCCAGCACGGAGCGGCCATCGCGCGCCAGTTGTGCCCCGATGGCAACACCCAGCGCGGCAGGGCGCGCGGCTGCCTTTTCACTGTGCGACCTCACTGCCGCGATGATGGTGTGCAGTTGCGCGTCATAGTCTGGCGGTGTAGGGTAGCGTGCGAGAATATGGCCAAAAGGTGGATCTACAGTGTTGATGTCCACCGGAAGGGCCGCTACCTCCAGAGGGTTGGGCACGTCCAATCTGCCACTGGTCGCTGGCTGAGTCGCGATCTGCCCAAACATGCTGATGCGGGTCTGTGTTCCGCCGATATCGACGGCGAAGGTAGTCTGCTGGGTCGACATGTTGCATCCTCCAGCGGTCCTGACAATGTACTTGCAGAGTAGCACAAAGAGGTCTACTCGACCTATGATTCTCATGCGACCAGAAGGTCCGGTCTACACCGGAGGGTCCGGTGCCAGCCGTATGGACTGGTGGCATATTTTTCTGCATTATCTGGCATTGCCAGCACGCTAACGAGGTTATTCACGATGCAACCAACGACACTCGAGGGTCCGACTGCCTCGACATCACCACGACCTGGGCTGGGTCTCTGGATCAAAGTGGCGCGCCCCTTCTCACTCTCCGCCGCTGTCAGTCCGGTGCTGGTCGGGACGGCGGTGGCGATCTACGCCGGCGTCTTCCGCCTGCCTGAATTCCTGGCGACCCTGGTGGCGGGTCTCTGCCTGCAGATCGCCGCGAATTATTTCAATGAATATTTTGACTACCGCTATGGTCTGGATCACGCCGAATCGCTCGGCGCCAGCACGGTGATCTTTCGCGGCGAGATGTCGGCGGCGCAGGTGCTGGGCGGTGGCATTGCGTCCTTCGGCGCGGCGGCGGTGCTGGGTGTGGTCTTGATCTTCCTGGTAGGACCAGCCATTATGCTCTTTGGCCTGGCGGGGATGGCGATCGCCTATTTCTATAGTGGCAAGCCGTTTCAGTTCTCGACACGCGGCCTGGGTGATGTGATGGTATTTCTGGCAATGGGCGTGTTGATGACCTGGGGAGCGTTTTACGTCCAGATCCATCAATGGTCCTGGATGGCGATTGCCGCCAGTATACCGATCGGCTGCATCGTGACGGCCATCCTGAATATGAACAATACGCGCGACCTGCGGGATGACGCGGCGGTCCATAAACTGACGCTGCCAGTACGGTTCGGCGAACGGTTCGGCCAGATCTTTCACGCCGTCCTGATCTTCGGCGCTTTCGTCACGACCACGATCTTTGTGATCACACGGGTGCTCCCGATCTTCTCACTCGCTGTCTGGCTCGTCTTCCCGCTGGCCTATATCAACGTCAATGATGTCCTGGAGGCGCGGCAGGAACCAGTGGACGCGCCTGCGCCCGGACAGCGGCGCCGGGCCTACATCATCGGCATTCAGCGGACAGCGCAATTACATCTGCGCTTCGGCATTGTTCTGGCCGCGGCGATCGCTCTGGCCGGTTTGACCCACATCAGGTTCTGAGGGCCACGGGATGCTCTGGTCGGTGCGATCGCGCAGCTGCTCGGAAGTGACCGGGACCGGGACATCCGCGGAAGCGCGATCTGACGTGTCTGGTCGATGCAGCAGGATGGCGGCGGTGAGAAAGAGGAGCGCGAGTAGCGCAAAGGCACCCGCGGGGTTGCCACCGAACGCCAGCGCGCCGAGCAGCACGAGTCCGCAACCCCGGATGGCGGCGCTGTACATCTGGCTGACCGCGCCGACGCGACCGCGGACGGTGGTGGGGGTGATCAGGGTCTGCTGCGTCCCGGTGATGACGAAACTCAGCGAGACCGCGCCATCCAGCACGCCATTGCTCAGGGTCGCCAGCGCAAAAGCGCTCCGGCTCGGCGCGAATGTGGCGCAGAGCAGGCCAAGCAGACCCATTGCGGCGCAGATATAGGTAGCCATGCTGGCTTGTCGCCAGGGTAATTCCAGCGCGCGTGGCGCGATCGCGCTGCCGAGCAGCCCGCCGATCCCCGCGCTGGCAAAAACGAGGCCCGCTTGCCAGGCAGGGAGATGTAACCGCGTCTCTGTCAAGATCGCTAAGAGCACGGTGATCGTCCCGGCACAGAGCACCAGTGGCGTCCCAATGATCTTCATAAAGCGTTGCGCGTCGGAATCCCAGATGGTCCTGGCCCCCTGGGCAGCGTAGCGCCAGACGCGGCGCGCCTGCCCGCGCGGATCACGCCGGAGCGCGCGCAGAGCGGCCTGGCGCCGACCTTGCTGGAGCGCTACCTCATCGCCAGCTTCCCTCACCCTCCAGAGGGTTGTGGCCGAGACAAGATATGAGAACAGGTCGGCGCCCAATGCCAGCGCCGGCCCCAGCGCCTGAATGATATAGCCCCCGAACGCCGGTCCCGCTAGCGTGCTGGCGGCGTCAGCTGCCTCCAGCGCCGCGTTGGATCGCCCCAACAATGATTCGCCCACGACTGCTGGCAGCCAGGCGCGATAGGCGGTCTGAAACGCCAATTGGCCGACACCCAGAGCGAAGGTAATCCCCGCCAGCAACCAGAGTGGAGCCGTGTGGTGACCCAGCGCCAGGATCACGACCAGCGCCAGAGCGGTGGCGCGGAGCACATCGCTGCCGATCATCAAGCGTCGCCGTGGCAAGAGATCCGCGAGCATCCCGGCCGGCAAGCCGAAGGCCATCATGGGGATGTAGCGCGCCGCCACGACCAGGGCAGCATCAAACGGCGCCCGTGTCTGGGTGAGGATCAGCCAGGGGAGCGCGATATCGGTCACACGGTCGCCGAAGATCGATGTCGTCTGCCCGGTCCAGATCAGGATGAAGGAGCGGTCTTGCCATAGGGCCGAACGGGTGAGTAGCGCGCGCATAGCGACCTTTCCCTGTCATCGCGAACATGGCGGGCATCATCCGCCAGGAGTCACACCGTATGGATGGACGCGAAGGACATCATATGGGCCAGCGCGGCGACCGACCTCACGGTCAGCAGCCGGAGGGTCCGGTGCCGGTCCGGTGGCACGAGCGACGATCCGCTGTTGCTGCAGAGCAAGCTCACGGTTGCTGGCAGTCAGTGCGTTCGAAACAAAGGTCGGTGAGTTAGCCAGTGACAGTAATGAACGTGTAGAAGTAATACGAGTTGGTCGTACCCCAATGACCGGTCACGGTTACTTTATACGTGCCAGCCGCCGTATCGGGCGGAATCTGGACAGTCCAGGTTGCCGTGCCAGTGTCATCGGTGGTCACGGCGGCGATCGATGCTGCCCAGGTGACGCCATCGAAAGTTGGCTGGCAGAGGACGCCACGCGCGGCGATAGTCCTATCGCGCGCCAGGGTGGCATGGGTGGTCAACGACAACTGGCCGCCAGGGGCGATGCTGGTGGGCGCGACGGACAGGGTGAGCACGAAGGGTTCTGGCGTCATTGGCAGCAGCGTGGGTATCGCCGTCGGCGCGACTGTGGCGACCGCGGCGATGTGCTGACCACCGCCAAAGGCTGCGTCATGCCAGATGCGCAGGAGTGGATGCAGGGCGATGCCGCTGAAGAATCCCGTGATTGAGACAATGGCGAGCGTGAGGAATACCAGGCCGCGCCGTGGCCGCGGCGCATAGGCGGTGGGCCAGATGGGAGACGCCATGCTCATGATCGACGCTCCTCATGGAAGATCGATCCCAGTATTCGATACACGAGTTTGGCGGCGAGAAAGTCCGGGGCCGCCAGATGCGGAATCGGCGCCAATTCAACGATATCACAGCCGACCACGTGCTTGGTTGCGCAGATCTGGCGCACCATGCCCAGGAGTTGATACCACTGCAACCCACCCGGTTCCGGGGTGCCAACGGCTGGCATAATTCCCGGGTCGAGGCCATCGAGGTCGATCGTAATGTAGATGCGCTCTGGCAGTCTGGCCAGGGCGGCGCTGAACGCGGCGGCGCCACTGATACGTGCCGTGCCATAGGATTCAGCGAATTGGTGGGCCCAAATGATCGTGGAAGTTACCTGTCCGGCGCGGCGGTCGCGCACTTCCTCTGGACTGATGCTGCGGATGCCGACGCCCAGGAGATCGACGCCCGGGACCTCCAAAGTACGCCGCATGGCGCAGGCGTGGCTGATGGGGGTATCCTCATATTCCTGGCGCAGGTCGGCGTGGGCGTCGAACTGCACGACACCTAATGGGGCCGAGTTGGCGGCGGATTGGATGGCGCGGACGCAAGGGGCTGTCAGTGAATGCTCACCGCCCAGTGTCACCGGCAACTGGTCATGCGCGATGACCGTCGCGACCGCATCGTGGATGCGCCCCAGCGCTTCAGCGTGGCTGAGGTCGCTAAAGGCAAGCTCCGCCAGTGTCCCTATGCCCGCCTCAGCTGGGATCGCTTCCATCTCTTCGTCATAGAGGTCCATCTGGCTCGAGGCAGCGATAATCGCGGCCGGGCCCTTGCCCGTCCCTTCGCCATAGCAGACCGTATATTCCAGTGGCGCGGGGATGATGACCGCCCGTGCCCGCGTGAGGTCGCCCCACTTGGCGTCAAGATCGCCAAAGAGATGCTCATGCGATTGGTAGAAGTCCATACACGCCTTGCCCTTACCATCGCGCACCATGAGTTACCCACAAGTCGTGCGTCGATATTCTCATCATACGCAACGCAGTCTCCATCTCGCAACCAGAGCATGCAGACAGGGCATAAAGTACCAACCATGTATGAATCATCGAAGCTGCTGGTTGCTGTGAGAACAACCGACAGGCATGCTATGCTATGGATAACACTTGCGCGGGGCTACCAGAGACCCTCGCGCTATCGAATACCGACTCTGAAAGGATCAAAACTTCCCATGGGATTGCCCGAAACCGCTACGCGGACGCTCCTCGTTGTTATGGCGCATCCTGATGATGGCGAATTTATGTGTGGTGCCGCCCTCGCGCACTGGGCGCACGCAGGCTATGTGCTGCATTATTGCCTGCTGACGCATGGTGATGTCGGTGGCAAAGACTCTCAGATGACGTCGCAAGAATTGGTTGCGTTGCGACGGAACGAAGCGCAAGAAGCCGCGCGTCAGCTAGGGTCCACCCAGGAAGTCATCTTTCTGGATTTCATCGATGCGCAATTGGTCCCTTCGCTTGAGGCGCGCCGCGCGGTGACGCGGGTCATCCGTCAGGTGCGCCCCCATGTGGTGGTCGCGCAAGATCCCACGACTTTCTGGCATGGCCAGCGCTATATCAACCACCCTGATCATCGCGCGTCTGGTGAGATCACCCTGGGTGCGATCATGCCATCGGCGGATACTCGCCTGGTCTTTCCGGAGCTGCTGGATGAGGGCCTCGAACCCCATAAGGTCGAGGAGTTATACCTCACCAATACCACCCATACCGATCGCTGGGTAGAAGTCACCCAGGCAGATCTGGATTGCCAGATCGCCGCATTGCAGGCGCACCGCTCGCAGATCAACTTCGACCCGCGCGAGATGATCGAGCGCGAAGCCCGCGCCGAGGCCGAGATCGCGCGCGCTCACGGCCACGACTTCACCTTCGCCACGGGCTTCAAGTATTTTGACTTCCGCCGATGAGCAATCAGGGTTCATGCGGGGATCTGGTCAGTCTGGACGGCTGATCCAGGGTCATGCGGCGGGCACCTGGGGATTCTGACGCGGCGCGGTGGCGGCGATGCGCGCCACCGCGCCTTGCAGATCGTCAATGCCAAACGGTTTGGCGAGTGTCAGCGCCACGCCCGGCGCGCCTTGCGCCAGTTGGGGCGTGGCACTCATGGCGAGGATCGTGGGACGGGCTGCGATCGGTAAGTGGCGGGCGATCCACTCGCAGACGGCGGGGCCATCCATCACGGGCATGCGCATATCCAACAAGAGCAACGCGATATTGGGTTCGGCAATCAGGCGACGCACCGCTTCCGCGCCATGTGCCGCGCAACACACTGTGTGGCCTTCATCAGTCAGGAATTGCGCAAGCATGCCGCGCAGGAGCGCGTCATTATCAACAACCAGGATCCGCATCAGCAATTCCGCCTTTCATGCACCCGGACAACCCTTGCTTTTTTTGAACTGAGAACAAATGTTCTATATCATGAGTATAGCATAGGCCCGGGGTTCCCGCAACGGCAATAGGACCTTCAGAATGACGGAGATCGGTGCGGAGCCTATGAGATAAGTAAGAGTTTTCTCATCATTCTGTAAGCTCGTACTGACTTTGTTCCTATCTCCAGTGCGGCGATATAAAGGCTGTCCTGGCAAAAAATGAGTGGTATAGCCCAAAGAAGCCGATCAGCTAGCCATGAGAATCTTGTGTGTAATCCTGTACAATAACATGAAGTAGTGTGAAATATCACCGCTCATGCTCCGTTGACATCCAAATGGTAGCTTGATACCATGAGTATGTTTGAAATGTACTCCGTGCGATGGTCCGGCAGAGGAGATTGGGCCATGTTGTGTCCACATTGTGCGCAACAACTAGATAGCGCTGTTGGCTCCTGCCCTCATTGCGGGCAGGATATCTCTGGCGTGGAGCCAGAGCAAGCCCAGACACCGACCAGACAACGCAACGAATTGTGGCAGGATGAGGTTGTGACGACGCCCGTTGATTCGTGGCATCGTGACTGGCAATCGATCTCCGCCTGGACTTTTAATGGGCCAGCGGCGCAGACCGCGACGCCCTTGACCATCAATCCGCGGACTCGCACGACGGGCCTGCTCACCACGCCACCTTCACCAAACTTCGCCCGGGTCCTCATCGGTGCCATCGCCATCGCGTTTCTCGCGACCTGCAGCGCCCTGATCGCGGTGGCCCACTCTCTGCTCACCGCCACACCTCCGGCCTCCCCACCGAGCCAGGCACCGCAGGTGGTGATCACGGTGACCGGCATACCGGCGAATTTTGCCGGTGACGACTCCACCGCCACGCCAGGAGTGTTGCCAACGTTTGTGGTCATCACTCTGCCGACTCCCGCGCCGACGCCTATTCCGCAGCCCACGGCAACCTTGCCGCCGCCGACGGCGACCACCGTGCCACCGACCGCGACGCCCAAGCCCATCGTGCCGACCGCTACCGCTACGATGGGGCCGACAGCGCCAACCCCGTCAGTCATTCCCGTCTTCCCAACGGCGACTCCGGTGCCGCCGACGGTGACGCCGGTGCCGCCGACGGCAACGCCGGTGCCGCCGACGGCGACCCCGGTGCCCGCGACGGCGACCCCGGTGCCCCCTACTATCACGCCGACGGCGACGCGTCTGCCACCCACCGCGACGGCGACGATTCTGCCGCCCACCGCGACGGCTACTTATCCACCACCGACGCCGACCGCCGCGGGTGCATCAGTGGTCGTTGTCCTCGTGTGATCCAGCTCCATTCCCGCGTTATATCTGAACTGAATCTCTCTCAGACTATTACGAAGCCCACCGGTGATATACCGGCGGGCTTCGTCCTGGTTGGTGCTCGCTGATTTGGATGCTGGTCGACAGACGCGGAGCATCACTCGATCAGGTCGATATTACGCATTACCGGAGCGTTGCATCTCGACGCGACGCAGGCGGCGGCTCAAGGAAGTCAAGAGGGCCAGCGCCATAGAGGGATTCTCTCGTAACGCCGCTCGGAAATCCCAGATTGGGACGATAATGACGGAGCAAGGTTCAATCGCGGTGACAGTAGCGGTACGCGGCAGATCATCCAGGAGGGAGATCTCGCCGAAGACCTGACCATGATCGAGCACGCCGAGATCGTACGTCTCACCCTGGCGATTTTGGGTCACGCGGACGCGCCCCTGGGTCAGCACAAAGAGACCAACACCAGTGTCTCCCTGGCGCACCATTTCTTCGCCGGGCTGATATTGCCGTTCTCGCGCGGAGGCTGCCAGCGTCATCAGATCTCGACGCTCGAGCGACGTGAACAAAGGAACTTTCGCTAAAATATCGGCAGTGGTCATAAAGGAGTGTCTCCTGCCTTTCACGACATCGTGGATGCCTGGTGCCCCACCCAGCACCGACCATACTATGGCGCGGTGACAGTGGGCCGAGATCAATTGGAACGCCCGCGCGAGCGAGGTCCGGAAGTGGCGGTGGGCTCACCGCCATCTTCCGGCCAGAGCATATCATGTTTCCTCGCTCGCCGCAAGATATGCGCGGAGATCGCTCGTATGCCGCGCGTTTAGGGCCGCCGCGGGTCATCGTCGCGCATTTGCCACGGACTGGAATCACGCGGGTTGGGTCGTGAAGGAGTGCCACGTGGCGCGGGGATCATGGGCATCTGCCCCATTGCCCCGCGGCCGTTGCCGGGCATCGCCGCTTCGTTCATCCTGCTTCCCAACATTGGCGCATTGGAATGTGTCGCGTCTGGCAGGCTCATCGCGGGCCGAAGCGTGCCATTCAACGCGCCTGATCGCGAACCTCCGCGCGATGGCAGTGGATCGTCCATCGGTCGCTGGCCTGCCTTCACCGTTGGAGGTACCTGGTTGGTGGCCGTGGTTTTGCTGCGGCGGCCAGTGACCAGTTCTTCCAGCTGCATCACAACCGTCTCCAGCCGCTCGGAGCTCTCCGCCATCTGGCGGCTGCCGCCCGCCACCTGGTCGGCTACCTCGGTGACCGCCTCCATCGCATTCGTCATACGTTCTACGGTCGTGGCGTGGTTACGACTGGAGACATTGATTTCGAGCACAGCGCGTGTCATGTGACCCATGATCGCCTCGAGTTGCGTTGGCGTAATTTCGGCGCGCCGCAACGCCACCTGCGTCCCCAATTGCGCCAGTTGATCCGTCCTCCGCGCGATATCATCCGAAGATTCTTTGAGGTTCTGTAAGCCGCGATTGATAGCATTGATCGCCCAGACCTGTTGGGAAGATCCCGAAGACTGGCGGCTGGAGAGGTCTGACAATTGATCACTCGCGACTCCCACCTGTTTCGAGGCGCGCTGCAAGGTATTACTGATGGCGGAGGCCACGATCAGCGCCATGACCAGACCGGTAATCATAATGGCAATACCCGTCAAAATCATGAATAGGGTCGTCGTGCTGATCAATTGATTGATCTGGGTGAGCGGTTGTGCTACCACCAGGAGCCCAATAGGAAGTTGGGAGGCGTCTTTAGGATCTTGCTGAGGATCGAAGAGCAGTTGATACCCGACCATGTACTGGATGCCCCCGATGGTCTGCGGGTAGGCCGCGAAACCAGAGGATAGCACCTCATTGTGAATGGCGGTGAGGACATTCGGCGGGATCAATTGCGGCGATGATGGCGTATTAATAGCGCGGGTCGTACCATCGGCCAGGGTGAAAGTCGTCGAGATGCGCTGACAGCCACCCGTCAGTTGTTGCATCAACTTATTCGCGCATTGATACACGGAGACCTGTGCGTCACCAAGCTGTGCCTGCACCTCATCGACGAACTTGGTGTCATTATTGAGAGGTAACCGACCAAAATCATTATAGGTCTTGTCGACAGTATAATTATCATGACTGACCGTGGGGGAGTCCACGACCAGGTTCCCCATATCGCCCTCATCAGATATCGAGACGCTGGCGCCAAAATCAAAGGTGCGGATATGATCCGCAATCTTCAAGTTGCGGCTAGCTTCCGCGCGTGCCTGACGATTGCCATATTGGGTAATCGAGGTATCGGCGATAATCAGCGTGGCGGCTGTCGTGAGCACCGCCCCAATAATCACGATAAAAATGATCTGCGAACGGATTCCCGTTCGGAACCACCGACCAAACATGCTATCCCCCTCCCCGGCCCCAGCATATCTTTGGCGCGAGGTTATTTGACCAGATTCATCGCGATAAGATGAGCAAGCATGCTCTGGACCTCGTCCTCACTCCGCCTGGTCAAGCGCACGAGATCACTGATCGTCCTGCGACCATCTACCAACAATAACAATTGCCGTTCTCGTCGTTCCAGCGACAGACTGGCGCCGTTTTCGTTATACAGCAACCGTCGCGCAATATAACTGCTATCCAACTGCGCGATCCGGGTGGCAGGATTCCCGAGTGGCGCGCCCCCCTGTGATGAGCCATAATTGGTCCCAGCCGCCGGACCACCCTGAGGTCCAGGGGGATATGAGATGCCTGGATTGCCGATCCCCGGCTGGGATCCACCAAGGGCGGGATTGGTCGTATAAGGACTATGCTGCGGTGAGCTCCCGTTCATACCCGGCTGCGAACCCGCCATCCCCATGCCGCCCGGGAAAGATCCTGAACCGGATGGCGGCGGCACCTGTTGATTGGGAGCTCCATTCCAGACCAGGCGGTTCGAAGGACGCGCGCTCTGTGCTTGCACGACCCCATCCAGGAATTGATAATATGCCTCGCCCCAGTTTTGCAGGACGGCCAAAGCTGCCTGACCACGTAATTGCCCGATTGTGGCCATGGTGATCTCGCCGTTTTCAAACTGAATCAAGCCTTCCTCGCGCGCGTTGCCGTTGCCGCGCATCACCTGCAGTAACCCGGTTTGGTGGCCTAGCGCGATCAGCTTCATCACGTTGCCCAGACGGGTGGTGGAGAAAAATTGTTCGCTCATCATCGCTCCTCGCCGTCAACGACGCGCTTTTCGCGGAAGAGCGCGTCCCAGGTGATTATCTCTCCACATCAGGTATTCCCGGCCAAAGCTGCTCAAGTATGCTCCACCATGACGCTGGTTCATCAGGCTGAACGCGCTCCGCCATCGCGTGGTGTCTTCACGATCTGAACGTCAGGCTTGCGTGGTGGGCGTAGACTGGGCAGGTGTTGTCACCGGGTCGGCGTCTTCGACGACGGCGAGTCGTTCGCGCAATTGCGCGGCGAGAAGGCGATATTGTACGGCTTTCTCGGCGTTCCAACGCGGCAACTCATTCCCGGTGCCGCCGACAGCACGCTCTATCAGATCAGCATAAAACTCATAGCTGCGGATCTGCATGTGGAGCAGTTCTTTCTCTGTCATGAATACAACGTTCTCCAAACGGGATTGTACGGGCGCAAGCCTCCGTAATCGCCCTTACCTTATCATAGGCTTTATCGCACGTCAAGCACGTATGCCTTTGAAATCAGGAGCAACTTCCTATACATTGCAAGATGATTACGCGGTCCAGTGAAATGTGCCTTCTTCGCGCCAGTACTATATCCTGGAGCAAGCAAAGCGCTCACGCTGGGCTATCACCCGCGCGCCATCGCCCGCGCCGCCCTCATCTGTCAACCACTTTCTTAATGACCCGCCACCCATCCATAGCAATACCAGCCAGGTGTGCGTTACACCTGGCTGGTATTGCGCGGAGAAAGTACGTGGGCCACCCTATTAGGTCAACAGGGGTTAATAGCCGCTGGAGGTCAGACCCGGAGTCGCGACCTGCCACTTGCCGCCGGCCAGGCCCTGGCCAGTGGTATCACCAGGAACTTTGTCTTTGATGAAGTAATACAGCTCATGGCCGTTATACTCCACCTGGGCGCGCGTGGAATCGCCCGCCAGGACGCTGAACGTCCCCGTCAGCGTTGCGGGGCCAGCGGGTGTGCCGCCCGTGGAGAGCAATGGTGGCCAATTGCCGAGGCAGGCCGCGACACAGGCAGGCGTCGTCGATGTATCGGGAGTGAAGTAATAGAGCGTCATGCCATTGGTACCAGTCAAGATCTGCTCGGACTTGCCAGCGACCGTAGCAGTCGCGACCGCGACCACCATGTTGGTGGCGGGTGCCGTCGTCGCGGTGGGTGCCGAGGTAGTTGCCGCGCCCGCGGTGGAGCTAGAACCGCAAGCCGCCAGGGCCAGGCTGATCAGGGCGGTAGCGCCGATCAATATGCGTTTGAGTGTCATAAGGTTTCTTTCCTCCACGTCATCATGTGGTTGATTTTTTTACTTGGTCTCGCGGCTGTTATTACCGCGCTGTCCATACTACGTCGAGGGGTTACACCGGGTTTGTACGGCATCCGATCCGTAACCCCGTAACGTATAGAACTATGGGAGAGAATCATCCAGGGCGGCGAGCAAGCCTCTTGCAATGCGATGCTGATCAGCGTACACTGACAGTAGTTCGATGGTGCTGGGGTAGCGCGATCAAAGGGATTGCTCAAAACCCAGCAGGATGAAACGGAGCAATGATACGTGAGGCCAGATCCGGATCCACAGGCGCTGGCTTCCGCCCGCTTCCAGGTTATCTACTCCGCCAATGTGGACGCGATCTTCCGGTTCATCAAAAGCAAGGTCGGGCAGCGCGAAACCGCGGAAGATCTGACCGCACAGGTCTTCATGAAAGCGTTGCGCGGTGCCGATTGGTCACGGGATGATGCGACGGTGCGGCGCTGGCTCTTTCAAGTGGCGCAGACGGTGACGATGGATTACTTCCGCCTGCAGGGGCGGCAGTCGACCGTCTCGCTAGACGCGCTGCTTGACGAAGGCTGGGGTGGGCCAGCCGCGGAATCACCCATCGCCGCGAGTGAGTCGGAAAGCGATATCACGCGTGAGGCGGCGCTGGCGATCCTGGACCAGTTGCCCGCGAATTATCGCGCTGTGCTCCATTGTCGCTTCATCGAACAGCGGACGATCCGCGAGACAGCCCTTCACCTGGGGATCAGTGAGGCGAACGCTAAGGTGATCCAATTGCGGGCGATCAAAAAGGCAGCAGAATTGCGCCAGAGCTTGGCGGAGACGAGGAAGGAGATCGCCGATGGCCGATGAGATGGCAACGAATGGGACGTACGGTTTCGCTGACGATTTCGATCCTGCCGAACTCGCCGAAGCTGAAGCGCTCGAAGCATTGCTGAACCCTGCCCACCTCGCGCCGCCCTCTGCGCCTCCACTCGATCCGGCTGTGCAATCCACTGCGCTCGCGCTCCGCGCCGCGCTGGTGGGTGATGACGCCGCCGGGCCGGCCTTCACGGAGCGCTTGCGCGCTGATCTGTTGGACGCCCTACCCATCGCTACGCCAACCGCTATGCCCGCGCGGGTTCCCAAACGCGCGCGGCCGTCGCGCCGTGCCCTGCTGGCGGGCGGACTCGGCGCCGTGGCGGGGATGGCGGCCGGAGCAGGCCTCACGGTCCTGGCGACGCAGGCCAATCACCCCACGTGGGATACGCCGCTGGTTGGCCTCGGTGGCCAGTGGTATCCCGTCGCGATGGTCGCCGATCTGCAGCCGGGCACAGTCGTGCGCTTCGCCACGGAGCAAATCGTTGGCCATGTGCTCCAGCGTGCCGATGGCTCACTGCTGGCGATCTCGGCGGCCTGTACACATATGGGTTGCCTGGTTGCCTGGAATGCCAGTGCGCGGACCTTCGATTGTCCCTGTCACGCGGGACGGTTCGACGCCGAAGGCAATTTCTTCGCGGGCAAGTTCCACTACAGCCCGTTGCCCACCCTCCAGACGCGCATCGAGAATGGCCAAATCTCCGTCTTCGTCCCAAATCCGCGCACCGACAATAGCGCTGCTGCCGATCCCGCCCCTACGGACCCGGGCTACACGCCCTGACGACGCGGTGCGGTCGCGCAACCACCACGAGCATACTACGGCAGAGGATGGCTGCGACTCACCTCGCGCGCAGGCGCCGCTGGCCATCTGGCCGATCGGTGAGTGATTTCGCGGACAGACAACCTGAGGCTCCAGATGTTTCCGAAGATCGGCGGAAATGGGCTGTCAGCAATCGTGTAGAGACGAGTTGATCTGCGGTATGATAGTGAAGAGCGCGTAACGAAAGGTCAAGCATGCGTATTGCTATCATCACCGAGAACTTCCTGCCTAAATTAGATGGCGTCACCCGGACAATCTCCATGTTGTTGCGGCATCTGGAGGAGCGAGGCCATCAGGCGATCGTCTTCGGACCAGAGGGCGCGCCGCGCCGCTATGCCGGGGCGCGGGTCATCGCGGTCCCTGGCATCCGGTTGCCCTTTTATCCCGAACTCCGTGCGCTCTTCCCCAATCGCGCGATGGGCTATCGATTGGCGCGCTTCCGACCGGACCTCGTCCACCTGGCCGATCCGATGTTGTTGGGCATGGCTGGACTATATTGGGCTCACCGCATCGCGGTGCCGACGGTTGCCGCCTATCATACCAACATCGCCAGCTACATGAATCATTTCAAACTTGGCCTGTTGGAGCAGCCAGTCTGGGCCTACCGACGCTTCCTGCATAATCAGTGCGCCGCGACTGTCTGCCCCTCACCCTCGACGGCCGCGATCCTGACGGCCCAGGGCTTCGAGCGCGTCCACCTCTGGCAGCGGGGTGTCGATAGCATCCTCTTCACCCCCGAACGGCGCCGCGCGGCGCGACGCGCCGAACTGGGCGCGACCCCTGCGACGACCCTGCTGCTCTACGTTGGGCGTATCTCGCATGAGAAGGATATCCTCACGCTGGCGCGGGCCTATCGCGCGCTGGCTCGACCGGGACTCCACCTGGCGGTCGTCGGCGATGGTCCGGCGCGCGGCGAATTGGAGGAAACATTGCGCGGGCTGCCGGTGACCTTCACCGGCTATCTGGCGGGCGAGGCGCTGGCGGATACCTACGCCGCCGCCGACCTTTTCGTCTTCCCTTCGACGACCGAGACCTTCGGCCAGGTCGTTCTGGAAGCCATGGCCAGCGGTCTCCCTGTGGTCGGTTGCGACGCTGAGGGCGTTCGCGATCTCGTGCGACATGGCGAGACAGGTATCCTCGCCCGCCCCCACGATCCCGTCGATTTCACCAGCGCCATCGCGGAATTACTTGACCAGCCCGCGCGCCGCGAATTGCTGGCGACGGCGGCCCGTGCCGCCGCGCTCACTCGCAGTTGGTCCGAGGTGATGGATGGGCTGCTGGCGCTATATGCGTCCATTATCGCCAGCCCACCCATCCCGGCCGACCCCGACCTCGATGCCGATGATCTCTTTGATGCCGCCGATGCCACCGCCGCCAACGCAAGTGAAAAGTGATCTATGATCGCTTGCCAGGTTGCACCGCACAGCGACCAGCGACCTTGATGTGCGCGTCGGACCGGGCTGAGCATGATCGTGCCATCGTCGCGGGCGCTGCGTACAGAGGAGAAATACGTGGCTACGCACTGTTATCGCGCGCGTCGCTCCGTCAGGATGCCCACCAGACTCACCCCCACATCCATCACGGGCTGGCCAGCGGGGGGTGCCTGCCATGCCTGGTGTGCCTGCGCTGTCAGGCGCAACACAATGGCGCCGTGGCTGGGGACCGTCGCGCTGAATTGGTTATTCGTGGTCACCTGGCTCGTCCCGGCCCAGAGATCGCGGACGGTCGTCGCCCCCCCCGGTAGGCCGATCTCGTTCCAGTTGAAACGCATCGTCTGCGCATTCGCATCCGTGTTCAACAACATCACCGCCTTGCTGCCATCGGCCAGCGGCTTGACCCAATATTCTAGGCCCTGGTCGGTCCGGAAGGGCTTGCCCTGGATATTCGCGGCATCCTGGTCAATCGCGATCAGGTCGCGCTGCAGCATGAAGCGGCTGGCGTCGTCAGTGCCGGTCATCTGGCGCGGATCATTGCCGGCGATCAGCGGCGCCGCGAGCATACACCAGATACTGAATTGTGCCTGCTCTTCGGTATAGCTCAAGCCACCATTCCCAATCTCCAGCATATCGGGATCGCTGTAATGGCCCTGGCTGACCGCGGCAGCGGAGGCCAGTACATTTGGATTCTCCACGACATCCAGTACACCGCGCGTTGAATTGCCATCATAACAGCGATAGGAATTGTCGCGCTGTGGCGCCGTCCAGATTTCGCAGATATCCGGTCCGGTGCGCCACATGTTCACGCCCGCCGCTGGCGCCCAGGTCCATGGTTGCGCCCAATAGACATTGATGCTCAGGACCATCGGCCGCCCAACCTTGACGATGGCGTCATGCCATGCGCGCGCGATGGTCGCGGGATCGCCCGTGGCGCTACAATAGTCCAGTTTGATATAATCGACACCCCAATCCGCGAACGATTGTACATCCTGTAAGACATGGCCCTCACTCCCGACATGATAGACGTTGGGGTCGCAGGTGCGCGCCGCCGGACTGGTATAGATGCCGAATTTCAAGCCCAGCGCGTGGATCTGAGAAGCTAATTGCTTCATACCCGCGACACCGCCAAACGCGCTATTGACGAGTAGCGAGCCATCGGGAGCGCGGTGGTCGGTCTCCCAGCTGTCATCGATGTTGACATAGGTATAGCCCGCCGCCTTCATGCCGTTGTGCGCCATCGCTTTGGCGACTGCCAGGATGGTCGGGGCATCGACGGCATTGAGGAAATGGTTGTAATGGTTCCAGCCCATGGCGGGGTGGTGAAATCCATCGCCGAGGGTGGGGTCCGTGCCTGTCAGGCCAGACTGCACATTCTGGATATTGGTGAACCAGGCGACGCTGAGGCCGACGGCGATACAGATGGCCAGGGTCACGAACGCGCGCCAGAGGCTGGGCCGATAGGGGCGGGGACGTGACGAGGAGTGCGCTGGCGGAACGATGGGCATGGCGAAGCATCCTCACTGAGGGTGCGACTCCGTGCACTGATTGTGCTCCGACACAATACGGTAGCTTCTATCGGTAGCTACACTATTATAGATCAAGAGATAGCGCTGCGTGAAGATCCGGAAGTAGGTTCTGACGCTGGCCAAGCGTCAGGTTGGCCAACACGCGACCGGTCAGCCAAGGAGGGCGGCATGTTCAATACTCCCGCGGAAAAAGCATCACATCAGGTGCGCTGGCAGGTGGCATTGGTCGCGCTGATCATTGCGGGACTCGCTCTGAGTCAGGTCTGGATTGTGCGCCAGCAGGGATCGTCGGCCCTACGGGGTGGTTCGGCGGAGGGCGCGCCGCCGCCCGCGACGATTATCATCGCCCTGCGTACCGCGACCCCCGCTGTGCAGTCTGGTCCGCCCACGGCCATCCCACCGATCAGCTATACGACCGACCGGCCTGGGCCTGGCTCGAACTGTTATCAGGGAATCGGCATCTGGTCGCGCGATAGCCTGTCTACTACCACTTTTGTCTGCCTGGTCGATGGCCTCCACCTCACTCAGGCGGCGGGGGCGACGAGCGCCGCGTCTGTACATTTCAGCCTGCCCGACCAGCCGATTGCCACCGTCAGCACGGTCCGCTTGCATATCGTCAGCTTCGCGACCACGGGAAGTTGCGTGGGCATGGGGATACGGCTTATCACGCCTGGTGGGATCTACGCCTTCATCTGCGGTGATGGCAATTGGGATATCGTCAGCCAGGCGGCGAGTGGCGGCGCCACGGTGCTGCGCGCGGGCCAGAGCGTGGTGGGTACAGCGGTCGACCTGCAGATCCATACCAGTGACACCGCGATCAGCTTGCTGATCAATCAGCAATTGGTCGCGGGGGATGTGGCAATTCCGGCGAACACGCCCCAGACCGCTGGTATCGATCTGGTCGTCGATAGCGGACCGACGGCGGGGATGACGCCGCGCGCGCAGGGCGCTGGCGCGATTCTGACGGGCTTTCTCTATACGAATAGCTGAAGAGCACGCGCATGACTACTTAGACTGTAAGTGGCGCTATGATGATCCAGGGAATGTAACGGGGCGCGTCATCTCGCATGACGCGCCCCGTGTCGTCTGATCGGAAAACCCAGTTCAGTTGCGGATCGCCGAGGGCAGGATGGCGCCGAGGAGAGCACCAGCGAGGATGCCACCCAGATGCGCTTGCCAGGCCAGGCCAGATGCCGCGTAAACATTCAACCCGACATTGATCATCAACCAGAAGAGGAGTTGCCCCAGAATGCTGTTGCCGACTGGCCCCATGCGCTGCCGGTTGATGATGAAGAAGATCAGGAGCGCGCCAAAGATGCCCGCGATCGCGCCCGATGCCCCCAGCGCTCCATTCCCTGGTCCGACCGCGTAGAGAAAGACGACATTGCCAATCACCCCGCTGACGAAATAGATCAGTAAAAATTTCGCCAGGCCAAAGATGCGCTCGACATACGGGCCGATGAAGTAAAGCGACAGCATATTGCCCGCGATATGGAGAAGATTCGCGTGCAGGAACATCGCCGTGAGCAGTCGGTACCACTGGCCCTGTTGCAGTACCGCGCTCGTATCCAGAATGCCGCCGCTGGTCACCACACCACTGTCGACATTCGTCCCCAACTGCGCCAGGAAGACAACGACACAGATCGCGATGATGCTGTAGGTGCCGATGGGATACTGGCGGCTGTAGAAGATCATCCGTGTCATCTGGTTCTGAACGGGCGTCCGCTGGCGATATGGCGCAGATGGTTGGGCGGAGGGGGCGTAGCGTGGGGTTGGCGTTGCCAGGTCGCTCCCCGCGACGACGGCGGGACGGGCTGGCTGGGGATCCACCCGTGGGAAGAGGCTGCGTACATCGGGCGCGCTGGCGAGTCGCGCGGCTTTGGCATCCGCCAGGGCGCCGTCATAGTCGCGGCGCAATGAACGCAAGCAATAGCCCCTGAGAGCATGGGGATACGGGCGACCAGGATTAGCATGGATAACGGTCTCCAGCTGATCCAGCGCCCCCTGGTAATTATGGTCAATGACCAAAATGATGGCCTGGGCAATCTGGGCATCACTTGATCCCGGTACCAATTGCATGACATAGGTGGCGGCATTGCGGGCAATCGTGAACCCACCGAGCGCCAGGTTCGCCTCTGCCATGCCAAGGTGGGCGGAGACCAGGTCTGGTTCCAATTGCAACGCCTGCGCGTACGTCCCTGCGGCATCCGCCGGGCGAGTGTGGCGCCAGAGCAAGTTCTCGGCCCTGGCGACAAGTTGTTCAGCTGCATCGTGGCGTTGTGATTGGAGACCAGCGCCGCTCTGTGATAATTCTTCGCTCATCTATCCCCCTACAGTGAGGCTGCGTCCTCAGCCTGGAGATGCCAGCCAAGGAGTCGCCTGGCACTCACTTCTTCTATTATACGATCGCCATACAGGACAACGGGTGACAGAGTGCCATCAGCCATGGGCGAAGTGGGTGCGATGAAAGAGGAGGTACAACATCAGCGCTTGTCGGTACGTCTCCAGATCCGCGCGGCCTTCGCCGATGACTCGCGCGCTGATCGCCAGGATGCCCTCCGCCAGCCGCAGATCGGCCTCATCGATGGCGTCGACCGCCCGAAGTCCCGCCAGCGTCCCAGCGGGGTCGCTGGCTGCGAACGCGACGCCATAGCTATGCGCCGCGGTTTCCAGCGCTTGTAATAATTGCTGGCGCAATTGCTGAAAGATTGCGCGGTCCTGCGCCCCGGTGTCGCGTCGATTCCCGTCATCCACCGGTCTCGGCAGGGGAGCTGTCAGGTGCTGCGCGATGGCATCGCCCGTCATGCGTGGAGGCTCA
>DAIDHM010000177.1 GCA_027459705.1 Ktedonobacteria bacterium | reverse complement strand
CGGAGACATGATGGTTGGCGAGTACCTGTGCCGGTTAATGCTGACACATACCAGGAAGGGCGAATAATCTGCCACTTGAGGCCCAACAAGGCAGTAGGTTGTGTGAGGAATTGATAACGACCAGTAATACGACCAAGGTGCAGCCCTGGGATATTTCCCAGGGCCTGCACCTTGCATAGTGGCCATGCCGTGCTCAGCCGCGTTTGCCGTTAGTAGCAGCCGCGACCTGGTCGGCAACGATCATGGGAACCTCAGCGACGACCGTCGCGAGGCGGTCCACCGAACGGCCGCCGCCCTGGGCCGACTCCGGGCGCCCGCCGCCCTTGCCCCCCAGGCGCTCGCCCACTGCCTGGGCGATCTTGCCCGCGTGGGCTCCCTGCTGGACCAGAGCGGGAGTAACTGTCACGATAAACGTCACCCGGTCGTCCTGGACCGTCGCCAGCAGAATCGCGATACGATCGTTGTGGCGCGCCTGGAGCAGGTCGCGAATATGGTCGTTCATTACGAGCAGAGTTGCGTGGTCCGACGCCGTCACGGATGCTGCTACCACCAAATTGCCCTGCTGGTCGTGGGCGGTCTCCGCCAAGCGGTGTGCCTCGTCCCGAGCCGCTGCGCGGTGCACTTGGTCCAGCTCCTTGCGGGCGGCCGAAAGATCCGCTACGAGCTGGTCGATCCGTTGAGCGAGCGTATCCGGGGATGCCTGCAGGCGGGACGCCAAAGTGTCCACGGTGCGCTTGCGTTCCATCAGTAGTGCCTCGGCGGTTTCCCCCGTCAGTGCCTCGATACGGCGAATACCCGCCGCGCTGCTGGTCTCTTGTATCGTCACGTAGAGGCCGATCTGTCCCGTCGCTGCTACGTGGGTACCGCCGCACAGCTCCTTGCTGGTCCCCATCGTCACGACGCGGACCGGGTCGGGGTATTTCTCGCCGAACAGGGCCATTGCTCCGGTACGTTTGGCCTGTTCCAGCGGCAGCATCTCCGTGTTGACGCTCCAATTGGCGCGGATCATCATATTGACGGCGTGGTCGATCTGTTCGATCTCTTCCTTCTTCAACCCTCGGGGCAGATTGAAATCGAAGCGGAGTCGTTCCGGTTCCACGAGGCTGCCCTGTTGGACGACGGATTCGCCCATCAGGTCCTTCAGTGCGCGGTGCAGCAGGTGGGTCGCGCTGTGGTTCTTGCGCGTTGCTTCGCGGCGCGCTGTATCGACCTGGATATCGACCGGACTCGCCACCGTCAGGTATCCGTGAGTCATGCGTCCCCAGTGGACGATGAGGCCGCTCACTGGGCGTTGGGTATCCATTACTTGAAACGTCCCGGCGGGGCCCTGTAACCACCCGCGGTCGCCGACCTGGCCGCCGCTCTCCGGATACATCGGCGTCTCCTCCAGGATGACGCCCAGCATTGGTGTCTGGCGAGGTTCCAGGGGTGGTTGGAGTTCTTGAGGCGCTGTCACTATCTCTTTGAGTTGGAGTTCGTCGAGTAACGCGACGACGCGGGAGGTCCCCTCCGTCTTCTGATATCCGGTGAATACTGTCTGAGGCAGTTGTTCTTTCAGATCTTTCCATAGGTCATCCTCTCGGGCATTGGTCAGCCCAGCCTGTTTACGACTCTGCCGCCGTTGACGCTCCATGGCGTCTTCAAAGCCCGAGACATCGACGGTCATGCCTCGCTCGGCGGCAACTTCTTTGGTTAATTCGAAGGGAAATCCATGGGTGTCATACAATGTGAATGCGTCCTCGCCTGGGACTTCCCGCTGGCCGACGCGTGCCAACTCGTCCAGAACGTTACCTAATATCTCAAGTCCCGTGTTCAAAGTTTGCCGGAAACGCACTTCTTCCATGGAGAGAATCTCGACAATGCGATCGCGACGTTCACGCAGTTCCGGGTAGATCGGCATCATCAACTCGATCACCGTATCGGCGGCTTGTCCCAGGAAGGGTTGCTCGAGACCCAAGAGCTTTCCATAGCGGACTGCGCGTCGCAGAATGCGACGAAAGATATACCCCCGACCCTCATTGCCCGGCAAAACACCATCGCCTGCCAGAAAGACCAGCGCGCGCCCATGATCAGCGATGATACGCAAGGTTATGTCCGCTTTGGGATCCACCCCGTAGGTGGTGCCTGTCAGTTGCGCGAATTTCTGGATGATCGGCGCGAACAAATCCGTCTCAAAGATTGTCGCTTTTTGTTGTAACACCAGCGATAATCGCTCCAATCCCATCCCTGTATCGATGTTTTTGGATGCGAGTGGTTCTTTATTGCCCTGGTTATCCTGCTTGTATTGCATGAATACCAGATTCCAGATCTCGAGAAATCGCTCGCAATCACAACCTGGCTGGCAAGTTGGACGACCACAACCTAATGCCTCGCCACGGTCATAATAAATCTCGGAATCTGGACCACATGGCCCTGGTGTCGTGGGACCACGATCCCACCAGTTATCTTCAAGACGGACGATGCGTTCAGGCGGAAAACCTGTGGTAGCAACCCAGTGCTCGATAGCCTCTTCGTCAGTGGGATAGACAGTAGGATAGAGTCGATCGGGTGCCAAACCGAAGACCTTTGTCAGCAATTCCCATGCGAAAGCGATAGCATCTCGTTTGAAATAATCGCCAACGGAGAAATTTCCGAGCATCTCAAAGAACGTGATATGGCGCGCATCACCAACGCTGTCGATATCAACAGTTCGGAAACACTTCTGACTCGAAGCCATACGTATTGCCGGTGGGGTCTCTAGGCCAAGAAAGTACGGGACCATCTGCTGCATGCCCGCGGTCGTCAGAAAGACGCTCGGATCATTGTAGGGCACGAGTGATGAGCTGGGCATACGCTTATGTCCACGTTGTTCGTAAAACTTTAAAAATGTTTCACGGATGCGGACACTCGTCCATGGCTTTTTCGCTGGCATCGTTCGCCTCAAAAAAATGGTGTTGGCAGCTTGGCGGGCTATTCAGCCAGCCTGTGGTTTCATGAACGGTTGCGCGACGGGAGCGCGAGAACCGTCAACAAAAAATCCGATACGTAGCACTGCGGAGGATGTCGCCACAGGGTGTGGATGACAATGACTGACGGTATGGGATCCTCATTCTGCCGGTCGGTGTTCAGAGAACAGCTTCGGCTTGCTGTCCATTCAGATCAGTGTGGGGTTCTGGGGGGTTACGCGCGATAGTCGCGTGACCTTACTTCCCCATTATAGCATATGGCAACTCTCCATGCTTAAGAACGCATGGACATCTACTGATTTTCACTTATGGTATGTTGCCCCCATACCCAGAGTTACTCATCGGATGTGTCAATGGGCGCTACTCACAGTGAACACTCTTCCATTATACTACAAGTTTGTCGAAAAAGCTAGCAGTCCTGGCGTTTTTGCGCACTGGTCAGCTTAGCGCCGTCGACGCCTTGGTGAATCTTCCGAATCATCGGGCTCTGGTTCATGGCGCGACGAGGTGCTTCGTCGTTCACCTCTCGCCGGATAGCGTGCGGACTCATCATATGCTGGATAGCGTGCGGACTCATCATACGCCGGATAGCGTGCGGATTCATCATACGCTGGATAGCGTGCGGACTCATCATATGCCGGATAGCGTGCGGACTCATCATACGCCGGATAGCGTGCGGATTCATCATACGCCGGATAATCGTCGGAATTCTCCGCCTCATCGTACTCTGGTAGCGGATCCAACTCGCCAGTATCGACGAGAGGCGTCACCCGGTTCGGTAGCAGCACAACCATTGTCAAGAAGATCCCTGTGGCAATAATACTTATCCCACTCATCACCAGTAGCGTGGTGAGTCCCAACGTGGGTATGGGTAGATTGTGCTTTGTGCCAAGCAAAAACGCTCCCAGGATACCGAGGACCGCCAACCATGCTCGCGTCACTGCGAGCGATTGTGCGACGGCGCGTTGTGCGATTGGAACAAAGTGGCGCAGCAGGGTCACCTGGCCACCGCGGATTGCGAAGACATTCGCCGCGCTCATGAACGCGATCATCATCAGCGCATGCGGCACATCTGTCGTGCGTGTGAAAAAAATGAGACTCACGCCACTCGCCAGCAAGCCGATGATCAAGAAAAGGCGGCCGAATCCACGCGCCCCCACGACAATCATACTTCCCAGGGCAGCGCCAACACCAGCTGCTGTATAGAGCAATCCGAGAATGTACGGGACTTGGTGGAGTTGTATCCAGACATAGAAAGGCTCTAGCAATCCGACAATGCCGCCGACGAGTGCGAGTATCCCCATGGCAATGAAGGTGAATTGAGGCCGTGACGCCGCCCCGACTATCTGTAGCCCCGCGTCGATATCCGCCATCGCCATACGCGTGTTAGGGGGAGCAGCGAGTTCCCAGACGGTCGCTTGTTCTTCAGCGGCGATGACCGCTGCGTCTTCTCGTGAGTCTTCATCACTTTCCCAGGCGCTGTGTATGGCGTTCGCTTTGTTCTCTGGCCGTTGGAAAAGGATGCGATCAGGGAGCGGTTCCGCGTTTGATTCACTGGTCAATGCCATCAAATAGCAGACGGCAGCACCAATCGCAATCGTAAAAATGCGCTCGCCATCCAGGATATACAATAGTGTTGCTAGCGCGGGGCCAGCGACCGACATGATCGATGCGGTGACCTGGTCACCCGAAGCGAGTAGTCCGCGCGCGCGGACAGGGATTGTATGGGCGACCGCCGCGTGGCGTAATGCGCGACGGAGGTTACTGGCAAGCGCGAGACCAAATGCCAGCAAGATGACCACAGGAATGATGGTATCAAAATGCATGGCGATGAAAACTACCGCGAGTAAAACGCGTAACGCGCCAGTCAACCAGAGCGCGCGCCGCGGATCGCGTATACTGCCGAGCGATCCAGCGAAGAGGGTGACCAAGGCGGCCGGGATCGCAAAAGCCAGCAACAACATCGCGACGTCGGTGAACGAGTAGCGCAGTTGCATAAGCCAGATGACGACGCCTGCACCGAAGATCAAATCTCCGGCGTTGGATGCGGCTTCGCTCAGCCAGAGTCGGCGCACATTCCCAGAGAAAAGGCGTTCGGGAAAGGTCGCGGGCACAGAGGATATGCTCGCGGTGCGACTGGCATTGCCAAAACTGCGATTACTAGCCAGAGTGGCCCCAGGAGGCCCACTTGAGACGACGACGGTGCTGCCGGGCTTGGCGACCCCGCGTAAGCGGCCGACGATCGATGCCCCAGCAGAGGGGGGAATACTTTGCGCGGGGCGTGGGCCCGGTGCCATGGGGCGTGGTCCTGGCGCCATGGGGCGTGGGCCCGGCGCCATCGGGCGCTTGCGCACGGGATCGCCGTTGGCATAGGTTCGATCTGGACTCCAGTCGCTATCGTCCGAACCATCACGATCCGCGGGAGGGGTACCACGCATGCCTATGGCCTTTCTGTCACGCGCTCAGGGATCGCTCGCCGCTCTTGCTGGCCGCGAGCGATCCTATGATAACGCGCGACCGATGCTCTGTCAAACGAGGGTGGGATGAGTCGTCGGGTTTGGCGATTCCAGCTCGGCCTGCAGCGCTTCAAGTACCGCGATGATATTTTCCCACTCTGCGACGAGTTGGCCTGCCCAATTTTCTCCCTTGCTCTCGCTCAGTGGCCTCGTCGTTCCGCCATGTCGCTCATGTTGATCCACCACGGTCGCTTGAACGCGGCTCAATTCACCACGCGACCAGGCTACATCCGCCGAAATCTTCGCTCCCATTGGCGGCGTTAATCGTAGCATGGCTGTAATCCCGGTGATGAGTCCCACGTGTCGAGTATCCAGGTCATGCAGATGATGCGGCACCAGGTCACCCTCAAGCTCCGTTGACAGGGTCAGGAGGCTGATTGCTAAGGCGTCGCGAGTCAAGACACCGCCTGGCGGCAATGTACGTAAAGCATGCATGATAAACGACAACGTCTGATCGAGGGATTCAAGGTGATCGGGCAAGCTCATCGTCACGGTATGACGATAGGCATAACCGGCGCGCCGCAACCAGATCTCAATTGGTTCTCGCTCAATCATGATTGCGCCAGCCGTCGGCCACCACGTGCCAGGCGTGGCGTCGAAGCGCGAGGACCAATCATCCGTTGCCTGTGGAATCTCGAGAGGTGTCGCCGCATCGCGTCGTTGATCCACCAATGCTAACGCGCCCAGGTAGCTTTGCACTGCTACCTCTACCTCAGCAGAGACGCGAGTCAAGCGCTGACTCAAGTGGAGTATCTGTCGTAGCCATTGCTCACCCTGAGCTCGCGTTGGTCGTGGAACGTGCAGGGGTACCCGTAATAAGTTGACACCATACTCAGCTTCACAGCCGAGGGCGCCTAACGCTGTGACGAGCAACGCACGGGTATCTTCAGGAACGCCTGGCATCACGAAGCCCTGGATCAAGCGCTGGTCCCAATGGTCCAATGTATGTGTTTTTGCCATTTCCTTGCCTCAACCTAACCAGGAGACTGGCAATGATTGTAGCCCAGGATGCGCGGACATGCAATCATACTGGCCCAAACGGGGGATGTCTCGCTCAATCGCGCACTATCAGGGTTGCGGTTCCCAGACCACCTCCGCAACACATGGTCTGTAATCCCAATTTCAGTTGATCGCGTTCCAGCTGATGCACGAGTTTGGTCATCAAGATGGCGCCGGTCGCGCCGAGTGGATGGCCTAAAGCCATTGCCCCACCGTCTACATTTACGCGTTTGCGATCTGCTACCTGCATCTCACGTTGCCACATCAAGACGACGCTGGCGAATGCTTCATTGATCTCGACACGGTCAATGCGATCCAGTGTCAGATTCGTATCTTGTAATATGCGACGAGTGGCGGGGACTGGGCCAGTGAGCATGAGAATCGGATCTGATCCCACCACCCGATGCGCGAGGATGCGGGCTCGAGGGGTCAATCCCCAGCGCTTCACCGCTGTGGCACTGGCCAGAATGATGGCGGCAGCACCATCGCTGATCTGGCTGGAGGTCGCGGCAGTGACGCGCCCGTCGGACAAAAAAGCTGGTTTGAGCGCAGCCAGTTGTGCGGAAGTGCTGTCTGGTCGGATGCCTTCATCCTGGGCGATGAGGCCATTGGGGGTTGCCACAGGCACAATCTGGTGAGTAAAGAGATCGGCGTGTTGTGCGGCGGCTGCGCGTGCATGGCTCTCCAGCGCCAGCACCTCCATCTCCTCGCGTGTGATCGCCCATTGTTCTGCTATACGCTCTGCCGCGATTCCCTGGTTGGTCAACGCATAGTGGTCCATCAACGCCGGAGGGAAAGGGGTTGCGCGCTCAATCGAGCTTCCCATTGGTACCCGCGACATGTTTTCCACGCCGCCCGCCACAATCAAGTCGGCATTGCCTGCGGCAATGAGCGCCGCGCCAAAGTGTACTGCCTGTTGGGCCGATCCACACTGGCGATCGACAGTCGTCGCAGGCACCGTATACGGGATGTCGGCTAACAGGGCCGCATTACGCGCGATATTGAAGCCCTGCTCGTCTACCTGCGAGACACAACCCATGATGACATCATCGAGTTGGGCGGGATCGATACGCGCGCGCTCAATGGCGGCACGGAGCACTATCGCCCCCAGTTCGACTGGATGCACCGCGCGTAGCGATCCGTTGCGTCGACCGATTGGAGTCCTGATAGCTTCAATAATATAGACGGCTTCTGGCATCTAGGTGCTCCTCTGCGCGATGAACATGCTTGATCCCGGCGATGCATTGGCTTGTGATCGCAACAGGTACGGTCGTGCCTCCCAACGAGTAGGCATGTCGTGTTTGGCATTTTAACACATGGGCGTGTAGCGTGCAGCACTTCTAGTTCGTTTCATAGAATGATGGTTGCGGTGCATCGCACTCCTGACATATCATGAAATGAGATGACCGCCGCGCTACATGTATTGAGGAGCGAGACGCCGATGATTGTCCTGGCATCGCTGATCCCCCCATGGGCAGAACATTTTCTGCGCCATTATGGTTGGATCGCCCTCATACTCTTTGTCTTCTTGCAAGACGTCGGCATTCCAACCGGAATCCCTGGTACGGTGCTGGTGCTCTTCGGCGGGTATCTTGTCTATTCGGGGGTCCTTAATGTGCATGTCGCGGCCCTATCGTTGGCGCTGGGAGCATTTATTGGTGCTTCAGGAATGTTCCTGTTGGCTCAATATGGTGGACGGCCCCTGGTGTTGCGCGTAGGCCGCTATGTCGGACTAACGGAGTCTCGGCTCAATTATGCCGCCCGCGGTCTGGAGCGGTGGGGTCCACCAATGTTGCTCATAACGCGTATCGCTCCGGGTACGCGGGTGTATATGACGCTTTTCGCCGGTATCTCCGGTTGGACATACCGTCGCTTTGCCCTGTGGACAGGCTTCTTTGTGTTGCTCTGGTCCTATACGTTTGTCCTGCTCGGTGCAGCGCTTGGCAAAGGATGGATCTATCTGGCCCATAGGTTTTTGCGTATCGGCGGTATCTTGCTGGGGATCATTCTCCTCATCGGTATCGTCTTACTGGTTCGATCACTGGCGCAATCCATGCGGCGAGGTGGGGCGCCGCTCGCCCTGGCGGCTGACGCTCGCCCACCAGAGCTTCCTCATGAGGAAGTCCTGTCGACATTCACCCGCAATGTCGATCAAGCGACTACCTCCACGCACACGCTTCCTCTCCCTGAGGAAACAACGAGATCGGGTACGGAGCCAACACCTCCGCGACCGCGATCCGCGACCCCAAAACAGACCTCTTCGCAACGTACTAAAAAGGAGCGGAAACGATATGCGCATTCTCGTCCTCGGCGGTGATGGCTTCTGCGGATGGCCCACCGTGTTACACCTTGCCACACGCGGCCATACAGTCGCCATTGTGGATAATTTGATCCGGCGACAATGGGATATCGAGTTGGGTACTCACTCGATTACCCCGATCGCCCCCATCACTGAGCGCATCGCGACATGGCAGGCACTTACCGGGCAAGCGATCCCTTTCTACGATGGCGATTTGCAGGATTACGACTTCGTCAGCAAGGTTTTCCGTGAATTCCAACCGGAGAGCATAGTCCATTTCGCTGAACAGCGATCCGCGCCCTACTCGATGATCGATCGTGCTCATGCTGTCTTCACGCAGGTGAATAATATCGTCGGCACGCTCAACGTCCTCTACGCAATCCGTGAATTCACGCCAGATGCGCATCTCGTGAAACTTGGCACAATGGGTGAATATGGCACACCCAACATCGACATCGAAGAGGGTTACCTGGAGATCGAACATAATGGTCGCCGCGATGTCATGATCTATCCCAAGAATCCTCCTTCGTTCTACCACCTCAGCAAGGTGCATGATTCGCACAACATCTTTTTCGCTTGCCGGATCTGGGGATTACGTGCCACCGATCTCAATCAAGGAATTGTCTATAATGTCGTCACTGACGAGTGCGAGCGTGACGCGCGCCTCTGGAATCGCTACGACTATGATGGGGTCTTTGGGACCGCCCTCAATCGCTTCTGCGCTGAAGCAGTCTCTGGCTATCCGTTGACCGTCCATGGCAAGGGTGGACAGACGCGCGGTTTCATCGATATTCGCGATACTGTCCGTTGCATAGAGTTGGCGGCGCTGAATCCTGCTGAGCCGGGTGAGATGCGTGTATATAACCAGTTCACGGAACAGTGGTCTGTCCTACAGCTCGCTGAGCTCGTCCAACGAGTCGCGCGTGAGATGGGGATGGCGGTCGAGATGAGCCATGTGGAGAATCCACGGGTGGAGCGTGAAGAGCATTATTATCAGGCGAAACACACGAAGCTGATCGACCTCGGCCTGGAGCCACATCTCCTCACGGATGAGACCATCCGCGTCCTGCTCGAAAAGGCTGCGGCACACCGCGATCGCATCAATACGGCGGACTTTCCCGCGTTGGTACGCTGGAAATAGCCCGCCAGAATGAACGCGGTAGATTTGGTGGATTGGCGCGCGACCTGTGTTGCGCGCCAGATAGTAGAAGTGGGATGGGTATGTTGAACGAGCAAAGACTCAATTTGCTCGAATTTGTGCACACTACTGTGCAGACAGACATGAAGGAGGGCGGCAATGCGCATCGCGCTGGCAACCGAGACGTTTCTGCCGCACGTTGATGGCATCGTGACGCGACTGACGGAGACGATTAAATTTCTCCGTCATTATGGCGATGAGTTACTCATCTTGACGCCAGACCGTCCCGGACTGCCGACAGAGTATGAAGGCTCGCGCGTCCTGGGAATTACCAGCCGTGCGTGGCCGCAATATCCCGATATTTATTTAGCGGTGCCCTGGTTGACAACTGAAGTGACCCAATCGTTGCGCGAATTTCAGCCCGACCTGATTCACGCGGCCTGCCCGGCTTTCTTGGGTACAGGGGTCGTGGAGTATGCACATCGCAATCACCTACCGCTGGTGGGGTCATACCACGTCCAATATGCGGAATATATTCGCCGATATCGGATGGAGCCTTTTGTGCCGTTTGTCTGGTGGTATCTGCGTCATTTGCATAACCAGGCACAGCTCAACCTGGCGACCTCCACGCAGATGGTCCGCGAATTACGCGGGCGTGGCTTTGCGCATATGAAACTGTGGCAGGCAGGTGTCGATGCCGCGCGTTTTCATCCTGAGAAGCGCGATCCCGCTATGCGTCTGCGGCTGAGCGATGGACACTCAGAGGATCTTTTGCTGATCGTCGTGGCCCGCCTGGCCCGCGAGAAGATGATCGATCAGATTGCGCCAGTGCTGCGAGCCTTGCCTGGAACTCGCCTCGCGATAGTCGGCGATGGTCCAGCGCGTGGCGCGCTCGAAGAGACCTTCGCCGGTTTACCGGTGCATTTCGCGGGCATGTTACGCGGTGAGGATTTGGCGCGGGCTTATGCGAGTGCCGACGCGTTCATCCTCCCTTCGACTACCGAGACATTAGGTCTGGTGGCGCTGGAAGCGATGGCGGCGGGTATTCCGGCGATTGTCGCGGATGCGGGAGGGTTGCCCGATCTCGTAGTGCCAGGCGAGACGGGATTCCTGGTTCCACCTGACCAAGCAAAAGGTTTCATTGACGCGGCGCGCATGTTACGGGATGATTCGGCGTTGCTGCGGCGGATGTCGGAGGCTGCCCGCGCGCATGCCAGTACCTTTCAGTGGGAAGTGACGGCGCAACAATTGCGCACCTACTATGCCCACGTGTTGGACCGCTGGCCTCAGCCCGCCGCGGAGGATTTCTCCACCTCGCCTACCGCTGCCACGAAGGCAACGGATGTCTCGTCAGGCGAAATGGCGCGCACCTGAAGACATCGTGTGAACAGCCGCTCTCTCCACCGTTGGCCAAATGGTGAGTGGCTGTTCTTCATTATCAATGGCGTAGAGTGAGGGGATCGCTCGTGGACATTCAAGCGCTCTTTGCGACGAACACAATATCTTCGCTAAAGCCTACGCCATCGATTTGCACCCCATAGCATCCATCATGCTGAAATCGCATGAAGGTGATCCATTGAGACCATTGGCCTGGTGGTGTCGCTTCAATATTCATGCGCAGATCGCTCAACATCGGTTCAGTTCCTTCAACATTTCCGTGGGTTTGGCCGACTCCCCCATTAAATTGCATAGTTCCAGGATGATCCAGTTCTTGCCCCCGGATAAGCACTAAACCGCGATATGTTGGCGCAATTCCCCAGTATATTTTTATTCCTCCCCAACTGGAACCAGCGTCTGGGAAATCACTTGCTTTGTTATAGTGTAAGACCATGGCAGTGGAGAACGTTTGAAAATAGACTGGTGTTGTGCCGACTGCATATGGATAAATAGGGATCAGATTCGCCTTGGGTGTGCTGACGGGACATGCGCCCCCTGCCAGCAAAGCGGGGAAATGGAGAGGAGTCTGAGCAAGGTTGGTAAATGTCGGATTCTGAGGACTCAAAGTTGGTTGTTTCGTCGGAATAGTTTTGGCGATTGTACTTGTCCCCATCGAACAACCTCCGAGAATCATGAGACTGAGGCACAGCGTACTTCCCCACACGCTCCACGCTTTTTTATATGAGTGCATGTATGTTTTCCTCTCCTATATGCTCGTGTACTGTTTCGAACCGATGCCACGAGTATAGCACGGTGAGATAGCGATCAGCCACTCACCGTGCATCCGACCAACTGAGTTAAGTACTTTCCCTATGCGAAGACGTAGAGATTGCCATCCATATTCCCGACGTAGATTTTGCCATCGGCAATGGTCACCGCACCATAAAAATTTGAACTCGCATTGGTGTCGGTGTATTGAAACAAACTCGCCCCCGATGTGGCATTCAGCAGAGATAAGCTCTTCCCGTGTGCAACAGCGACGATTCCATTGGCAGTGGTAATTGCCCCCAACACATGCCCACTGGTGAAGCAGGTCTGCCAGATGAAGGCGCCTGTCGCAGGATTGATGGCCCTTACACTCCCGGTGCAGGACGAACCATTGATCGTGGTCGTTCCGCCACCCACATAGAGCCTCGATCCATCAAATGCCGCAGGCGAAATGCTACCACCGCCGCAGTCAGGGCAATCACCGGCGGTGGCGATCGTAGCTGTCCAATCGTCGCGACCGTCCCGATCGCACCCCAAGGTCGCTCGCCGAGCCGCCTTGCCGTTTTTTTACTCTTGTCGACTCGCCGAAAATCTGCTATTCTCCCTTCCGGGGAACAAGCGTCTAGTAGTGCTTCGGCGAGGCCGGGGGCCGGGTCCGGCGGACGTCGCGATCGTGGGGCCGTGGCGATCGAGGTGGGAGGTCGAGACGATGGCCGACTTGAACAAGGTCTTCTTGATGGGCCGGCTGACGGCTGACCCGGTGCTACGCCGGACGCCGAACGGCTCGGCAGTGACGGATCTTCGGCTGGCGACCTCGCGGTCGTGGGCAGGCCGGGACGGCGAGCGGCACGAGGAAAAACTCTTCATCGACGTGACCGTCTGGGAGCGTCAGGCGGAGACCTGCTGCCAGTATCTGAAAAAGGGGCGGGCGGTCCACGTTGAGGGTTACCTCAAGATGGAGACCTGGCCTGACAAGGACACCGGCCAGCAGCGATCGAAGATCAAGGTACAGGCCGAGCGAGTCCAGTTCCTCGACTCCCAGCGCTCCGAAAGCAGCGGTGGGGGTGGCGGCTACGGCGGGATGGAGGACGAGATGTCACCACCGCCTTCCCGCGAATCCGGCCCTCGGCGGAACGGTGGCGACTCCCCGAGCCGCGCCCCTTCCGGCGGTTATGGCCCCGGCGGCGGAATGAATGGACCGGCCCGATCCTCCTCCTATCCTCCCGCCGCAACCTCGGGACCCGGCCCGATCGACGAGGATCACGAAGAGGACGATATCCCGTTCTGATCGATCGCGAGGGACGCCCCACCGCTTCCTGTATAAAGATACCCCCTGGTCGGGCCCCCCTCGCCGCGTTAACCTGGTAGCATCCTGTAATCGGAAGCCTCAGATCTCGAGACCAGACCGAGCCGCGCCGCGGTATGGCGCGGGCACGGCCGCCCGCGTCGCGGTCGATCGTCGGCGAGGTGGGGAAGGACGAAACGAGCGGAGCCATGGCGAAAACGACCGAGAAGACCCGGGCAAAGTCCGGGGCGGCCAAGGGTAAGGGAGCGGGCAAGTCGGCCGATGCAAAGGGGAAGGGCGCCAAGCCCGAGGGTCCGCCTCGGCAGCCCGGGGTCGAGCGCCGACGCAACCACCCCGCCCGAGCCAAAAACGGCCACATCCAGCTCATCCTCACCCAGACGATGCCCCACCTCGGCCAGGCCGGCGACCTGGTCAAGG
>DAIDHM010000071.1 GCA_027459705.1 Ktedonobacteria bacterium | reverse complement strand
GGGATTTTGGGGGTCTCAGCGACCGATTCTGGTCTGGCAATCACCCCCCTGACTATCAGTCTCGTGGTTGGCGCGGCGGTCTCGGGGATCATTATCGGTCGGATAGGTAGATATCGCAACATCGCCATCATGTCGGCGTGTATCCTGATCGTCGGTCTCCTGTTATTGACGCGGCTTTCAGCGACGACCGCCATACCACTGGCGGCGGTCTTTATGATCATCACCGGCATCGGCATCGGCATGTACTTTTCGATGAACACTCTTATCATGCAAAACGCGGTGCCTCCACGAATGTTGGGTGTAGGGACGAGCATGATTCGCTATTTGCAGGCTTTAGGCCAGACGCTGGGGGTCGCAATTGTTGGCACCATTGTCAACAATACACTGGCGACGCAGATCAGCCAGCATCTCACCGCGACAGATGCTGCCCAATTGACACCTCAGGGGGTCAAATTTGCTACAGATCCCCAGATTTTAACCGCGCCGGTCTATCGCGCCACGGTCGAACAGCAGATTCAGCACTATGCGATTCAGCATGCCACGGCGAATATTCCCGCTGGCCCGAACCATGCGCAAGCTGTAGCCGCAGCCACACAGGGGGCAATTCAGCAGGCGAACACACTCGTCACGCATGCGGTTGATGCTGTGCGAGCGTCACTGACCACCGCCATCGTCCACGGCTTCGTGGGGATGTTGACATTCGGCGTGCTCGTGTTCATCGCGGCTTGCTTTCTAAAGGATATTCCGTTCAGACGCCGCGACCAGCAATACGATCAGCCCACTGCGGAGCCAGTGCAACCTCAGCAGGTTTGATGGGCCTGCGTTCTCGACCAAATCAACAGGTAGCCTCTTGATCTCATGGAGATCAGCGAGGTATCATACAACTCAGTGTAGATATCTACACTGAGTTGATATTTGTCGATGGTAGTCCGTGTTGCGCACGCGGTCATGGGCCACTCAACAAGTCAATTGACGATTTCTCAGGCATTGGCCCACGGTGAGTGAGCGGAAAGGGCAGGAATAATATGCAACCACAGTTGGGAGCAGACCGACGAACCAACGGCATGACGATGCGGACGGGGATGCGCAACCAGCGCTATGGTGAGGTCTTACTGGTCAATCGCCATCAACTCCATGCCGAAGCTTCAGTCTATAACACGATTGGACTGAATGATTGCCCAGAGGCGGAATGGCGCGCGCTTGACCCGGAATCTATCAAAAAGGCACATCATGCCATGACAGTTCTGCTGAACGGGCCACGGTACTTTATGATGGACAGGAACGCTTTGCAGCTGGACAATCCTGATGTAAAAAATCAGGGTGAGATTGCAACCTTTGGGACACTACAGATGCGCCTCCTCGCTACTGTGAAAATCCCACTTACTGCCTTGATCGGCGGCGCCCATCGCCAATCATACACTGAAAACACCGTGAAACGCACGACAACCTATGTGTATGAAGCTGGCAAAAAAGTGTATGAGCTGATCGCTGAAAAAGGAAGTGGGTCGTCCTCTCATACTGTGTATGTTTTGCAAAGCTATGCCCAGATTATCGACCCGACTCTTGATGAGGGCGCGCTCGATACCCTGGGTTCGCGTCTGCATCTCCCCTCAGGATGGCGCTATCAGGTTCGGACTCTCGAACAGGACCTGGTGCTGCATGTGGATCAAGATGCATACGTCCTGCAAGATGATTTGCAGAACTCATACCAAAGGGTCTGATGAGGTCTCATATTGAGTCAGGGCATGGGTTTGTCGGCGCTAACCGAACCTCAGCTTTGACCACCGTCAGTACTGGTGGTCGGCGGTGGGGTAAAGGGTGGTGTTGGCGGTAGTAGCACTTTGAGCCAGGGAATGAATTGTAGCCAGAGGAGGAAGAGGACCAGCGCTGTTAACAAGATGCTCAATGCATAGTGACCGCCGCCAATCAGGATGCTGATGCTTGTCATGACCCAGGCACTCGCCGCGGTCGTCAGTCCACGTACCCTGCCAGCCTGGGCGCGTAGAATCATCCCCGCGCCCAGGAAGCCGATGCCGGTTGTGATGGTCGAGATAATGCGATCGGCACTTGCCGGAAAGGTATCGAGGGCGAAGGCCGTTAAGATCGCCGAGCCGATCGCCAACAATGCCAAAGTACGGATCCCCGCTTCATGCCCATGACGTTCTCGCTCCCATCCCACCAGGTATGCCAGGAATCCAGCCAGTAGCGCTTTGACGAAGATGATGAGATCCGCATGCGAGAGTAGCATGAGCGCGCCACCTCTTCTTTGAAACAGCAGCAACACGAAGGTCTGATAACCCTGAGCATATGGAAGATTACCCGCCCGTCTAGCGCTGCCGCACTCCTTATCGAGTGATATTTCCTGGCGTAGCGTCTGCCAACCTTGGCCTCAGTTGATCAGGATTGCCGGCCGCGAGTAGGTCTGTCCTTTGACAACGACCTCAATGGTTGGCCAGTTGTTGCTAGCACCGGATCCCCCGGTGGCGGTCAGGATCTCTGGTCCTGATGAGGTCAAGAGGATGGTATCTTCTGACTTGCAGCCACGTATCGAGGGATTCCAAGCAAAGGCTTGTTGTGGCGCGATCGTGAAGGTAGCGCTGGGGGTTGCCAGCATTTCACGCGATCGATACCCCGCCAGACCCCCTTGGTGATGTTCTTCAATCGCTTCGGGGAATCCCAGTTCTTGATAAGCATCTTTGAGCAGTGCGAACATATCACTAAGCGACTTCCCGGGTTGCGTCCCGGCGATGACTCGCGCATCCACCTCGGCTGTTGCGGCGGATTTGCGCGCGAGCTCTGCGGGGAGCGCGCCGAAATGTACACAGCGGGTCGCCGAGATCACCAGGCCATCGCGGCGGTAACACATCACGAGCATGGCATAGCGTTCAAGGATTTTCTGGGTAGGTAGGGGGTGGCGATAGGCATATATCCGATCGTCAGTCCCCACCAGTGTCACCGTTGATGCACCACCGCGTTCGCGACAGGCTCGTTCGATCATACCCGCGATATCGCATTCCGCCATCCCCGGCCGAACGGCGCGTGCGACATCTTCCAGCGCCGCTCCCGCTTCCTGACTGAATTCACGCAACCGGTCGATCTCTGATTCGCTCAAGGTGGCACGCAGGGTGAGCATTACCTGGTTGAATGGAGTGGGAGTATCAGTATCGTACCAGACCGTGTGATTGGCGGTGAGGCGCGAGATGACATGCCCTTTGTCGTACCAGGGTTCCACCATCATCGCGAAACCCAGCGCGGGCAACTCTTCTTCCTGCTCGATCCGAGGCGCCTCTATACTATCGGTGACGGCGTAAGCATGGTCAGGGGTAATGACGAGGCCGGTGGGGCTTTGCTCGGTGGCGCCATTAACAAACGTGGACGCACCAGCGGTGAGCCAGGCGACGTTGGGGTACTGAGTGAAAACCACCACATCAATCTGATGATGTGCCATAGCAGCGCGGAGCCGACTCAGTTTCTGCTCGACCTCTGGTCGACGTTCGGCACGTGGAATCATGCGACTCTCCTCTGGGGACGGAGTTGTGTCGGTCTAGAACGAGACCATCCAATCTTACCAGTCCAGTTGTTGGCCCCTGGCTTACGCCAGCAATGCGTGCGACCCAGGATAATCGCATTGTAGCACGTATCGTGGCGCAGTTTTTTGGTTATCTTACAGCGATGCTGCGATCATGGGGCAGGTGCGTAGGCGGTAATGGTGCCGAATAACGCAGGTGATGCACTGGCAAGGGTCATCGACCATACATAAACATGTCCCCCGATAATTACAGGGTTGCCGACGGTCATGGCGTTGTCGCTTCTGACGCGGGTCCACCATGCCAATCCGCCATCGGTAGTGTGAAGGGCATAGAGGAGCGCGTCACGGCACCCAAAAAACAGTAACCCATGAGCGACAGCAATGTCACCGCAAGCATAGCCAGGCACGCGCGTCTGCCAGAGCAAGGCGCCTGTGCCGATATCCAGCGCAATGATAGTTATTTGGGCGGTGTCGGTCCCAGTCGCCAGGGCGTAGACCGTATTGCCTTGCGCGGATGGCAACTGCGGCGCCAGGCCAGATGCACTCCATTGCCACCGAACTGTACCGGTTGGGATGTCAATTGCGTAGATCGAAGTTCCATCGGTAAGCAGGATTGTCGTGCCGCTGACGACAGGTGTGCCGAGATTGGGGACGGTAATCATGGACCATTGGGGATTGCCTGTCACCAGATCCAGCGCGAAGAGACGATTATCGCTCCCACCTTGCCAGGCGCCAATGAAGACCATCCCGTTCGCTACAGATGGAGTGGAGAGTGGATTGGTGGGTTCCGTGAGACAATTACTCGCTGGCGAGAGGCAGAGATGTGTCGGATTGGTGAAGATCCAGAGGCGCGCCCCATTCGTTGCGGCTATGGCGTAGAGGCGTTGGGGTGTTGCGAGCAGTACTATACCAGCGGATACGACGGGACGCACGACATTGTCGCCAGTGTCGAATGACCACACAATGTGTCCATCTAGTTCATCGAGGGCATAGCAAAAATGATCATCACCACAGAAGATGACCCGTCCATCCGCCACCACGACATCACCCAGTAATTTGTGCGGGGGCGGACGCATTCGCCACTGGACTGCTCCATTGGTGACACTGAGGGCCACCAAATCCCAGGTAAATGATCCATCACTACCAGCGATCTGGGGTTGATAATCGAAGAGGAGGCCATCGGCGACTGCGAGGACATTATCCATCCCTTGCAGGGACCAGATCTGGTGCAGGCTCGTGACGTTGGTTGGGGAAATGATAGTCTCGTTGGGATTAGCGCCACTATGACTGGCATCGTAGCGCCACTGGCTCCAGTCGGCAGCTGGTGCTGGGGGTGGTATGGTAGGGATCGTTGAGATTGGCGGCGCCGGCGTCACCGTAGGTACAGGTGATGGCGTGGGTGGAAGATAGATCGGCGTGTTCGGTGTGGGAGTGCTCACTGCCGTCGGCGGGATGATGGCTCCAATGCTGGCTGCGGCGTCCGTCGGACCAGGCACGAGGATCGGCAAAGGCGCATTGGCGGAGGATCCGCTGGAAGGTCCGGTGCCGTCGCCTGCGGCGTTGGCATGACTCACCCCACCCGCACAGGCGGTAAGGAACAGTGTGGAGAGAATCAATAGCGTCCACCATGCTCCTGGCAATCTCCTATGTCGCATAATTCCGAATCCTCCGGTTTGCCAACGAGGCGTTGCACCCTGTGGCCGCAAACTGCTGGCTTATTCTGACGTGTCGCGGCTAGCTGGTGACGCAATGTGGTTCCAACACCAGTGTACACAAGGATCAAAATACACAGGAATGTACAGTGCTTCATTTGCTCCATAGCATGTCGGTCAGGTATACTTGATGCGAAGATCAGGTTGCGGAGTGTGAGCTGCAGTGCGGCGATCCGAAGCGGACCATCTTCCTGTGCATTCGCCGGATGGACCGGTGACGGTGGTGTTTGTAAGTAGCGCAAGGACTAGGACGGAGGATCCTAGTTGACGAGGTGGGGGGTTATCGAATCATCAGCGGATGCCCCCCAGGGTGTCACCAGCATCCTGTGAAGGCGATCAGCGAAAAGCACGGAGCAATTCGCGCTACAAGCGATCGTCACTGGTCGGTAAGGGTGCTCTTTGCGACGGAGCGAGAGTTGACTCTGGCCGCTGCATGGGAATAATTCCCAGAAAATGGAAACCTCCGACATGTGTGGAATAGTTGGCTATGTGGGGCCGCGCGATGCGGCTGCGATCCTTATGGATGGATTAGCGCGTCTGGAGTACCGCGGCTATGATTCGGCCGGTATTGCGGTTCTGAACGAGACCGGTGCGATGCGTCTAGAGAAGCGTGCAGGTAAACTGGAGAATCTGACTCAGGCGCTGGTTGGCGCGACGATGACCGGAACGCCAGGTATTGCCCATACTCGTTGGGCGACGCACGGACGACCAAATGATCTCAATGCGCATCCACACCTGGATTGCCATGATGCTATTGCCGTCGTGCACAATGGCATCATCGAGAACTACCTTGAATTGCGGCAGGAACTCACGGCACGCGGCCATCAGTTGCACTCTGAGACCGATACAGAGGTCCTGGCGCATTTATTGGAAATCGAGATGGCGCACGATGGCGATCTTGCTGCCGCTATGCGACGGATGCTCCCGCGACTGCGGGGCGCCTACGCGATAGTGGCGATGGCGGTCGCTCAACCGGATATGCTGGTAGGCGCGCGGTCAGATGTGCCATTGATTGTTGGACTGGGGACAGGTGAAGCCTTCTTCGCTTCAGATATCACGGCAATCTTGCGGTATACACGCCGTATGGTGACATTGCATGACGGCGAGGTCGCTACCATAACACCACAGGGATTAATCCTGTGCCGCCTGGATGGATCACCGGTGATGCGCGAACCTTTGACGGTCGATTGGGATGCTCAAATGGCCGAGAAAGGGGGCTATGACCACTTTTTGCTGAAAGAGATCATGGAACAGCCGATCGCGGTGCGTCGGGCACTGCAGGGCCGGGTCCGCGAAGAGCAAGGCATGCTCCAGCCCTGGTTGGAAGATTTTCAAACCTGGGTCGCCACTGGTAAGCTCGCCACTATCCGTCGCATTGTTTTGTTGGCTTGCGGCACATCGCTCTATGCGGCGCAGATTGCGCGGGCACAACTCACCCGATGGGCGCGACTTCCAGTTGAGGCAGTGGTTGCCTCGGAGTACCGTTATGAAGATCCGGTCGTGGGGCCGGATGTCCTGGTCATCGCGATCACGCAGTCGGGCGAAACTGCGGATACGATTGCGGCAGTCCGACTGGCGCGTGCTGCAGGCGCACCGGTGATTGGCATTACCAACTCAGTAGGAAGCGCGCTGACGCATGAGGTAGATGTCACCCTCTATCTGCAGGCTGGACCAGAGATCAGCGTCCCGGCGACAAAAACCTTCGTCGCATCGCTGGTGGTGCTCACCCTGCTTTCATTGAGTTTAGCGCGCGCGGCAACGGCAGGCCAGGTATCGCGATATGATGGTGTTGGACCGTCCGATCGCGAGTTGCCAGATGCCAGTGTGACAGCAAACACTGCTGAGATACGTGACAAAGCGCTCAGCGAGGAGAGGTTTTCGCTGAAGAACACAGGCCTGGATGCATCGGGTATCTCTGCCATCTTGAGCGAGCTCGAGATGGTGCCAGCATTGATGGATGAAGATCTGGAGATCGCCACTCAGGATTTCAGTATCGTGCGGCAAGTCGCTCGGAGCCTGGCGCGCTGTCAAAGCGTAATGTTCATTGGTCGTGGTGTCGGCCAGGTCATCGCCAGCGAGGGGGCTCTAAAGCTCAAGGAAGTGTCCTATATTCACGCGGAGAGCTATCCGGCCGGCGAATTGAAGCACGGACCGATCGCGTTGCTAGATCCTGATACGCCTCTGGTAGCGATTGCGACCGCGAGTGCGACCTATCAAAAAATCGTCAGTAATATCCAGGAAGTGCGAGCCCGCAATGCGCGCATCATCGCGGTCGCGACGCAGGGGGATGCGGAGATCAGCGAACATGCTGATGATGTCATCTTTGTGCCAGCGATCGACGAATTACTGACGCCACTGCTGGCGATTATCCCCTTACAGTTGATGGCATATTACACCGCGCGAGAACGAGGCTGTGCGATCGATCAGCCGAGAAATCTGGCGAAATCGGTGACCGTCGAATAGGCGAGGGGCGAGCGATGGGCAGGGTAACGGCATATCCCGTCCATCGCTCTCATCGACAGACTGCTGTTTTAACCCGTATTTCCTGTAGCCAAAGGCTATAGAGATCCAACCATTCACATTGGTATCATGGGATAGCTGATCTCTTCGTTCCCAATGGCCAGTGGCGACGACGCTGGGGAAGTGCAGCGCGGCAGCATGGCGATGCTGTGCGGCTGGTGTAACTGACCTTCATGCACAGCGAGCCAGGCGCGCACATCAGTCGCGTCCTGCAGCATGAGCCTCACGAATCTCTGCTTGATTGTGCTATGATGCCATAGATCGAGTCGGGTGCAAGACCGACTGATGATGGTTGGAGGGTATGCAGATTGAGCTGGCAGGCAAGAGTTGTTTCGTCGATCATACGTCGACGCATAAAAAATCCCCAACAGGCCGAGGATTCGATTGACAAGATTCGCGCGCGCTTCAACTACCCGCTGCCTACGCCTGTTCCCCGACGCTGGCGCAGGGTTGCTGGCCAATTGTCACCAGGACCTGCTTCAGGAACAGTGACCTCGGCGTTGCCGCCCGTCACCGATGCCCCATCGACCTATATGGCATCGGTTGGTGGCGAGTGGCTTCTTCCACCGGGGTCAGCGCAACCAGGTAGCGCGAGATGGATCAGTGAGGTCGATGCCCCGACCATACTCTACTTGCACGGCGGCGGCTATTGCTTCTGTAGCGTCACTACCCACCGCCCGCTGGTAAAAGCGCTCGCGCTGGCAACAAGGATGCGCATCTTTACCCTGGAATATCGACTCGCACCCGAACATCCTTTCCCAGCGGCTATCGAGGATGCCCTGATGGCGTATCGTGCTTTGCTAGATCTGGGCATATCGCCTGGTCGCATTGCGGTGGCGGGTGATTCCGCTGGCGGTGGTCTGACGTTGGCGATGACCATCGTCGCGCGCGAACTGGGCTGGCCCATGCCCGGCGCACTATATCTGTTGTCGCCCTGGACTGATCTTGCCGCTACGGGCGAATCGTTGGTGAGCAATAGCCAGACTGATGCGATGTTCTCAGGCGGTGTAGACAACGGTTCAAGTCGGCGCTATCTGGGCGATGTGCCCCCTACCAACCCACTCGCCTCCCCGCTGTATGCCGATCTCCATGGCTTGCCGCCGATCTGTGTGCAAGCCAGTAACAGTGAGGTGTTGCGCGATGATGCGACCAGGCTAGCCGACCGTGCCAGTGCGGCAGGCGTGCTGGTCGATGTGCGTCTCTGGGAAGATATGCCGCATGTCTGGCAACTCTACGCGCCCTATGTCCCTGAAGCGCAAGCAGCAATCAACGCCGCGGGGGTGTTTTTGCGGCAATACGTATCGCCAGCACCGTCATCGCGATCGACGTTCCGCAGAGCACTACCGCGATCATTTCTCCAGACGACTTATGGGCGAATGCTCACCAATGACAAAACCGCGAATCCTATGAAGATCGCGCCAGATGCGCGGTTGATCCAGTGGATGACGTGAGACGTGAGCCGGGCGCGGAACAGCGCTATACCCCCGCTCAGCAGGAACCACCAGATGGCTGATCCACAGAAGACACCGAGCACAATCGCCGCAGCGGCGCCGTTGTTCTGTCGATTCCCATCGAGGAGTCCTAATCCTGCAAAAATCACAGTGAAGGAGAGGATCGTCGCGGGATTGGTCAGTGTCAACGCGACTGTCGATCCATAAGCTCCCCACCTGCCGAGTTTGGGTAATGCTGACGCGCCAGGATCGGATTGGTGATTACTCCGCATAGATTGGCGCGATAGCGACATCTGTCCACTTGAATCTTGTGCATCAGCCGGATTTGGCGTTGTGCCGTCCTCATAGACTGCGATCAGTCGCGCATTATCCGTATTGCTCGGATCTGTTGCTTGCATAAAAAAAGTAGACAATCCCAAATATATCAGCAAGATCGCGCCGATGAGATGTATCGCGAGCGACCACCTGGTGAAGATGACCGCGATCGCTGTGAGCCCGAAGGCGGAGATTGCCGCGTAGGCCATATCGGCTGTTGCCGCCCCCAATCCCGTCACGAAGCCGATCATGCGACCATAGGCCAGTGTGCGGCGGATACAAAGTATCCCGATGGGTCCGACCGGAGCGGCGATCGCCAACCCTAGCAGTAAACCACGCAGGAAGATCATGAAAAATACCCCGCCTGATGATGAACTGATATCAAAATAATAACAAATTGCTACCTAACAATCTATTGTACTACAAACAGGTGGTGGGGTTAGGGGAAAATTGCGTCCTTATCTCTATTCTAGTGGTACAACATAGCCATCGATGGAATGTTATCAGACTTGTGAGGAGCGCTTGTCGATCAGCTTTATGAGTACTCGATGTCGCAGGTGGAGATCCCGGAGCGTCATTGATACGGCTCGATGATATCTCTGAGTCGGATCGCGAGGATGTTGCCAGCAGGTCTCACGTTCGCGCGCATGTGTCCGAGGTGAATGTCTTGTAACAACCAGGTAACTTAGCTATGAAATGTGGTATCATATTCTGGTAACGCATTCCATACATCGTGAGGGCTGTGAAAGGCGCGTGGAACCATCAAATCCTCCTTACAACGGCACTTCCGCCATTTGGCAGCCCTGGACGATGATGCCTGATGTCGTACGCGCTGGAAACCCCGCCACATCAGCCGATGATCTCGAAGCTTTATTGCAGCAGTATGATGCCCAACCTACCCTGGCACTGTACGAAGACCTGCCACCCGACGAGCTGCTTACCGGAAACGTCGCGCAAGTGTCGGCGGCGGATAAAATGGCATTGGCTGTCTGGCACGCTGTTGCGGGCAATCCCAATACGGATATGCGGCGCCTTATGCGCATTGCTCTCTATTTTCCGCAAGCATTCCTGGAAAATCCGTTACTTCCAATTCTCTTACTAGCCGATCCCTATTTTTTTTATTATGTGGAGGCGGTCGCAGGAACACTTCCAATGCGTATCCTGCGATGCCAACACGTGCCAGGTTATGTTTTGGCGGCATTGCGAAATTCTACGAACGCAAATGTCAAACAGGCAGCGTACCTCTATGCGGATAATTCTGAAGGTCTCGATGATGCGGTAACTTCGACACCCGCGGTGGATAGTGTGGTTTCATTGGAAGATGCCATTGTTTCCGCGATAGCAGGGTATGATTTTGGTCCCAGTATCTTTGGTACACCATACCAGTATGAGCGTGTCATTCAGCTTCCCGGTGTTGTCCCGGCATGGCTGCTCGCTGGATTAGCACAAAGCCAGCAGGATCGTCTCAGCCGCATGGTGCGTTACCTCAGCCCCGTTTATGAGGAAAACAGCCTGAAATACCAGTATAAACACGATGAACGTGATTATATGTTTCAGTATTTTCATCCTGAACACACCGAGATGCCTCAACTTTTGAGTTTATTGCCAAAAGCGCATCTGTCACATGGGAAACTTGATCCCCAGGTTGCCTTCCCGGCACTTGATGAAGAGCAATTCGCGCGTTTTGCGCGCGATCCTCGGCCAAATGTCCGTTATAGTGTCGCGTATAATGAATCCACTCCACCATCGATATTGGATTATTTGGTTGACGATGTGGAGGTCATTGTCAAACTGATGGCCGCCAGGAACCATAATATCTTGCAAGAGAGTCTCAGCCGCTTATATGGCTGGATATTGCGCACTACCTTCCCGACCGCGCCGCCGCTCTACCGCGTGATTGCTCTTGCTGGTCCCATCATGTCATCCATCCAACTCGCCAGACACGTTGCCGCTGCCTCGTGGTTAGAGCGCCTGGCAATTGCTCGCAATCCCATCTCTCCGCTTGATTCATTGCGCATTCTCACTGAGGATGGCATTCCGCTCGTGCGCAAGGCTGCCCGGGCCGCCCTCCGGAGTAGATTGCTCGCAATGTTGAGTCGAAGATAATGCGATCGTACTTCGTGTGGCGCGTCTTCCCAATTCGCTCAGTCAAAAGTTATTTGGCGATCATCACATCGGACGTTTGCACGAGCACGGTGATCTGGTCTCCGACCTGCAGATTCATGCGTTCTGAATCCAGGTAGGAAATGACGGAGACGATCTCCTGGCCACCGCGTAACTCGATGACGATCTCGGCAACGATGTTACCCAGGGTGATTGATTTGATAGTTCCCAACAACTGATTACGAGTGCTAATTTGCATGGCCTACTCCTCTGCGGATAGATGGTTGCATTCCTGCTATGTTGTACCACATCCGCAACAGGGGAGGGTCGGGACAAGCAAACCCCCGCCGGGACGAAGTCACGAGCGGGGGGAGGAAGGGAAAAAGGAAGAGGAAGCGAGAGAGATGGCGTCATACGTGCCGAGGGGGGAGCTAAGCCACTCGACCGTTAGTGCGGGTACGCTGCGGCCGTTACCGGACTTGCACGCCCCGTCTATCAAA
>DAIDHM010000148.1 GCA_027459705.1 Ktedonobacteria bacterium | reverse complement strand
GGAGGCGCGTATGATGCACCGCGTAGCCCGGCAGATACGCTGCCCAGTCCTCTTCGCCATTGACCACCACGACATTCTTCAACACGCGCCTCCCAAGGGAATTTCCCTCAGGATCGCACATTGCGGGCGAGGAAGCAAGTGGCAGATCCCATCCAGATTGAACCGATTGAGAGGTTTTAGGGGTGTGATGTTTGGACCCACGGCTGAGGCATGCCGGGTGTATTTTGTTGCTGTTGTTGGGCAAGGCCATCCGGTCCAGCGATGACATACGCGATCATGCCAGCGAAGCCGATCAATCCAAATGCCAGGCTGAGGATGCCACTCACCAGCAGAATGATAAACCAGGTCTTCTCGGCCAACTGATTTGTATTGACGAGCGCGCCAATCCAGGCCACGAGTTGTACGATGCCGCCGACCAGTAGGATGACACCACCGGTGATACTCAGGCCCAGTGTCGTCCAGAAAAATTGATCGGTTGTGGGAATGAAGTTATAGTTATTTGGTGTCGTCGCTGGCACCCAATGCCCACCCAATCCTAATAGCAACCCCAGGCTGATTCCTCCTAATAATATACCTGCGACGAGCACGACGACCCCGGTTATCCAGATTCGTACAATTGTTGATTTTTTCATTGCGGGACTCTCCTTTTACTCTCCAATGCACGCGTCATGGTACTTGAGTGGTTTCTCGCTATGCAAGATAAGATCTCCGCAACACTCTCTCGTCTCGGCGTACCGTTGTATGGTCTCACGTCGAACACAAAGGCCCAGCTATATACTCGGATACAGCATGGGAGGTCCCATGCTTGAGCACGTGCAGCGAGTGGTACATTTCCCCTCGTAGCGCGGCGCATATCCCGCTGGTGGCGCCGCGCTACGAGAGGACTAGGCTGAGTAGATACAGACCCGTCGATAGGGTTCATGGCCGAGGCTGCGCGATCCGACATTGTAGCGCTCGGCCAGCAAGTGCTGCAGTCGGCGGATGTATGACCGCTGAGGGGTCAACTCGACTCCCTTGCCAGCGCCACGCAGGACGAACAGAATGGCATCCTCGGCCTCTTGTAGCGCGTGTGCGTCGCTCTCGCTCGCCACATCGCTGAAATGCTCCCGCCAGGACGGTTGCTCAGGGGAGTGTCCATCCTGGTCTGCCGCGATGACTTCGTCTTCCTTCCCAATGATCCGCGCCAATGCCAGCCGGATCTGGTCCTGATTGCGTCCACGCAGGACCACGACAGGGACGTGGGCTGCGGTGCTATGCAAACGATCGCGTTGACGACTGTAGGCATTTTGATGCGAGAGGATGACATCGGCATCCTCGGGGTGACCTTCCACAACTAATCGGATGCCAAGTTCATGGGCGGCTTGCTCTACGCGCTCTCGATTGATGCCCAGCACTGCCAGGTGGAAGGACTGGTCATCCTGACGCGGCATGGCGATGGGCGGTGATTCCTCGGTGGTGGCGGCGGGACGCGTTGCTACCGCCGTCAGGTAACCAGTCGGGACGACTGGTGGTAGATTCGCGCGAACCGCCGCGATTGGATGCAGGTTGGCGGGAACTGGGCCGACGTTGGCACTGGACCATCCGCCAGACTGGGACCGGGCCAACCGGCTTCCGGGTCGGTCGCCGTGACGGCGGCGGCCACCATCGTCGAACTGTGCCATGCTCTGCCCTGCGCCGCGCACCTGCGCCGCCAGTTCAGGCCGTTGCGCCTCGACGACGCGCAGATCTCGTCGCAACTGCCCACGATCATCCAGGACGCGCTCTTCGGCAGATGGACGCTCGCCGCGCAACAGTCCATCGACGGCAGCGGCGATATCGGGGTGGAGCAGGACACGAAGCCGCTCCTGTTGCTCGACAACGACATCAAAGGTGGGAGGCGATTTGCGTTCAAGCACCGTCTTCTGGGTGCCGCGGCGACGCGCTTCCTCATCGCCCAGCGTCACGCTACTTATGCCGCCCACCAGATCCGAGAGGGTGGGATTGAGCAACAGATTATCCAGCGTGTTCCCATGGGCGGTCCCTACCAACTGCACGCCGCGTTCGGCGATGGTCCGGGCCGCCAGCGCCTCTAACTCGGTGCCGATCTCGTCAATAATAATGACCTCGGGCATATGGTTCTCTACCGCTTCAATCATCACGGCATGTTGTTCGGCGGGGCGTGGCACCTGCATGCGCCGCGCACGCCCAATCCCCGGGTGCGGAACATCGCCATCACCAGCGATCTCGTTGGAGGTATCTACAATGACCACCCGCTTCCCGAGATCATCGGCGAGGACGCGTGCTGTTTCACGCAACATCGTGGTCTTGCCGACACCAGGGCGACCGAGAATGAGCAGACTCCGTCCCTGCTCGATGACATCGCGGATCAGCGCGACCGTTCCATACACTGCGCGACCCACGCGGCACGTCAATCCAATGATTTTGCCACGGCGATTGCGGATTGCCGAGATGCGATGGAGTGTTCGTTCGATGCCAGCGCGGTTATCGCCGCCAAATGCGCCTATGCGGGTGGTGACATAGCTGAGATCCTCTTCCGTGACAACAGTCTGGTCCAGGATCACCTCTTCGCCGGGGAAGCGGGCCTCGGGAAGACGTCCGAGATCCATGATGACTTCGATAAGCTCTGCTCGGCGCGGATGGCCCGCGATGGCCGCCGTAATGCGCGGCGGGAGTGTGGAGAGCAAGATGTCGAGGTCATCGGTGATCGTGGTATTGAGCATGTATCCTCTTCCCTTGTAGCTGACAACGTAACGGACTGGATGGTTCCCAGTCCCTTTACACCATAACTAATGCGCGCCTCGCTGAAACCTGGCACGAATCGTTCATGCATTGCGCTCAGCGTCAGATGGCGCACGAGTACCGCGCGGCTATCCTGGTGCTCGAAACCTTCGTGTCGCAATGCGTCGATGGTGATGCCATCATAATCGCGTACGTGGCAAATGACAGGCATCGTCGCCGCATTGTTCCCAGGGAGGATATCGGGCTGACAGAGACGCCGCAACGCGAAACGAATGATCTCTGTTCCGAGATCGGCATGCTCCTGATGTACCTTGACCCAGATCTGGTGGGGAACGCCTGCCCAGCTCTGGCGGATGCGCACCCACGCGGCTAGCCGTGACCCAAGATCAATCACATAGCTCTCATCGCGCGGCTCAATTCCAGGTATATGCCAGGTTCTGTTTCCTGGTTGAAGTTGGAGCAGGAGTTCATCGGCGCTGAGATTCTCCGCCACTTGCACTTTACGGGGCGTGGTCACATCGTGTAAGCGGACGACTCCCCAGCCATCTTGCTTGTGCCAGCGTCGAGGTTGATGAGCTCGGTCGCTGGCAGCGAGCAGCGGCGAAACCGTCTCTTCCGCGGCGACGATTGGGGATGGCCGCACGTAGAGCAACTCGCGGGCATAGCGTTGATACCCCACCCGATGGAAGATCTTCAGATACTCTGGCACCTCTTCGACGCGCGCAAAGACCCGCAACATTCCCGCGCGGATCGCGTCATTGGTGGCGAACTCGATGAGATCGCGCAGGATGTCAAAAGTTGCTTCAGGTTGATTGAACAACGACCCAAGATACAGCAGTTCCCAGGATCCCATCCTGGGTCGCTCACGTGCCTGTGCGACTCCCAGCAAGCGCCAGCGTTCTTCACAGATCCAGGTATGGGTCTGTGCGCGCACGGGCAATAAGTTCTGTAAGACGGCCGCTAACCCGCTATGAGTCTCCTCGTATTCGGGGGCGCTGATAAAGGTCGCGAATGGACGACCCAGCGTCCGCGCGCGGCGATCCAGCGCGTAGATAATACCCGGCAAGTCGACATAGAGCACGTGACGTATCATGACGGCGGTGCTCCTCTCACCCGTGAGGGGCGACGATGAACCCGGTGGACACGGTGTCGAGCACCGTGGCGCGCACGACATCGAGAAAATAGCGGTGGAATCGAGAATCTCCCGCGATCTCGGGATGGAACGCCGTTCCGAGGAGCGGTCCTTCCCGCACCGCAACAATAGTCCCATCTTCCAACCGCGCCAGCACTTCGACGGTTGGATCAGCCGATAAAACGGCCGGACCGCGAATGAAGATCGCCGGGAAGGGTGTTGCGGGGTCGACCAAGGCTGGCACAGTCAACGGGACGGCAAAACTTTCGCGCTGCGCGCCGAACGCGTTCCGCGCCACATGAATGTGCATCGTCGCTAATAATGGCTGCCCCGCGAGGGCATTATCAGTTGTACGGGCCAGCAAGATCATCCCCGCGCAGGTGCCCCAGATCGGCATCCCGCTCGCGATGCATGCCCTCAACGGCGTGAGTAGACCATATTCGACCATCAACTTCCCGATAACCGTACTTTCGCCACCAGGAATGATCAGTCCATCCAGTCCATCCAACTGAGTGGGCAACTTAACGGCGCGGGCTTCCGCTCCTAATGCTGTCAAAATGTTCAGATGTTCGCGGAAATCGCCCTGCAGGGCCAGTACACCAATCTTCATTTCTACCAATTTTCTGTCAACCATGGTAATTGTGGAGCACTCTCGGCTGTTTGGCCGGGTGATCTCGGGCGGAAAGCCGGAAGATCTGGTGCCCGAGATCACCCGGCGTTCGCATCCCACGGTAGACCATGCGGATCGTCTGGTTACCAGCCGCGCGGAGCCATCAACTCTTCCTGCCGGAGGGTGCGCAAATCAATGCCGTGCATTGGATCGCCCAGACCACGTGAGACTTCGGCAAGGATGTTGGGATCTTCGAAATGTGTGGTCGCCCGTACAACGGCTTTGGCCGTCCGCAATGGGTCGGCTGATTTAAAGATTCCGGAGCCGACAAAGACGCCATCGGCACCTAGCCGCATGACGAGCGCGGCATCAGCGGGGGTAGCGACGCCACCGGCGCAGAAAAGGACGACGGGCAACCGCCCCAATTCACGCACCTGGCGCACCAATTCATATGGCGCCCCGAGGTTCTTGGCCTCGCCCATAATCTGTTCTTCCGACAGGGTCGTCAAACGGCGTATTCCGTCGCCGATCGCGCGCAAATGGCGGACGGCTTCGACGATATTGCCAGTCCCGGCCTCGCCCTTGCTGCGAATCATTGCGGCGCCCTCGCCAATACGACGCAAGGCTTCGCCCAGTTCGCGCGCGCCACAGACGAAGGGGACGGTGAAGCGGTGTTTCTCGACGTGGTACTGTTCGTCAGCGGGTGTCAGCACTTCGGATTCATCGATACAATCCACACCGAGTGCCTGCAAAATCTCCGCTTCGACAAAATGCCCGATGCGACATTTTGCCATGACCGGGATTGTCACGGCGGCTTTGATCTTGAGGATCAACTCGGGATCGCTCATACGCGCGACACCACCATCACGTCGGAGGTCAGCGGGGATCTTTTCCAGCGCCAT
>DAIDHM010000130.1 GCA_027459705.1 Ktedonobacteria bacterium | reverse complement strand
GCGGTCCGGAGTCAAGGGGCGGCCGCGTCGCGGCAGCGGGGCCACATCGCGTGGCATCCGGCCCGCTTCTGTCAACGCACGTCGCAACAATACTTCGATCTGAGCGTTGAGGCTGCGGAACTCATCTGAAGCCCACCGACTCAGCGCGTCATGCACCGCTGGATCGAGGCGCAACAGGATCGGTTTACATGAAAGGAGCGTGAAAGCCCCCGTCATTGATGCGGGGGATGAAACGGCTCGTCGTAGGATGTGACTCTTGACTTCCCAGTAGCATGGTTGTAGTATAGGAAAGAAGTCTGGCGAAGAGAGGCGCAAGCCGAAGCATTGTCTCCCTACCGGGTGATCGGACTTCATAGTATCCTTCCTTTCCGTACCCTGGGGCACAGGGAAACGGCCATGTCTTGGAACATGGAGAAACGCTTGGGGACAGATGCTCCGCTACACGCCGTCCGTGAGGGCGACGGGCAAGGGCACTGAGTGAACCAAGAATCCCCCGTGCTTTAGCCGGGGGAGTGTCAAGGTCTCTGGTCATGAATAGATCGTTCCCGCATTCACAACAGGCGAAGGCGGCTGGTCCCCGCATAGCACCTCCATCAGGTTGCTGACCATCGACGCGGTACGTTCCTCGTCGAGCGCCACCACACCCTTCTCGGTCAGTCGGCTGAGGGCCAATTCCACCATGCCTACCGCGCCCTCGACTATCAAGGAGCGCGCGGCAACCACGGCACTGGCCTGTTGGCGGCGCAACAACGCCTGCGCGATCTCCGGCGCATACGCGAGGTGACTGATACGCACTTCGACCACCTCAACGCCAGCGACCGTGACGCGCGCGGCGACTTCGCTGGCAAGTTGGTCGGCGACGGCATCCGTAGAACCGCGCAACGAAGTGTCGCCACCTTGTGTATCTTCATAGGGATGGCCCATGGCGACATGGCGGAGCGCCGATTCGGACTGAATCGATACGAAAGTGGCGTAATCATCTACCCCAAAGACTGCCCTCGCTGTGTCGGCAACCTGCCAGACGACGATAGCGGCAATCTCGATTGGGTTGCCATCAGCATCATTGACTTTGAGGCGATGGGTTTCGAAGTTGCGCACCCGGATGCTGACGAAACGCCGGACCGATAGTGGCCACACACACCACAGCCCCGGCCGGAGGACAGTGCCCGCGTACGTGCCAAAAAACTGCACGACACAGCCCTGGCCAGGCGAGACGATGACGATCGAACTCGCGACCAGGAAGAACGCAATAATCGGGAGGCCGATCGCCCACCAGGTTGTCTGTGCCTGCACGGCGAAATAGGTCGCGCCAGCTAGCCCGAACAGGACGACCACACCCAGCCAGCCGGTGACTCTGACGGCATGCCGTTGCTGGATCGCCCGAGTCACCGGCTGGTGCACGGCTGCCTTGGCCACCGGAATGGGACGCTACTGCTCACTCATCGCACCCTCCGTAGAAATGTGATATATATTTGATATCACATTTCCGCCGCAACAGCAATGGGATTCCAGCTATGCCGCGTATGACCCATCCGCGCATACTGCATCAGCCAGGAGCGGATGCGCGTAGAGATCAACCACCCCCTGGCAGCGTTATGGTTCAACAGCGACGAACGTTGGGCGCCGCTGCCCCTCTTCCTGCACCAGCGTGCCCAGGCCGGGGAATGGGTGGTGGGTCACGATGACGGATGCCTGGCGGCGCATGACCTCTTCGACGATACGCTTCTTCGTCTCCAGCGAGGTCAGGGGATAATTATCGACCGCCGGGATCCAGTTGATGCGCTCCAGGTGGATGCCGTGGATGACCGCGTCGCCGGTGAAGAGCGCGGAAGCCTGGCCCGACTCGATCCAGACGCTCTGGTGGCCGGCGGTATGCCCGGGAGTAGGCACGAGGCGAATGGCTGGCGTGAGGCGTACATCACCCTCCACCAGGTCCAGCACACCGCGATCCATCAGCGGCACGAAGTTATTGACCGGATAGCCTGGCTCCGTCAGTTCATTGGGATGCGTGGCATCCTCCCACTCCAGGCGCTGCACGATGTAGCGCGCATTGGGGAACGTCGGGACGACCTCGCCATTTTGCATACGGGTATTCCATCCAGCATGGTCGCCATGCAGATGCGTATTGATGACGACATTGATATCGCCAGGCTGCATGCCCAGCAGCGCCAACTGATCCAGCAGTGTGCCATAGGGTCGTGTGATGCCGAACATCTCCATCTGCTTGGCGGTCAGCTTATCGCCATAGCCGGTCTCCATCAGAATGCGTTGGCCGCCGATCTCCAGCAGGATGCTATTCATCGCGGTGGGGACGCGGTTCAGATGGTCGGGCGCGAGGATGCGTTCCCAGAGTGGTCGCGGAACGCGACCGAAAGCTGAGCCGCCATCCAGCCGGAAGATGCCGTCATTGATGATTGTGACCTGCAGCGCGCCCAGCGCAAAATGAAATGGGGTCGCTGTTGCTGTTCCCATATCGCCGTTCCTCCTGTGATCTCAGCGGGACACGCGTCCCCACACCTACGACACCGGGAAGCGTGACCATCACGCGGACCATCCCTTGCCGTTGCCACATGGATGGTCCGCAGCCAGGCGTCAACCAGCCGATCTATTGACCACGCGCCTTGGCCGGATCTTCACCCCGCGACTCGGGTTTCGCGGAATCTTTACCCGCCCCCTGGCGATAGCCAGCGCGCAACTGCTCCAGCAGGGCTGCCCGACGATCGTAGAGGCGCCGTAGCGGGCGGGGTTGCGCGCGCGCGACGGCATAGGCCGTCAGCAACGGGAAACTGATGGTGGTGTCGCCATAGACGACGATGCTATCGGGGAGTTGATCGGGCTTGATTTTGCCCCAGGAGACCGCTTCGGAAGGGGTCGCGCCCGAGAGGCCACCCCACTGCGGCGAATCGGTCGTCATCTGGATGAAATAATCATGGCCCCCTTTATTGATCCCCAACACCTCCCAGAGTTGTGGCTGGGTCTGCAGGTAGAAGTTCTTGGGCGAGCCACCGCCAAGAATAATAACAGCATTCTGGTTGGCATCCAGCACATAGGCCGTCGTCTCATGGACATCGTAGAACGGATCGATCGTCAGGCCGCCACCATCGAGCTGATGACGCGCGACATTCATCCCGATCGACGAGTCGCCCGGTGACGACGTATAGATGGGCACGCCAAACTTCGCCGCCTGCGCCACCACGGAATATTCGGGCTGGACGCCGACCTCCAGCAGCCGCTGCCCAAGATGATAGTGCAGCTCTGCCGTTGACATAGGTCGCTGGGGGAAGCGTTTAAAGGCATCGCGTAGCCAGGCATCTGTATCCAACAGCACCTGATCTGGAAAAAGCACATCATAGATGCGAATGACGCCGGCTTCTTGCAGAGCGACATCCGAGAGATCAAACCGACCACGGTGCAGCGTAAACGCCAGCGCGTAGTGGATGTCGTGGTACAGATTGGCGCCCGTGCTGACGAGCAGATCCACCGCGCCGCGCTCCATCAGCGTGATAATGGCGCCTCCGACGCCCGCGGGCGTCATCGCCCCGGCCACCGTCAGCGCGACCGTGACATCATTCGCGGGATCGAGAATCTTCTGGGCATAGAGCCGGGCCGCTTCGTTGAGTCGCGCGGCGTTATAGGCCTGAAAAGTCGCGTCGATCAGATCGGCGGCGCTCATATCGGGGGTGATCCGCCGCGGGACAATCGGCGCGCCCCCCAGATAATCCGTCATCTGCTTCTTGGCACGTTTGCCACCGCCCGAACTGGCAGTGTGGTCTGGCCGATGGGGCATGGGAGCTACTTCCTCTTTATTCAGCGAAAGATAATTATCGCACACAGCGGAGCATCCGCGTGGATGCTCATCGCCAGTATCGCACACCAGCGCCGCGCCCTGCCGACAGCGGATCGCGCGGAGGCGTGTAGGAAGAACGGCAGGGGAGTTGGCGAATGTCCGGTTTCATGCTATTTTGGGTATACATGTTCAACAGGCGTCAATCGTGAGGTAGACATGAATCCGCAAGACCCAACATCAGCAACACCCTGGTCACAGGATCCCGCGGCGCGGAGATCACCACCAGCAGCGTATACACCTGCTTCAGCCGCTCCCCAGGGGTATCAGGGAAGAGCTGCATCATCTGGACAACCTCGGTCTGGTTCACCAATACACAATAATGCCGATAGAAACCCGCCCGGATATATCCCACCGCCACCACCACATCAACCTCTGACGGTGAAGACACCTCGCTATCGTTTACCCGCGACCGTAGGACTGATCGTCATCCTCCTGGTCGTGATGTCGCTGGGCATCGCTCACGCTTTACAGTCCACGAGTAAAGCCTCTCAATCAACTGGCCAAACAACGGTGACTGGCACACCCACCATCGCTGCGACCGCCACCCCCGCGCCCGTTAAACTGCCCGCGCTGGCGGTGAAAGGCACCCAAATCGTTGATGCGGGGTCGGGGAATGCGGTGACCCTGGTAGGTGTGACGCGTTCATCACTCGAGTATGAATGTACGGGCGATGGCCATTTTCAATTAGCCGATTTTCGCGCGATGTCCTCGTGGGGAATCAATGTCGTTCGGATACCACTCTGGTCACGCGAGTGGTTGAATCTGAATAATGATTGTCCAAATTATCAACAGACGGTACAGACCGCGATTGCCAATGCCGAGGCGGCGGGCCTGTATGTGATCATAGATCTGCACTGGGACGCACCTTATAACGCACCAGACTCGCAGCAAGGCGGCACAGGGTCTGCTAACTGGCAATATCCGATGCCCGATACGACGCACGATACGGCTTTCTGGATGGATATCGCCAGGATCTACGGCAATGATCCTGATACGATTTTTGAGCTTTTGGGCGAGCCACATGTTTTTAACTGGACGCTCTGGCTCAATGGTGGACCGATTGCCACCCCCAATGGCACGTACCAGGCGATTGGCATGAAACCATTAGTCGCCAGGGTGCGCGCCATCGCCCCCAATAACCTGATTATCGTGAGTGGTGACGACTGGGGTTATGACTTGAGCGGCATCACGCGAGGTTATGCAATTCCGTCGACAAACATTGTCTACGGGACCCATCCTTTCGATTATAGTGGCAAGCAGCCAGCCAATTGGCCGTACAATTTTGGCGTCGCCGCTCAACACTATGCGGTCATTGCCACTGAGTTCGGCGAATATGATTGTGGTAGTGGGTACGTCAGTCAGGCGATCGCCTATTTTAAGCGTAATCATATGTCCTGGCTTGCCTGGGAATGGGGCGTACCATCTGCCGCCATCGGCAATCCTTGTGGCACACTCAATGGTCCATTCTTGCTGGCCGACTGGCTCGGGACACCATCGAAGTACGGCGCGTATCTCAAGCAGCAGATGCTGCTGGCAACAAAATCAGCGTGATTGCGGTCATGGTACGCTCTGAATCCCTGTGCCAGATTGCGGGGTGACTTGCGCAACTCAGCGACAACGAGTAGGATAAAGCGCAGAACATCCTGGGTGGTCTTGGGGTCCGGGGAGGGAGAGCGGCGATGGCTTTTCTTGGCAATCTGCGACAATATCGCATCAACGATATTTTGCGGCTGATCGGCGATAGCTCCAGACGTGGCCGGATCGTCATCGAACGGCCTGGGCTGCAGGCTATGCTGTACTGTGAGAGCGGCCAATTGATCGCCATCTGGCGCAGTGGCACCAATCCCTCGCTGGCCCAGCGCTGGGTCAACAACAACATCATCAGTCTGGCTGTACTGCGACAGATGGCGACCGTCCTCAATTTGGATCCCCAACAGATGCAAGATCAACAGTTCGCCAAAGCTGCCGTGGATATGCAGGTCGTCACGTATGAACAAGTGGAACGATGGGCCTTGTTTGACGCGACGGAGTTGATCGGCTATCTCATGACCTGGCGCGACGGCGATTATCGCTTCGAGGAAGGGTTCATGCCGCCAATGGGGACGCTCGTGGTGCCGATTTTGATCGCACGCGTTCTCACGACGATGGCCCAGCGCCCGCTGACATGGACCGCTAGCCTCCCCACCATGACCGTCGACCTCGACGCGGTGTTGGAGCTCATCGATGTCGATCTCAACACTGTATCTTTCATCCGGATCACACGCGAGCAATGGCAGATCATAAACTATATCGATGGCGTGAGTTCGATCATGCATATTGCCACAATTTTAACACAGAATACGCTCATTAGCAATGCGATCGATCAGCAGCGTTTCGAGATAGAGTTGCGGCGAACTCAGGAGCGCGTCCAGCGCATCGCCAGTGAATTGCTACAACAGGGTCTGGTATTTGTCCTACAGCCCAATAACACTACCCTGAGCCGGTGAGAGGACGCCTGGTATGGCCGCCACGCAAATCCCTGACGCACTCCCCACCGGCCTCCCAGACCAGGAACTCTGGCTCGGGAACTCACCCGCTATGCGCCAGGTGGGAGAACATCTGCAAGCACTGGCGCAAACAGAGCGGACAGGCGCCTTGATTCTGGGGGAGAGTGGGACTGGGAAAGAATTAGCAGCCCGCGCGATTCACCACCTCAGCCGCCGCCGTGAGCGTCGTTTCCTGGCAGTGAACTGCGGGGCGCTCCCCACAAATCTGGCGGAATCCGAACTCTTTGGCGCGGAACGCGGTGGGTATACCGACGCACGGGCTCGACGCGGCCTGGTAGAGCAAGCGCACTTAGGGACACTCTTCCTGGATGAGATTGGTGAATTGCCGCTGAGCATCCAGCGTACTCTCCTGCGCTTCCTGGAGACGCGTCAATATCGACGCCTGGGCAGCGAACAGATCGGAGTGGCTGATGTCCGCGTGGTGGCCGCCACCCTGCGCGATCTGTCGGCCGCGGTGCGTATGGGTACGTTCCGCGAGGATCTGCTCTTCCGCATCAATGTCTTCGTGATCACCCTGCCGCCGCTACGCGAACGGCTGGACGATTTGCCTGCCCTCATGGATCTCACACTGCGCGCGCTGGCACGACAGCATAATATGGCACAGCCACCGGGGTACGTGCCAGAGACCCTGGCGGCATTGGCGGATTATCCCTGGCCTGGCAATATCCGCGAATTGCACAATGTCCTGGAAAGCGCCCTGATCGTGAGCCGGGGCGCGCCAATCGCCCCTGACCATCTACCAGCCCAGATCACACGACCAAAGCCTGCTCATCCTGCCGCTGGCCCATCCCTCAGTGAGCGCATCGCGGCCTTCCAATTGCCCGCCGAAGGCGCGGATCTGCCTGACCTCATCCATCGCCTCGAGGAGGTCTGCATCACCCAAGCGTTGGAGCGGGCGGAAGGCAATCAGTCCCGCGCGGCGCGGTTGCTGGGAATGACTCGTGATCAACTGCGTCACCGATTGCGGCAACGGTAGGCCGCAATATCCGTTCGGGCTACCGATCCTGCGCTGGCCTCTTGCGTAAGGTATACTACAAGTGTTCCCTCCCCCGGACAATGTCCACCAATCCCAATCCCCCCATCTCTCTCAATTGGAGTATGCCACTATGTACTGCCCACATTGTGAACACGAGCTGACTCATCCAGCGGCCATGTTTTGCCCACACTGCAATCTGCCCCTGGACAATGACATGACATCGGTCAATGTCTTCTCCCCAGCGTTGATGCTGGAACTCGCCCCGGTCGCCGCCCACGCTGAACTTGGTGGCACGACGGGGAATGGATCTTCCGCCACTGTCACCAGATCAGCCGTCGAGTTAGCGGTGATGCCCGGCGCCGCTGAGGATCCCACGACAAACGCCCGAGTATCGACTATCGCCGAGCCATCGCGCGCGCGCGACACCGTGCCAACCGCCGATGCAGACATGATCCCCAATGCGCGGACCGTTGAGGCGGAGAGCACGCAGACGAATTATGGGGATGCGGATGAAATCGAAGCTACGCCCTCGGATGTCGCGGAGATGGATGAACTGGAAGTCACGGAGGAAAACGAAGCCGAGGCTGACGCTTCCTCACCACCTTCAGAGCGCAATGATTGGCGCGCGTTCGTGGTATTCGGCGTAGCAATGCTGGTGATTATCGGCGCGATCGTCACCGCCCTGCTGATACATCGTCCCATGGGTGGATCCGCGCGCGTAAACGCCGCCAAACCCACCGCCGTGCCAGAAACCATCATCTACCAGAGTGCGATGACAGTGCCTACGGGCGGATGGCTCAACTCACCGACCGCGTGCGGCTTCGCCACCGATGGCTATCATGTGCAATCCAACCTGATCTGCAATGTTCCCCTGGCTGGAATGACGAATATTGATTATAGCGTCACCGCACAAGCGGGAACGACCAATGCCACGGTTTATGGCATTCTGGTGCATCACAGTACAACCGGCGATGGCTACGCCTTCCTGGTCAATAACACAGGCGCCTGGACCTTTGAAAAGGTCGTCAATGGCAAGCGATCTATTTTGATTGTCCCAACCAAGAATGCTGTCATCAAAACCGGGACGGCGGCGAACACGCTGCGCATTCTGGCCATGGGGAATGTGTATCAGCTCTTCATCAACGGAACCAGAGTCGCCCAGGTCACCGATACCTCACTGCCGAATGGGCAAAGTGCGGTCATCGCGATCGGCGACGCGGCAATTTTCACGAACGTGACCGTCGCACTGCCGCAGTCACCGTCGAAATAGCCGTCATCACTGCCAACCTCGCCGGACGATGATGAGCATAGTATCCGAACGAGCAAAAACGCTACCAGAGGTAGATAGCCCACTCCCACTGCGTATCGCCGTATATTCGACTTGCTTGGCGTGGCCCTCCATCGCGAGAGAGTGGCCAGATCCTCAGGTTGGAGGCCCACGCCCGCGACAGAACGGATCGCGAGTCAGCGCAAACCTCGGCATGGCGTGAATCGACAAGCGCCACACTGCCATGCCGAGGAAGAGGCGAAGGCCGCCTGCAGGATCTTGACAAACCACTAAAGATCTGCCATACTGAAGGCGCCGCCTCGCCAATCACGGCAATGGCGGTACCCGGGCAGATACCCAAGCGGCCAACGGGGACTGACTGTAAATCAGTTGGCTTACGCCTTCGCAGGTTCGAATCCTGCTCTGCCCACCCAGACGCATTCAGGCAGGCGCCGTGGAGCTTTCGTGCGGCCCCACGCATCATGCACCGGCCAATCTGAACGCGTTTGTGCCTGGAGTGCCCGCGTAGCGCAGCGGTAGCGCACAATCTTGGTAAGGTTGGGGTCACGGGTTCGATTCCCGTCGCGGGCTCCAGTGGGTCCCTCCGTGCGATGATCGTCGGAAACGGTTATCGCCCGGTGGGACGTTTTGTGTGTAGGAGACGGGAAATGACTCGTCTCCACCTTGCGACGCCACACCACGGCGTCGGCAGCCGATCTTCGAGGAGGAATCGGACTACCCATGGCGAAGCAGAAATTCGAGCGCAACAAGCCGCATGTCAACGTCGGTACCATTGGCCATATCGACCATGGTAAGACGACGTTGACCGCCGCCATCACCAAGGTGTTGGCGAAAGCGAAGATGGCCCAGTATAAAGCATTTGACCAGATCGATAAGGCGCCCGAAGAGAAGGAGCGCGGCATCACCATCTCCATCGCGCACGTGGAATATGAGACGAAGAAGCGTCACTACGCCCACGTCGACTGCCCGGGTCATGCGGACTACATCAAGAACATGATCACCGGCGCGGCACAGATGGATGGCGCGATCCTGGTGGTTTCCGCGCCCGACGGCCCCATGCCCCAGACCCGCGAGCACATCCTGCTTGCCCGTCAGGTGGAAGTGCCGGCGATGGTCGTCTTCCTGAACAAAGTCGATATGATGGAAGACGAGGAGTTGCTGGAACTCGTCGAGCTGGAGGTTCGCGAGCTGCTGACGAAGAATCGCTTCCCCGGCGATGACGTGCCGATTATCCGCGGATCTGCCCTCAAAGCGCTGGAGAGCACCGGCGACTTGAGCCCCGATGACCCGGCCGCCAAGCCGATCTGGGATCTGATGGATGCAGTCGATGACTACATTCCCACGCCTCCCCGACCGAAAGATAAGCCGTTCCTGATGCCGATCGAAGACGTCTTCGGCATCAAGGGCCGCGGCACCGTCGTCACCGGCCGCATCGAGCGCGGTATCGTCAAAGTCGGCGAAGAAGTCGAGATCGTCGGCTTTAACACCGCCACCCGCAAGAGCATCTGCACCGGCGTCGAAATGTTCCAGAAGACGCTGGACCAGGGCGAAGCTGGCGATAACGTCGGTTGTCTCCTGCGCGGTATTGAGCGCACGGATGTGGAGCGTGGCCAGGTGCTTGCCAAGCCAGGCAGCATCAAGCCACACACGAAGTTCTCGGCGGAGGTCTATGTCCTCTCTAAAGAAGAGGGCGGCCGCCACACGCCATTCGTCAATGGCTATCGCCCACAGTTCTACATCCGGACCACGGACGTGACGGGGGCCATCAAGTTGCCAGATGGCGTCGAGATGGTCATGCCGGGTGATAACATCACCATGAACGTCGAGCTGATCACACCGGTCGCCCTTGAAGAGGGCAGCCGCTTCGCGATCCGCGAAGGTGGCCGCACGGTCGGCGCGGGCGTCGTCGTCAAGATCGCCGAATAAGCTAAAGACGCTGCTGAAAGGGGGGAATCGCGGTGTATGCCGCGATTCCCCTCGCCCTATGCCCCGCTAACCGCCCCCCATGGATCGGATCCGCTGACCAGTGTTCTCATTGTGTGGACATTCGGACACGGATACGGTACAATGCGCACTGAAGGTCTTTTCCTGGAGGATTTTTTCACATGGCATCGAAAAGTAAAGAAAATCGTATCCTGGTCGCGCTCGCTTGCACGGAATGCAAGGAACGCAATTACTGGACGATGAAAAACCGCAAGAACGATCCCGAGCGCATGGCGCTGCGTAAGTACTGCCCGCGATGTCATGGCCATCGGGAACATCGCGAAACGAAGTAGGAGAGAAAGGGGGGTAGCGATCATGGCAAGTCGAGTCCCACACCGGGTCAAAGGCGGCACCCCCGCTGATGACCAAGCACCGGAACAGGACGACGCCATTCTCGATCAGGATATGGCGGAGGATGAAAGGGATCAGGATCTCGATGAGGAACCCGAATCCGAAATATCGGATCGGGCAGTCGCGTCTGTGCGTCAACGATCAGTTGGCGGCGCCGCGACGGTGACCGTTACCCACTGGTATGATGCTCTCCCCCATTGGCTGCCCAAAGGTTTCCGCGAATCACTCATTGAGTTATCGAAAGTGACCTGGCCGAGCCGTCAGGAAGCGATCAACTTAACGATGTTGGTGATCGCGTTTACTGTTGCCTTCGCGATTGTCTTCGGCCTGATTGATCTCGGGCTCGTCTCTCTGCTCAGTGCGTTCACCACGAAGTTCATTACAAAATAGTGCCCGGTTGGGCGCGAGGGAGAGAGGCTTTCGCTGATGGCATCGCAACAGGATACCGCGCAACAGAACGTGCCCTCGCCAGAACACGAGGCGTCGGCGGTCAATCCACGCACGACAGGACGCGTGAAGACGGTTGCCGCGCGCCGCTGGTATGCAGTTCAGACATACTCCGGGTATGAGAATAAGGTCAAGAAGCAGCTCGAAGCCCGGATCGCGACGCAACATCTTCAAGATCGCATCTTTCAGATTCTCATACCAATCGAAGAAGTGGTCGAGGTCAAGAACGGTGAGCGCCGGACGGTGAAGCGCAAAGTCTTTCCCAGCTATATCTACGTCGATATGATTATGGACGAAGATTCCTGGTATTGCGTCAAAAACACGCCGGGTGTCTCAGGCTTCATTGGCGGCACTGAGCCGATTCCGATACCCGAAAACGAGATCGGACGGATCTTGCGCGATATCGTCAAGACCGAAGAAGGTAAAGCGCCGGTCGTGCTGCCTAAGTTTATCCGCGGCCAGACGGTGCGTATCATCGACGGGCCGTTCGCCGATTTTGTCGGCCAGATCAGCGAAGTGTACCCCGATCGCGGGAAAGTCACGGTCCTGGTTTCGTTCTTCAATCGCGAGACGCCAGTGGATCTGGACTACCTGCAGATCGAGAAGATGTAAATCACAGTGCCGGGGCGTTCTCCACACTATGCGTCAGGCTGTCTTGATACTGCGCAAGCAGGCCCAGGAACGGGTCGGCGGCACACCAGACAACCTGTGACGTGCCCCAGCCTACCACAGTTGTGTTTGTAGTGAAATCGAAATGAGGCCGAGGGAGGGCGCCAGCCGCCCGTATGACCTCGAAGGAGTACGCCAGCCATGGCAAAGCGCGTCAAGGCCGTAGTCAAGTTACAGATTCAGGCCGGCAAAGCGACACCCGCCCCGCCGATCGGGACGGCGCTCGGCCCCCACGGCATCAACCTGCCAATGTTCTGCAAAGAATATAATGCCCGGACAGAGGGACAGGTGGGGTCAGTCGTTCCCGTAGAAATCACGATCTTTGAAGATCGCTCGTTCACATTCGTCACCAAGACTCCTCCCGCGGCCGACCTGTTGCGCAAAGAGGCCAATGTCCCCAAAGGGAGCGACAAGCCCAATAAATCCAAGGTGGGATCGATCACTCGCGCACAGCTTCGCTCCATCGCTGAGACCAAGATGAAAGATCT
>DAIDHM010000129.1 GCA_027459705.1 Ktedonobacteria bacterium | reverse complement strand
CTACCAGGGTCGCGACGAGCCATTGTGAGCCGCCCTGGAAGAGTGCCTGGGTAATGGCTGTCTGCACATCAGATGGGCCAAGGGCCGGCGCCGGAGTCGTATCGAGGAGAGTCAGGAAGGGAAACATAGGTGTTACTCCTTTATGTCCTGTAACAGGTCGCGAATTATTCCGCCGCCGATGGCGCGGTGGTTGACGTAGGAGGAGCTTCCACTTCGGCGCGGCCACCCGTCTTGAGGACATAGTAGGTGGCATAGGCGCCCATGATAGCAAGCAGGATGACGGAGAGGTACGACATGCCAACAGCCCAGACCTGGTTGGTATTCGTCACGAGGAAGTTGCTAATCGTCCCCGCATTGCCCGCAGCCACGTTATTTGCTTGGACGCCGAAGAGGTAAGGGATGAAATAGAACGCCGCACCAAGACCCAAGAGGATGGAGATGAGGTTGAAGGCTCGCGCGTCGTGGTCCGCGTCCATCGTAAGTTTCACGAGCAGCACGCCAAAGAGAGAGACCGCGGCGAGTCCACCGGTCAGCGGAAGCGAATCGGTGATGACAACATCGGGGAAAAAGAACATGAAACTCATGACGACGCCGGAAACGACCAGGAAATCGCGGAGCGCGATGTAGATCAACCAGAGCAGATCGGCGCCGAGCCGCAGTGTGAAGCGATCGATCATGTCGAGGATGTACGGACGGCTCAGATGGAGACCGATCAACAAGATCCAGATGATCGGTAGAGCGGCTGCCAGAGTACCTTCGAGGAATTGCTCGCCGCCGGAGTTGATGCCCCCGACGATCGCGTTGGTGAGATCATTGATATTCACGAAATGACTCCTTCGTGCCGATGCTGGCACTTCTTCAGTGTGATTTCGCTGTCGCCAACGTGGCGGCAGGTGCCTGCTTCACCGCTGGGCAGAGGTATGCCGCGTCACATCGCAAACAGCGGGCGGCCTCACGCCGAGCCTGTGCTTCCGTCAATCCCAGGGCAAATTCAACCGACCGGGTGCGACCCGCGAGATCAGTCCGGAGGGGCATCTCGGCGCGCGGGGTCGGCCGCAGGTCCAGGGTGATCGTGCCGTTGGGCGGGAGAGTGGTCAGGGTCTCGAATTCATCAGGGAGATCTTTGATGGTTTTCGGCGAAAGTTTGCGCAGATAGGCATGAATGCTCTTTGCTGCTTGCTTACCATGCGCGGCGGCGGCGATGATTGACTTCGGGCCATAGGTGACGTCGCCGGCAGCGAAGACCCCCTGCGCGCCTGTCGCCAGTGTTTCCTGATTGACGAGCAGTCCGCCCCAGGCAGCGACTTCCACACTTGTGCCTTGTGGCAGGAATGACGGATCTGGCGCTTCGCCGATAGCGACGAGGATATGGTCGATAGGCATGGCGTATTCTGAACCCTTGATGGGGACTGGACGGCGGCGGCCTTTGGCATCTGGCTCGCCCAGCTGCATGCGCTGACAGGTGACGGTCTTTACATTGCCATCCTGACCTTCCAGGCTGACCGGTGCGGTCAACTCGTGGAGGGTGATGCCTTCTTCGAGCGCGGCGCGCACCTCTTCGGCCTGTGCAGGCATCTCCTGGCGGGTGCGGCGATACAGAATATGAACGGCACTGGCTCCCGCGCGGAGCGCGGAGCGCGCGGCATCCATCGCTGTGCTGCCACCACCGACGACTGCGACGACGCCAGTGATCTTGGTCGCAGGATCGAGGTTGTAGTCTTTCAGGAAGCCGGTGGCAGGGTGGACGCCCTTCAGGCTATCTTCACCTGGAATGCCCATCTTCTGGCTGCGCTGCGCGCCAACGGCCAACAGCACCGCATTGAACTGGCGCTGCAATTCATCCAGGGTGATGTCACGGCCAATTGCCGTATTTAACTTGATCTCAACACCAATATCTTGCATCGCTTGAATATCGCGTTGTAATTCCTGGCGCGGCAACCGATATTCGGGGATACCGATGGACATCATGCCACCCGCGACGGGCATCGCATCGAAGACGGTCACCTGATAGCCGCGGCGTGCCAGATAGTACGCCGCACTCAGTCCGGTTGGACCTGCCCCGACGATGCCGACACGTTCGGCATAGCGCTTGTCGGGAGGCGGTATGGTGCGCTTATAGGTGCCGTGGTCGGTGGCGAAGCGTTTGAGATCGCGAATGGCGATCGGCTCGTCGAATTCCCCACGACGGCAGGCATCCTCACACGGCGCCGTGCAGACGCGTCCGCAAATGACCGGGAACGGATTGGGTTCGGAGGCGACGTGTAGCGCCTCGTCATAGCGGCCTTCGGCAATCAGACTGACGTAAAGGCCAGCGTTGGTGCCAACTGGGCAGGCCGTCTGGCAAGGAGCGCGGAGATTCTCGGTCCGCTCGCCGAGCCAGGTGCGCCAGCTCTGCCAGTCTTCCGTGCGACCAGCAACATGCCAGGCATGCTGCTCGCCCCAGGGCGATTCTCCGGGTTCTTCTGCCACGGCTCGCGTATAAGCGTTGAGCGGTTGCCAGCCATCCCCTTTGGGCGGCGCGGTGATGGGGCCGCGTTTGGCCAATGGTTCCGCAACCTTGGCGCTCGTGATGGCGATGGCATGCGTTGGACATTCCTGCACGCAGACCTGACAGCCAATACAGGGGTCGGTTTGCACCGGCACCAACATCATCCACTCGCGCTGAGCAAAGACGCCTGGAATCGGACTCTTCCGATCATTGGCTTCCGCTAATTGTCCAGCTTCGGTGGGGCGTGTCATATCCAAACAGCGGACAGGACAGAGGTCCATGCAGATACCGCAGTTGATACACGCGCCTCGGTCAACGTTGAACGTGTATGCCACTGAGTGACCTCCCCTTACAATGAGAACCAAGACTGACAGGAGACCAGAATCACATCCCGGTCAATATTCGTGGTCTGTCCAGGTTCGTGATAATGAACTACCGCAAGGATATGGGAGAATCTTCACGAACCAGTCACAGCACGCAGAGAATCACTCTCAACGCCGTCTCAGAGAATCATGAGAAAATTTTAATATGATGAGGTTGCTAGATTATTGTTATAACATGATCGCCTGCTCACGCACATTGCGCCTGACCGGCAATCTGGGCTACACTGTAGCCAGTGATTTGTCGCGTGGGAGTGGGGCCAATGACGCTGGCACGCAGCTTTGGTGTGGTGTGGTGGGACGAGCATGTGTTGGTGGTGGAGAAGCCCGCTGGGTTGGTGACCCATCCAGCGTATCGCCATCCCGACGATACCCTGACCGACGCCGTCTGGGCGTGGT
>DAIDHM010000124.1 GCA_027459705.1 Ktedonobacteria bacterium | reverse complement strand
CAGGTCCGGCGCCACCAGCGGATTGCGCGGCGATGCCCTCGGCATCGAAGAGTTCGCGCAATGTGGCGATACGCGCCACGATGGCATCGAAATCGGCGGCAAATTCAGGCGAATCCAGGCCAGGATAGACGACGGTCATATCCCAACGCGGCAGAGCGGGTGCGGACATGGGGTGCATGTTCCTTTCTTTGTGCGCTGTATGACCGGCATCATACCATAGCCGTTCGGGGGATGGGCAAGTGTTGCGTTGACGCGCACCGCGTTATCCGGTTTGGCGCACCGCGCGCATCCACCAGACCAGCACATCCACGCGGCGCGCGAAGAGCAGGTGGGGCGGATCGGGCGTGAGGGCGAAACCAGCGGCGCGCGCAAGCGTCTCGACGGTGATCGTGGCACTGGCGGGCTGGAGCGGCCAGGGCGCATGGCGGATCTCGCCGCGCAGCAGTTGGCCATGGCCATCGGTGGTGTAGAGGCGGTAACGTTCCACCAGGAAATATTCCAGACTGCCAGGGAGCGCCTGAAAGATCGGGCCGGTGGGGCCATACACTCCATCGAAGGCGGCGGCTGGCGCTCCGCGATGCGTGCGTTGCGCGTGGTAATGCCACCGATCCTCTGGCACGTCGCCACGCGCGGTCTCGTGACGGATGGTGAAACGCGCGTCGTAGTAGGGCAGGTGGAAGAGCGTGCGCGCGATGCGGACGGCCAGTGCATTGCCCGCGTCCAGGCTGAAAAAATAGACACCCGGTAGCCCGTTGGCCGTCACGTAGGTCCGCACATTGAGTTCCGGGAATCGCGAGAGGCCGCCGCCCGGTGGCAGATCGGGGGCCATTGGCAGGCCGCGCGGGTGGACACCACGCATCATGAACGGGACGACCCCCAGCCACGCCTGTCCGGCAAAGGTATCGACCTCCAGACCACGCGGAAGCCGTTCGGCGATCGCGGCGGCGGGCAATGGCCAATGCGCGAAGAGCAAGTCCTCCCAGGATTGGCGCATGACGAATGGGCCGGGTGGCGGCGCATTGCCGGCGGCGCGGGCGTTGTGCAGGATTGCCATTGGGGTGAGTGTCATAAAAACATCCTCCATCAGCGATCGTAGCACAGCCGTGCCGCTACTCTAGCAAGAAGGAGCGTGAGCCCGAGGGCGGGGGCGTCTCCTCATCTTCCCATCCATCCGCATGCGAGCCGACCTCCTCGTCCTCCGGGGATGGCGGCGTGTGGTCATCCTGGAAGGTTGCGCGCGCGATCTCACCGATCGACCCTGCCATCTGACTGAGAAGATGTTGCTCGTAGTTCCCGCTCCAGAATGGGATGGGCACGGCATAGTCCGACGCGTGGACGAGCAATGGGGTACGCAAATACTCCGCGAGGATGGCGTTTTCGGCGGCCAGGTGTGGTGGTGGATTGAGGTTCCAATAGGCCACGGGGTCAGTCGGGAGCGGCGAGGTCTGCGGTTGTGGGACCTGATCCCTCGCGATCACCCCATAAAAATCCGCGCGGTCCGCGCCCCGCAACAGCAACAGGTGAAAGGGGTCCACATCCAACGCTTCGCCAAAATGCAGCAAGAGCGCTCCGACGTGCTGACAGATGGAATTATAGCTATAGTAGCATCCACAGTCGGTGGTGATCTCACCTGGCGCCGATGGCAAGAGGGGCATCCGGGCGGCGGTTGCCCATGCTTCGACGACGGGGGGGATCTGGCCCATGAGCATCTGGCGCGCTATGGGTGGCTGTCCGCGCACATAGGCGGCGAAGTCGCGCCACTGCTCCTGGTCATAGGCTGGCAGCGTAATGGTGGTCTGGTTGACGGAATAGCTATAATCATTCAGCGTCTGGCCAACGATCTTACCCGCAATCACCTGCAACCCGAGCACGTAGCCACCGCGCGCCAGCGAGGCGGAGCGCTTCTGCACATGCTCGTCGAGGCCGCACAGCGTTGTATCCACCCAGCGCCGGGCCAGCGCGCCGACCCCGAACGACCCGCGTTTGGAGACCGCGACCAGGCCGCCGCGCGTGCGTTTATTGCTGTGCCCATAGTAATATCCCATTCGCTCGCCTCTCTCGTGCTCACACCGCCACGGCCTCAGGGCGCAAGGCGAAGATATCGCGCAACTGCTCGGTGGAGAGTTCCGTCAACCAACCTTCGCCAGTGCCGACGACATTGGTCGCGATATCCACTTTTTGCTCGATCATCTGGTTGATGCGTTCCTCCAACGTCCCCAGGCAGATGAACTTATGGACCTGGACGGCGCGCGTCTGGCCGATGCGGAAGGCGCGATCCGTCGCCTGATTTTCGACAGCGGGATTCCACCAGCGATCGAAATGGAAGACATGGTTCGCGCGAGTGAGGTTCAAGCCCAGTCCGCCGGCTTTCAAGGAGAGAATGAAGATGGGCGGACCATCCTCGTCGTCCTGAAATGCCGCGATCTGCCGATCGCGTTGCGGCTTGGAGAGGCTGCCGTGCAGGAAGGGAATGTCGCGTTTGCAGGTCGCGCTGAGGTGTTGCCGCAAGAGCTCACCCATCTCGGCGAACTGCGTGAAGATCAAGGCGCGATCCCCTTCGGCCAGCACTTCCTCCAACATCTCATCCAGCCGCGCCAACTTGCCCGATCGACCGCTCAGTTTGGAGTGATCACTGAGGAAATGGGCGGGGTGATTGCAGACCTGCTTCAGTCGGGTGAGCGTCGCCAGAATAATGCCCCGACGCTGGATGCCCTCCGCTTCCGCCAGATCCTGCTCCATCTTGCGCAAGACGGCACTATAGAGCGCGGCCTGTTCTTTGGTGAGGCTGCAATAGACGGGCATCTCCAGCTTCTCGGGCAGGTCGGCGATGACCTTTGGATCGGTCTTCATGCGGCGCAAGATGAACGGTCCGGTCAATTGGCGCAAACGTGCCAACGCCTCCTGGTCGCGCTCAATCTGGATGGGCGTGAAGAATGTTCGCTTGAATTCCGCATTGGTACCCAGCAAGCCCGGGTTGAGGAACTCCATGAGCGACCAGAGATCGGTGACGGAATTTTCAACCGGGGTGCCTGTCAGGGCGATGCGATAATCGCCACGCAGGGCGAGGGCCGCCTGCGTTTGTTTGGTCTCAGGGTTCTTGATGTTCTGGGCCTCGTCGAGGATGATGCCGCGCCACGCCACATCGTTCAGTTGCGCGAGGTCGCGGTGCAGGAGCGCGTAGCTGGTGACGACGATGGCGTGCTGCCGCGCTGCTTCGGCGAAGCGTTCGTCTTTGCGCCGCACGCCGCCATGATGGATCATGATGGAGAGGTCCGGGGTGAAGCGTTCGGCTTCGCGGAGCCAATTGCCGATCACCGAGGTCGGACAGACGATCAAGACGGGGCGGCCATGGCTGGCGTCGCGGTCGCGCTGAATCAGCGCCAACGTCTGCAAGGTCTTCCCCAGCCCCATATCATCGGCCAGGCAGGCGCCCATGCCCCACTGGGTGATCCACTGCATCCAGCTGAATCCGCGAATCTGGTAAGGGCGCAGGGTGGCGCGCAGACCCGCTGGCGGTGGCAACTCCTCCAGGGTGCTGTTGCCCGACCGCAGCCGATTCAGCAGCGTGCCAACCCAACCCTCCAGATCCATCCCTTCGACGCGTAGCCCGTTGACTTCCGCCTGGTGATCCAGTGTGAGCCGGGCCACCTCGCTCAATGTGGCGTCGCGCCGCTGGCCACGTTTCTTCCAGAATTGGATCGCCGCCTGGATCTCCTCGGCGCTGACGTGCATCCACTTGCCGCGCACACAGATCAGCGGGGCTTTCGCCTCCGCCAGTTCTTGCAGTTCGCGCGGCGAGATCGGTACGCCACCCAGGGCGATCTGCCAGTCGAAGTGGAGTAAGGCCTCTTCGCCGAGCATGCCGGGGCCTTGTTGCGCGCTCGTCACCCTGGCGCGGACGCCGACACGCTTGCCGGAGCCACGCACCCACCAGGCCGGCAACTGCACGCCGATGTGGTGCTGTTCCAGCTCGCCCGCGGTGGTGGTGAGAAATTGGAAGGCCTCCAGCAAGGAGAGCGTGATGGTCGCGGGGGCCGGTAGGTTCGGTGCCAGTGGTCCCGTGTCATCGCCAAGTCGATCGCGCAACAGCGGCCAATGCTCGGCGACCTGATCGATCGCCTGGCGGAAAGTCAGACGTAGCCGATGGATCGATTCGCCCTCCGTGAGTAGCGGTGAGAGATCGTCGCGTTCCAGATCCGTGGCGGGCAGCAGGAGGCTCGGGTCACTGATGGACTGCAGCGCGAAGCGCACGCGCCAGGCGGATTCTTCCACGGCGGCGGTGGTTACCACAGGGGTATGGGCAGGGAGTATAACGGCGGAGGGCGGAGGATCGGCAATCGATCCTCCGCCAGCGTGGTGCTGCTCGTCTGGCGCGGCCACGGCGACATCCAGCGCCAGATCTCCTGCGGGTCCCAGACTATCCGGCGTATCAGGTACATCCATGTCGGGTTCTTCCAGGCGCACGCAGAGCCGGAAGGCTTCGCTCCGGGCATAGCGCAGTTGGGTATGCCAGTCGGTGATCTGGGTCGTGAACGCGTGCATCTCCTCTGGCGTGCCGCGCATGCGTCGCGAAGGGGAGGTGAAGGCCTGAATCCAGCGGTCATGGATGTTGAAGGTGCGATTGCCAGAGTAACCACCAAAGAATATGTGCTCGAAGTACTGTGGGGACGTCTCTTGTAATTGAAATGTGACTGACCCCGAGAAGTCGGCAATCAGCAAGGAGAGGAAATCGAGGAGGGTTTGACGGGCAGTGCGCTGCGGCATGGGCGCGCCGATGTCGGCAAGTGCGTGGGTGACTGGCGCGAGGCGGTTGGCGAGAATCCCCACTATCTGCTCGTCCAACGGACTGAGTAATGGCGCCCAGGTGGCATCCCAGGTGGTGGAGGTAGCTGGCCGTACGGTGGGGACGATCGCGGCACGCATCGTCATGTGGATCATGAGGTTCCACGCCAGCATCAAGGTCTGGAATTCCGTGCCCAGGGTGATATCCGGCGAGGGTTCCAGGAGGAGGCCTTGCAACAGGCTGCCGAAATATGACGGGGGCAGATCGATGGCCATGACGCTCCATGGCCGCAAGGTCACTTCCGCGCGCGGATCGACCGGGACCATGGGCAGGATGGGCTGTTCTGCCGCCGTGGGGAGCCAGATGGCGACCCGTCGCCCTTTGAGCGACCGTGGGTCAAAAGCGGGAATCATTTGTTCCACCACCGCCATGATCGCCGGTTTGGAGGCCGCGCCAGGTAATGGGCGAATATCTGAGGTAAGGGGACTGCGGGCGATGTTGCGCTGTTTGCCAGTTCCGGGCACAGAACCCCAGAGGTAGATTCGATGTGAGTGGATACCGAGATACAAGGCGATCATGGCGCACCTTCATATGACACGGACAAGGGAATGCTTGCATCATAGATCGGGATTGGCGGTTCGTCAAATTTTTGCTGCTCTGGCATGCCGCACTTTCAGTATCCTCAACGGATCGAAGTGTCTCGAAGGCGGAGCGCCCTCCAACTGGTATGCCACGCAATATGTCTTTCAGTATCCTCAACGGATCGAAGTGTCTCGAAGGGTATACGACAATTCCGGCGGAATGTAAACAGTATATCTTTCAGTATCCTCAACGGATCGAAGTGTCTCGAAGGAGCGCGGCATGCCAGAGATGGTGCGCACAGGCAGCCTTTCAGTATCCTCAACGGATCGAAGTGTCTCGAAGGCAGCATGAGCGTTCCTGGACTCCAGGTGGTCCAATGCCTTTCAGTATCCTCAACGGATCGAAGTGTCTCGAAGGGGCTATGATAGCGCTGTAGACTGGTCGGAAGATATTCCTTTCAGTATCCTCAACGGATCGAAGTGTCTCGAAGGACTGGTAC
>DAIDHM010000086.1 GCA_027459705.1 Ktedonobacteria bacterium | reverse complement strand
GCGTAGTGCGGCTTGTGGAGTGCGTCCTGCGTAGTGCGGCTGTGGAGTGCGTCCTGCGTAGTGCGGCTTGTGGAGTGCGTCCTGCGTAGTGCAGCTTGTGGAGTGCGTCCCTGTTGTGGCGCCGCCTGGCGGAGTGCTGCAACCATTCAGTTCGTCGGTGTTTTCCCCTGAACACTAGACGACACCCAGCTATGTTCTCTCATTATCGGGGCAAGCGGCGAACATTGTGCTCGCCACTTGCCCCGATAATGTGTTTATGGCACCGGGGGCGTTTCAGCCGTTGAGATGGTCTTGCACATACTGAATGATGACATTCCAGTCTCCCCCAGCAGGCAACAAAATGTCCTGCCCATCTGAAGAGACCGCATCAACCAGCACTGTCTGGTCTGTCAGTGGGACGCGCACACCATTGGTAAAATCTGCCGCGCTCAAAAAACTGATCGCATCACGTAGCGAGAGATTCGTGTGTATCGCCGGTTGCAGGGCATTTAACACCGCCGGTATGTCGAGCCAGCCTGGCGGCGATTTTAGGCGATGGATAATGGCCTTCAAGAGCAGTTGTTGACGATAGGCCCGCGCGAAATCGCCCGCCGCTGAGGCTGGCTGGTTATAGCGCGCGCGCGCGAAGAGGAGGGCAGTCGCACCATCCATATGCTGCATCCCCTGTTGGAATGTGACCGACGGGCTATAGGTCGGCGAGGTTGAAGCCTGGTACGTCTGCGGCACATTGATATCGACCCCACCGACACTGTTCACCAACGACGCGAATCCTCCAAAATCGAGACTGATCCAGTAGGGGACCGCAATCCCCAGGACAGTCGTGACTTTCTGCGTCGCGAGTTGTCCCCCCTCGGCAAATCCGCTCGCGTTGACTCCATAGGCAAAGGCGGAGTTGATCTTGGCATAGTGTCCGGAGTTTGGAGGGACCTGCACCCAGAGATCACGCGGAACGGAGATCAGCGCGGTGGATCCAGTGGTGGGATTACGGCTCACCACGAGCATCGTATCAGTCAGATAGGGACCATCATGACCCGGCCCACCATAGCCTACCAGCAATACCGAGGTGCGACTATCCTGATTCATGGCGGATGAAAAGGGTGCTTGAGGCGAGATCGCCATCCCAAAATCATTGAGGCGGTGAATCGTGACCCCCACCAAAATCAGCAAGAGCGCCAACGTCGTCATGAAACCCCAGAGGAACCAGCGCGGACGGCGGCGTGGTGATGATTGTCTGGGAACCGGTGGCAGTGGGGCGGTAAATGGCGAGACGAGTGGGGCGCTATATAGCTGTTCAGAAGGAATTGGTTGCGTGGGAGGATCGGGTCCACCCTGGTTGTTTGGCCATCCCATAGTTATGCGATCTCACTTAGTAGAGCGGTTGGCAGATTGCCGCGCGCGGCCGGGAGGACATCTCGTCACAAGCATAGCACATTCTTGACCAAGAGCAACCTAGATTGGTTGAATCGTGCCCCGCCGAACCTGCAGTCTGGTCGCCCACATATGAAAGTCCGGCGGCATTGTTTCCGGATCTGCGCTCGTGAGGAAGACCTGGCTCACCGTCCTGATGCGGTGCGTCAGGGCGGCTTGCCGGGTGGGATCCAGCTCACTCAGCACATCATCCAGGACCAGGATCGGCTGATCGCCGGTCTCTGTTTCTATCGCGGCCAATTCCGCTATCTTCAATGCAAGGGCCGCCGTGCGCTGTTGCCCCCGCGATCCAAAGATCCCTAGGTTCACCGGACCTTCAAAGAAGGCCAGATCATCGCGATGTGGCCCAATCAGATTGACTCCCTGGATGATCTCACGCTTCCGCAACGCCGCTAGTCGCTCCATCAATGCGAAACGCGCCGCTGGCACGGATTGGTCAACTGGGATGGCGAAACTTGGCTGATACTCCAGGGTCAAACTCTTGCCACCCAGTTGGCGCGCGAACTCATCGGCGGTGGGCAGGCAGCGCGTAATCAAGCTCGACCGTTCAACGATAATGGGGACGGCCTGTTGCGCCAACTGTTCATCCCAATAGTGAAGCGAACCCGGCTCATCCAGATTATCGCGGATACGGCGCAAGAGCGCCGCACGCTGTGTCAGGATTTTCTGATACTGGCTGAGCGCGCGACAATAGCCACGACTGATCTGGCAGAGGGTGACATCCATAAAATGGCGGCGACCCTGGGGGGTCCCGCTGACGAGGTCCAGATCCGTTGGCTCGAAGAGCACCACTGTCACCAGTCCGACACAGTCGAGCGCACGACGTGGGGCATCGTTGACGCGAATCTTCTTATGCATGCCACTGGCGGCCGGCGGTGTCAATTGATCCAGATAGCCAACCCCATCATATTCACCCAGCATCGGTGGAGCGCTGATAACGATCTCCATTTTCAGCGGACCTGCCGCTTGCCGCACCAGTGCGCGGACCCGCGTGAAACCATTCGGCGCGCCCCAGCGGATGAGTTCGCGTTCACTCCCTGCGCGAAATGAGCGCATCGTCGCCAACAGACGGATCGCCTCGCAGATATTAGACTTGCCCTGCGCGTTATCGCCCGCCAGAATATATGCACCTGGTTCCAGTTCCAGCCGCAATTCCGCGTAATTACGGTAATCCACCAGTTCGAGATGTTCTAGATACACCCGCTCCCCTCACTTCCCCCGCAGTATATCTCAAAAACGCAGCCAGATCGCGCGCATCGATCGAATTTTCAGCGCTTGCTGGACATTTGTCACTGGCCAGCCTACAATAGTGCTATCAATGAGTTCCGCGTCATGCCGTGGGGGAAGGATCCGTCTGGAAATCCAGACGGATCCTGGGAAACCGGTGCGAGACCGGTGCGGACGCGCCACTGTAACCAGGGAGCTCACCACACAACACCAGCCACTGTCGCGCGAGCGATGGGAAGGCCACGTGGTGAACGTTTGAGACCTGGGAGCCAGGAGACCGACCCCATGTGCGATCGCCGTGCCCCTTCGCGCTCTGAGGGACACGGTTTCGCTACGCGCAGTTTCCGCGATCAGAGTGCGTCCGTACCGGCGAATTGGCTGGTGGCGGGCGCACTCTGTTCTGCGGCGGCGTGACGCCTCGTGTCGGGTGGCTATTAGCCCCCGCAATGGAGGTGCTTCTTTTGCGACAGAATCTACGCCAGCCCCTGATGACCTTCTTGCTGGCGAGTGTTCTCCTCTGCACTGCCTGTGGTGGCAACACCAGTAAAACGGTCGTCGCGACCGCGACCCCCAATGGGCCATTGATTGCCAAAGATGCCCTGGGTAATCCCATCACCATTCCTGCCACGGCACCGCAGCGTATCGTCTCGCTCGGGGCGACGGATAGCGAAATCCTCGGCGCTCTCGGCCTCGACCAACAGACCCTCGCGGTGGACGCCTTTACGGATTATCCCGCTTCGTTCGCCGCCAAAACCAAGGTTACTGATGCCAACGGCCAGGTCAATGTGGAGGCGATCGTCGCCCTCAAGCCAAATCTGGTGCTCGGATTCGGTGGTGAAGACGCCGACGCCGAGAAGCAGCTCATTGGTCTGAATATCCCGGTCGTCGATCTCCCCGCCGCTGACCTGGAGACCTCACTCACCGAGATTCGGCTGGTTGGCCAACTGACCCATACGGAGAGTGTCGCCAATCCACTCGTCACCAGCCTGCAACAGCGGGTTGACGCCGTCAAGGCGAAAGTCGCCAATGCGAGCAAAGTGACGGTTTACATGGAGGTGGGTTACACACCGCCCCCGCCCTATGCCTTTGGTGGCGGATCATTTGGCGATTCAATGATCACGATTGCCGGTGGCACGAATATCTTCGGCAACGATACCTCTGGTGGTGGATACCCCGCCGTCAGCGAAGAGGCCATCATCAAGGACAATCCCCAGGTCATCATTCTCACTGAAGACCCAGCGTACGGCGGAGATCCCAACGCCGTCTACACTCGACCCAACTGGCAGACAATCGCGGCGGTACAAAACCGCCAGGTCTATGCCATCAATCCCGATCTTGTACAACGCCCCGGCCCGCGCATCGTCGATGGCCTGGAACAACTCGCCAAGGATCTCCATCCCAGCTTGTTTCCATAGGATTTCAGAACGACCCAATCGTCGCGCATATTCGTGGTGATTGGGTCGTTCTAGGGCAAACGAGAGCAAAACGCATAGCCAGTGTGTACTACTAGGCTTCTATGGTTGCGGTTGCGAGAGCCCAGCTAACAAATTCGAGGGGTGTTTTGCCCTGGTTGCGGTACCCCAGATGTGGGCGTTCCGTGTTGTAGTGGATCAACCACTGATCGAGGTCCAGTTGTAACG
>DAIDHM010000083.1 GCA_027459705.1 Ktedonobacteria bacterium | reverse complement strand
ATCATTCGCATTGAGGATCGCCAGGCCATCGGCGGGTAGGGCTTCCACCAGGCCACGTTCCGTCGCAACCAGGCTGGCCATATCCGAGAAATACTCCAGGTGGGTCGCCGCCACCGAGGTGACGACCCCCCAGCGCGGCCTGCCCAGCGCCGCGATCTCCGCAACCTCGCCGGGGCGGTCCATCCCCATCTCTAGCACCGCCACGCGGTGATGGGGGCGCAGGCCGAGGAGCGCCAGGCTCACGCCGCGTACGTCATTCCAATTGGCAGGCGTCTTGAGGATGGTTGCTGGACCACGCAGCATAGCGAGTAAGCCCGCGGTGATCTCCTTGGTGGTCGTCTTGCCGACACCACCGCCAATGCCGACCACCGGCAGGGTGAAGCGGGCGCGCCACCAGTGGGCGAGCCGTTGGAGCGCGGCCGCAACATCACTGACCACCAGGACGCCCTGGTTTGATCGCAGATCCGTGGGTTGCGGCCAGCGCGACACGATGACGAAGCGCGCGCCACGAGCGAACGCCTGGGGCACAAAATCATGCCCATCGCGGGCGCCTGCCAGGGCGATGAACGCATCGCCTGGTTGCAAGACGCGCGTATCATTACAGATGCGTTCAGCGACGAGTTCCCCGGCACCGTGCGCATCACACAACAGATCGCCCAGCGCTCGCGCTGCGTCATCCATGCGGAGGTTCATGGCCGGATCGGCCAACCAGGGTGGTGGCGAAGCGAGATCGCTGGGCATCGATCGTTCCTTGAGTCCGTTATTTCATGAGATGGAGCAGCGCGATACGTAGATCGACACTGTTCTGATAGCGTTGCGCGGGATCAAGCTCCAGCGCGCGGCTGATCACCTTCTCTAAATCTGTGCCACACTCCGGACGCAGCGTGGTGAGAGCGGGAGCACCATCGCGATACATTCCCTGCCAACCAGTCAGCGCGTGATGCAAGGTCGCGCCAACACTGAAGACCTCCGCGCAGGTCTCGTCGCAGGCCGTCGGCGCAAAAGCTGAATCCACATTACCGACGCCCAGCAATTCGCTCATATGCGTCAGACGTACCCGCTCGTGGGTTGTCAGAAAGACTGCGTCTGGACTGACCGCCCCACAGGTAATCTCAGCGGCATGATGGTGGAGGTAATTCAGGCCATTACAGATCTGCACCCCATATTCGATGGCCTTTTGGGGAGCAAAGGTGTTGATCTGCGCCATCGTCACGCCCGCGCCGGTGACCATGACAGTGTAGAGATTGCCCTGCTCGATGAAGACATCGATACACTGCGCCAGGTTGTCATTGCTCAACGCCAGCAAGACTGGCGCTTTCTGCATAGCGGCTGCCGCTTGCTCAGCGTCCACACCTTCAATGCGTTCAATCACCAGCCAGCGATCAATCTCGCGCTGTCGTCCCCAGAGGAGGGTGCGATGGTCGCTGGAACAGAGCTCGCTGTCGATGAGGTAACGGCCACCTTGTAACGTGGCGATGGTATCAGGTGCGAAAAGGTCAGCTACGTTGGATCGGGCAAGTGAAATTGCCATATTCGGACGAACTCCTTTGTTGCGGCACCGGAAATTCCGGTGGCGTTCTCCATTGAACTGGTGACGTCAGCGTCACCCCTGTGGAGCATACTGTGCGCCAGGTAAACAACCTGTACATGGTGCGGTGCTTGCAGCCAAGCCTGCGCGGACGTGGAGGTAAGAACCACACCCTCAACATATCCTTACGGTCATACGATACCACACAGAGCAAGTGGTGACGAGAGGACAAAAGTCCCCTCATGGGGCATTCTGTGCGAAATGCCACAAAAAGCGTACAGGTCAGTTCGCCGCAATGCTGCCGATCAGGCAAGCTGGAGTAAGGCAAAGCGGAGATCGGCTGGATTCGCGAAGCGGCGTGATGCGCGCTCCGCGGTAGCTCGGCGCAGGATCGTCCGCAATTCTGGATGCACATGTACCTGGAGCGCGTCATCGACCGGCGCTGCCTGGCCGGTCAGCAGGGTCAGCAAGGTGCGACCGATGGCGCGAACATAGCTGTGCGGCGTGATCAGCCCGGCGGGCAAGATCAGCGCGCGCGGCGCAACGAGCTTGACGCGTCCGCCGGCGGTCAACCACAGCGCGGATGGCGAGATCACCACATGTTGCGGGATCTCGGCCTGGCGGTCGAGATAATTTAAGGCATTGCAGATCTGAATCCCGATATCGATGACCTGGTGACCCGTCAGCCGCTGGGCATCTCGCAGGAGTTGGCCGCGACCGGGATGCATGACCAGATACAACGCCGTGCGTTCGGTAAAGGCTTCGAGGTGGCGTGGCAGGTTGGAATGCTCCAGTCTGGTCAGACGGAGCCAGCCATCCAGTGCCGTGCTCGCCGCCAGCGTCGTGATGCGCGCGATGCGCTGGATTACGACCGGAAGGGAATACACACGGTCGATCCCTTCCCAGAGCGATAGGCCTCCGTGTTCCGCGACTTTGCCTTCGATGCGATAGCGCGACGTTCCAAGCAACATTCCCTCGGCCGCGCGCAGGGGAGCCGCACCAGACCACCCGGCAGTCCGCATCTCCATGATCTCTCTCCTGATATCACTGCAACGCTTCGCGCGTCCCAGGCAAGTTGTGCAATATGCTCGATGTGCTGGCTGGTCTTTGCGCGAAGATGACGCGCGATGACCCGCTGCACTGTCTCTATACAAAGTGTACCGCCATAGGTGCGATGGCGGTATGTGCGAAATGCATAAATTATAGAGGAAGGATGGTGCGGCGGAGGCAGCTATTTTCCGCCGTCCCCACCCCTATGTGCGCATGGCGGTCGGTGCGCCGTGGCGATAGGATCCGATTGGTTCGACGGCAAAGTCCATCTGGGCGTCCAGCAATTCCACCAGTGCCCGCGCCGTGTCCAGTGAGGTAAAGCAGGGAACGCCTGCCTCGACCGCCGTCCGACGGATCAGGAAACCATCCTGAATCTCGACACCCTCGCGGAGTCGGCCTCGACCACCCGTGATGGTATTGATGACCATGGCGACGGTCCGAGTGCGGATGAGTTCAGGAATGCGCGATTCGCCATCGCCGATGCGGTTGACGGCTTCCGCCGCCATTCCCAGATCATTGAGCCAGCGCGCCGTGCCGGGTGTCGCGTAGAAGAAATAGCCATGATCCGCCAGTCGACGCAGGATGGGCAGGGCTTCTTCTTTGTCGCGATCCGCGATCGAGACGAGGGCCGACCCTGAAGGTGGCAGCGTGATGCCCGCCGCCATGAAGGCTTTGCGGAGGGCGGAGGCATATTCATGATCGATGCCCATCACTTCGCCGGTCGATTTCATCTCTGGCCCCAGCGCCATCTCGGCGCCGAGGATCTTATTCATCGAGAAGACGGGCGCTTTAATCGCCACCAACGGTTGCCGTGGCCAGAGTCCTCCTTGATAGCCCTGATCGCGCAGCGACTCGCCCAGCATGATCCGTGTTGCGATCGTCACCATCGGCACACCGGTGATCTTGCTCAAGTAAGGCACCGTGCGTGAGGCGCGCGGATTCGCTTCAAGAATATATACATTGGAAGCGTCTGGACGATCAGGATCAGGCTCCGTCACGACATACTGAATATTCACCAGGCCTTTGACGGCCAGGGCGAGCGCTACGCGTTGGGTGTACTCCACAATGGTCTGCATCTCGCGCTCGTCGATGCCGCGTGCCGGGTAGACAGCAAAGCTATCCCCAGAGTGCACGCCAGCGCGCTCGATATGGCGCATGATACCAGGGATGAGCACTTCCGCGCCATCACAGATGGCGTCCACTTCCACTTCGCGCCCTGTCAGATAGCGGTCGATAAGGAGGGGATGTTCGCCATAATCACTCAGTGCCCGCTCGACATAACGGCGCAGGGCATCCGGCGAGCGTACGATCTCCATCGCCCGCCCCCCCAGCACAAAGGATGGCCGCACCATTACCGGATAGCCGATGGCGTCCGCGGCGCGCAGTGCCTGGGTGGTGGTCCGGACGGCGGCGCCGCGCGGACGAGGAATTTTCAGCGACTCCATCAAGGCATCGAACCGTTCGCGATCCTCTGCCAGGTCGATCTTGTCAGGTTCGGTTCCCAAAACCTGGACGCCGCGCGTATGTAATTCGCCAGCCAGATTGATCGCCGTCTGGCCGCCGAACTGTACGATGACCGGTGGCATGCTGATCGCTGCGCCGAACGGCGGCGTGGTGGTGTCCGTTGCCACCGCACTGTCAGCGGAGTCTCCGCCTTCTGGTGGAATGGCTTCGTTTTCCAGGACAGACATGACGCTCTCGGCGTCGAGGGGCTCGAAGTATAACCGGTCCGACATATCAAAATCTGTGCTGACTGTCTCAGGATTGGAGTTGATCATGATGCTGGCGACGCGCGCCTCGCGCAATGCGGTGGCGGAGCGCACGCTGCTATAATCAAACTCGATGCCCTGGCCGATTCTGATGGGGCCGGAGCCGAGTACGACGGCCTTGGGGCGTGGTAGCGCGGGCGCTTCATTCTCCGACTCATAGGTACTGTAGTAATAAGGCGTCTGGGCAGCAAATTCGCCAGCGCAGGTATCGACCATCTTATAGACAGGCCGCAGATCCCAGACCAGTCGCTGAGCATGAACCGCCGCTTCGGTCATCCCAGTGAGTTCGGCGATGCGCACATCAGCCAATCCCATGCGTTTCGCCCGTCGGAGCAGCTCGCGCGTCAAGGTGCTGCCATCGCCGGACTGTCCGGGCCCAGCAGCGGCCAGTTCCGCCTCCATCTGGATGATGCGGCGGATCTTGGTGAGGAACCAGCGGTCAATTCCTGTCTCACTGTGAAACGTTTCGATGTTGGCGTCAGAATCATCCAGGCGGAGCGCTTCCATCAGTCGCCAGAGCCGCGCATCCGTAGCTTCGATGACCTCGAGGGCATGGGATGGCGCCTCCTGCTTGCCTTGCTGCGCGGCGACGACGCGGCGAATGGCGGACTGCGCGAAGGGATCGGCTGGCTGCGGCGTCTTCTGGCGCGTCAGATGCTGGTCGCGCCGCCCGGAAGGCGTGCCTTGCTTGACTTCCAACGAGCGCATGGCTTTCAGCAGCGCGGCTTCGAAGGTCCGGTCGATCGCCATGACCTCGCCCGTTGCTTTCATCTGCGTCCCAAGCGTGCGGTCGGCGCCAGGAAATTTGTCGAATGGCCAGCGCGGAATCTTGACGACCACATAATCCAGGGCTGGCTCAAAGGCGGCGCTGGTGCGGCCGGTGACGGCATTGCGAATCTCATGCAGGCGGTAGCCCAGGGCGACTTTGGTGGCGACGCGGGCGATGGGATAGCCGGTCGCTTTGCTGGCCAGCGCGGATGAGCGGCTGACCCGCGGATTGACTTCGATGACGTAATACTGCTCGGAGTGTGGATCCAACGCGAACTGCACATTGCAGCCACCTTCGACACCCAGCGCGCGGATGATGCGTATGGCGGCGGCCCGCAGCATCTGATATTCCCCATCGGTCAGCGTCTGGCTGGGCGCGACGACGATGCTGTCCCCGGTATGGATGCCGAGGGGATCGAGGTTCTCCATATTGCAGACGGTGATGCAGGTATCGCCGTGGTCGCGGATCACTTCATATTCCAGCTCTTTCCAGCCGCGCAGGTATTGTTCGACGAGCACCTGATGGATGGGCGAGGCCTCCAGTCCGCTCTGCGCGTAGGTGCGCAGTTCATCAGGCGTCCAGGCGACGCCGCCGCCAGTGCCTCCGAGGGTGTAGGCTGGACGGATGACGAGTGGTAGGCCGATCTCATCGCCGAAGGCCAGCGCGTCCTCGAGCGTCTCAACCGTTCGGCTCGGCGGCACCGGCTCACCGATTCGTTGCAAGAGCTTTTTGAATGCATCCCGATCCTCTGCCATCTGGATTGAGGCGACGGGCGTTCCGAGGAGGCGGGTGTGGTAGCGCTCCAGCACCCCAGCGCGATCCAACGCGACCGAGAGGTTCAGACCCGTCTGGCCGCCGAGTGTTCCCAGGACGCCATCGGGCCGCTCGCGTTCGATGATGCGCGCGATCACTTCGACGGTTAGCGGTTCAATGTAGGTGATATCGGCCATGCCTTCATCGGTCATGATGGTGGCGGGATTCGAGTTGATCAGGATGGAGGTGACGCCTTCCTCGCGCAGGGCTTTGCAGGCCTGGGTTCCAGCGTAGTCAAACTCGGCAGCCTGGCCGATGACAATTGGACCTGATCCAATGATGAGGACTTTGTGGATATTTTCGTCGCGTGGCATCTCTGCTATTCCTCACTCGATGAACTGGGATCCGTCGATCCTGCGTGCCTCTCGCTCTGATGACCGCGGATCAACTCCGCAAATTGGTCGAAGAGTTGACGGTTATCGCGCGGCCCGGGGGCGGCTTCGGGATGATATTGCACCGAGAAGATCGGCAGGTCGCGATGCGCCAGACCTTCGACGGTGCCGTCCGAGATATTGCGGTGGCTGACAAAAAAGCCGCTCGCTGGGGGAATGGACGCTTCATCAACCTGGAAGTTGTGATTTTGCGTTGTGATGGTCACTTCACCAGTGCGCAGGTCGATGACGGGATGGTTACTCCCATGATGGCCGAATAGCAGGCGGCTGGTCGATGCCCCTGCTGCTAAGCCGATGATCTGGTGTCCCAGGCAGATGCCCATGAGCGGGAGACGGCGGGCCATCAGGTGGCGGGTCAAAGCAATCAGGTTGGTGACGGTCTCGGGATCGCCCGGGCCATTGGAGAGTAGGACGCCATCTGGCTCCAATGCCAGCAGGGCATCCAGTGAGATATCATGCGGCACCAGGGTGACGCCCAGGCCGCGGTCCGTGAGGCAGCGAGCGATGTTCTCTTTGTAGCCGGTATCGATCAAGACGACGCGGCGGGCGGTGGCGCCTGTCATTGCCGTTGGGGCGATCTCACGCACTGCTGAGACGGAGACTTCATCGACGACATCGAGTTCGGTCACGGTCTTCACGGCGCGCGCGGCGGCTAGCAGTGCGGCGGTATCCAGCTCGGCATCTTCGGCGACGAGGACGGCGACGGCGCGCTGTGTGCCATGGTCACGGAGGTGGCGGGTGAGGGCGCGGGTGTCTATCTCGCTGATGGCGGGAATATGATGACGCCGCAGAAACGCCGCGAGCGATTCCGTCCCCAGCCAGTTCGAGTATTCTTCGCAATATTCGCGGACGATCAGGACGGAGAGCCAGGGGCGACGTGATTCGTCGGCGCTAGACGCGATGCCGTAGTTGCCTATCAGCGGAAAGGTCATGACGACCATCTGGCCGCGATATGAGGGGTCGGTGCAGACCTCCTGATAGCCAGTCATGGCGGTGGTGAAGACGACTTCGCCGCGACGTCCCGCGTCAGCTAATGCCTCCGTTGCACCGAAAGCACGCCCTTCAAATATGGTCCCATCTTCCAACGCGATGACCGCACGTGTGGTCTGGCGCTGTTCAGTTTCGTGTGTGAGTCCGGAAGTAGAGCGGCTCACCGAGTGGTCCGGTCCCGGTTCGCTACCGTGGGTGATGATTTCCTGCATGGCTAGGCGCCCTTTCGTATCCAGAATGCGTCGTTGGCGCGCCGGGTTGCCCGGCCCCAGTGCCAGATGCCATAGGTGGTCGTGTATGGCGGACGCGGGAGAATGGGGTACACGGAAGCGCGCGCCGTTGCGCAGAGTGCGGCGTTGGTGGTGTCAGCGGAAGTAACAAGACGAGGTGTGTGGTGCGCTGAGGGGAAATATCTTGGATCGGTGTGGATGGTTGAGCGGAATTTGGAGAGTCCGCTAGGTTTCCCTGTCCTCGCGCCAATCCGATACCGTCGGAAAGCTGGGTCCCAGGTAAGACTCTGCTGAGCCAGGGCAGGCAGCATGAATGACAGCTCCTTTCTCGCCTCTCTGGACGAGCCATTAAAGGATGTTCTCTATACGATACCACGTATGCTCCAGAGATCGCAAGTTTTCTGCGCCCGGAAAGTGGAGTGTCCAGCGGGTTGCCCGGCCTCGGGGTTAATTCGGCGCCATCATGCTCCCCATCCACGCACTCAGTTCTGCCATGAAACCGGCGATTCCTTTGTACTCCAGCATCTCCATGGGCATCGTGCGCAAGGCACGAGCTAATCGCGCCAGCCGCTCTGGTTCCCGCGCCACTTCTCCCAGGGGTGACTGATACGTGTGAATCACGAAGAGGATGACGCCAGTCGCCGGGAGGCGCGCCAACACTTGCCGCTCCACGCGCAGGTAGCAGCGCGCCCCGACCGTCGCGGCACGCAGTCTGGCGATCTGCGCATTCGTCTCATCCGCGTAACGCGGCAACAAGTTGAGTCGCGCTGTGGCTTTGATCGCCCAGTTCCAACGCCAGACTGGTTGGTCCACTTTCAACTGACGCATCAATCCCACCATGGGCTTGCCGAGGGATTCCGCGAAGCGTGGAACGGGATCGTGGATGGCCAGGATGGATTGGCCTAGCTTCTCGCGCAGTTCCCAGGCATTGGGAAAACAGAGCTGACCGCCGATCAGCGGATAGCCGCGCGCGGCGTCATCGGCGAGCAACAACAGATCCTCCTGTAGCTGGCGACCAAGCCAACTCAAGGGCGATCCCCGGGCCGGTTGACCGAAGCCGGAAAGCCCAACGGGTGCGGCGTCGTCCGATTCCTGTGCCATGGTTTCGCGTTGAGCCTGGTCGGTCGGCCAGGCGATGCGCGCCCCTGTCCAAGCATGCCGCCAATGCCTGACGCCATCGATCTCGATCAACTCACCCAACGGCGGGCGGTGTTGTACGAGATGAGCAAGCAGCAGATCGACTGCGTCCCATTGCGCTGGCAGAGTGGCGGCGGGGAAGGTCTCATAGATGTCTGGCGCGCTGTGCAAGAGCGCGCGTTTCAACGCGATCTCGTGGTGGTACAGCATCGGATCCTCATGGATGATCAGCTCAGATCGCAATGGACGTGTTCCCATCTTCAACGCTTGGCCATCGGACATGAATTGCCAGAACACCTCCGGAATAGGCATGTTCACCGCTCCTCTGCGCTGGGTGCAACGGGTACTGGATCCGGGCTTACCCGGCACCCGGCGGATCTTCCGGGCCAGCAGCACATTCCACGCGCTCCAGACATGATTATATCCAAGGCATACCTGACCTGCTGTCATGCACGGGCAGCCGAAAGTCAGAAACCCGGTGGGCTGGCGTAAGTCCGGCGGATGGCTCGGCCCAGGAGCCAGGTGAGACGAAGCTGTCGGATTATTGGACAAACACTGGGAGACATTCCGTGTGCATTCGGGTTACACACTGATCAAACTCCCGGTAAAATCTAGACTATAATGGGGACATGGGCTGTGGGCTGCATATATGATCGGATTGCCGCAACCAGTTGAAACAGCGATGTCGTCGGCGAAATACGTTGTGCGGGGGACGTTGTCCAAAATGACCATGACGATTCCTGGTTGGGTACGAAGATCCGTGAGCATTGGCCTGCGCCTGCTGGTGGGTGTGGTCTTGTTAGTGATCATTTTTGCTCGGACGGATCTGCGAGCGGTCGGCGCGGCGGCGCGGCAGATTGCTCCGGGTTTCGCGCTGTTGGCCGTGGGGGTGATGCTGCTGGTGGGGTTGGTCACGGCAGGCAAGTGGTGGGTTCTGCTCCGGGCCTTGGCGATCGAGGTGCGATTTCTCGAAGTTATCCGTCTGACCTATATTGCCGTCACCTGGAATCTGGCGCTGCCTGGCGGTGAATCTGGCAATCTGGTCAAGGCCGCCTTACTGGCACGTCGCCAACCTGCCCAGGCTGGTCCAATCTGGGCCTCGATGCTGGTTGATCAATTTTCGCTCTCTGGCGCGCAATTACTGGTGGCACTGATCACCCTCTCGTTGGCCAGTTTCCCACCGCAAGGGTTGGCCATCTGGTTGTTGGGTATCGGTTTGGGAATCGCGCTGGTGTTGGCGCTCTACGCCGCCTTCCTTGTTCCGATTGCTCCCGCACGGGTCGACGCCTTCCTCGGCCGTGTCAGCCGCGCGCTGGCGGTTCCGGCCTGGCTACGGCGGCGACTGGACGGTGGTGGGCGGACCACGTCCCAGGATGCGCCGTCCGCTACGGAACTGGCAGCGCGAGAGACCATCTATCAGCCAGGAGAATGGCTGGCGCCGATCTGGCGTGGGTTGACGAATTTTCGCGGACACAGTAGCGCATTGCTTCTGGCCGTCGGGATCGCGGTGCTCTATTACGCGACGATCTTCCTGGCTTACTGGTTGGCGGCGCTGGGACTCGGGCTTCCCTTCAGTTATCCAGATATCGCCTGGGTGACGGCATTGGCGGGGATTGCCGCCCTCCTCCCGATCACGATTGCCGGCGCCGGAGTTCGCGAGGGAATTATCGTCTTTTTCCTGGCGCAGCGCGGCGTGAGCACGGCAACCGCCCTGACATTTTCGCTTGCTGTTCTGGCCCTCAATATCATCCTGGGCCTTCCGGGTCTGTGGATCCAGATTTTCAGGCGGCCCGTCACTTGACTTAGATAAATAGTGGCTCGTACACTAGCAATACAGAATGAAGAAGGTAATTGGATACAACCAACTGAGATGATTTGAGAGGTAGTACGGTGGGACACCAGACACAACTATTCCGCATCGGCGTCTTCGCAATCATTGCGTCGCAGGGGAGGTTTCTGCTGGCGCGCCGGAGCGATATTGGCTGGTGGAATCTGCCGGGAGGCGGGATGGAAGCTGGGGAGACCGTGGACGAAGCCTTATTGCGTGAGGTCCGCGAAGAGGTTGGCATCGAGGTCGCGATCGATCATCTGATCGGGGTCTATTCCAAGCCGCAGAAGTCGGAGGTCGTGCTGACCTTTTGGTGCCATCCTGTCAGTGGCACTCCGGGGACGAGCGACGAGGTCAAAGAAGTTGGATGGTTCATGATCGATCAGTTGCCGGAGCCACTGCTTCCTAAGCATCGCCAACGATTGCTGGATGCCGTCCGTCAATCTGATCATGTCGTTATCGCATCGCAAAGAACCGCTACCGATGATGATCAACGACTCGAACAACCGTTATGAGTCCCACCAACACGCCTCCCCTGCAACCGGACTGGCAGCGGACCTCCCGCGTGCCGGGCGGTCACCCCATCAGCATACCGAAAGCGATGACGATGCCCTATGGGGGAGGAACAGAGATGGAAGATCCCCAGGCGACGATCCTGATTGTTGAAGATGATCCGCGGCTCTCCGAGATGCTCATGACCATCCTGGAAGGCGAGGGCTATACAACCTGCCGCGCGCTCACCGGCGCCGAAGCCATGCGTTGCGCGATTGCCACCCGGCCAGACATCATTCTCCTGGATATCATGCTCCCCGATATCAGTGGTTTCGAAGTGTTACAGACTCTGCGGACAACTCCGAAAACGATGCACGTCCCGGTCATCATCCTGACCGCCAGCCAGGATATCAATGATAAACTGCATGCATTTCATGCCTACGTGAATGATTACCTTACCAAGCCATTCAATGCCAGCGAATTGTTGGTGCGGGTACGTGCCCATTTGCATCATGCGCGCGCCACCTTGCTCTCGCCGCTGACCATGTTACCAGGTGGCATGCTGGTCGAGTATGCGATCACCCATCGGCTAGAAAATGGGAAACCCTGGGCATTGCTCTATCTGGATCTGGATCATTTCAAAGCGCTGAACGACGCGTACGGGTTCGTGCGCGGCAATGAGATGATCTTGATGTTGACCGAGGTCATCATCGACACAGTCGCTGAGCTGGGTCAGATGGATGACTTTATCGGCCATGTCGGTGGTGAAGATTTTGTCATTTTGACCGTGCCGGAACGTGCCGAGATCCTCTGTCAGTCGATCATCGCGCGTTTCCGCGATTCCACCCGCCACTTCTACCGCGCTGAAGACATTGCGCGCGGCACGTTCCAGGCGCGCGGCCGCGATAATGAGGTCCATTTATTTCCACTCGTGACGATCTCGATTGCCGTGCTGCTCTCCACTCAGCCCGTTGGGGGGCATAGTCTGGAGACCCTGGCGCAGCGCGCCGCCGACTTGAAGACGCGGTCGAAAGCGATCGTCGGCAATAGCTATGTGATCGATGGCCATCAGCCCGTGTATGTCGACCACTCCTTGACCCCGGATGGAAGGAATGACGCCCATGAACCAACCAGATGATGAGACTACGACGCGCGAACACACTCGTCGCATCTTGCAAGCGAGCCGTATCCCTGAAATATGGCGTGAGATGAATCAGGCGCTTTTAAAGGGCCGTGGTTGGTACGATGAATATTCTGGCGGTGTCTTGCTGAAATGGGGCACGGGGTACACCCGGCGCCATATCTGGATCGATGTCCAGGATGAGGTGATTCGCTTTCGTCTCCTGCAACATCGCCCGTGCGCGCCTACCCTTACGCCCCTGGCCTGTGACGGAGAGTACCATGCGATGAACCGTGCGCAGTGGTCAGATCTGGCGTTTCTCAAAGAGCAGATGAAATATTACTACGATCATGCCGTCGCCGAATCCTCCGACGACTGACCCGCTGCGCAATCAAGGCATCATCGCGAGCAGCGTGGTCGCACCGCTGGAAGGCGGAAGGGCCGTTGCCGATCCGTTGCCACTTTGCACCGCGACAATCGCGACCTGATCGGTCAGGTCGCCTCTGGTACCCAGTCGTGCCATCGCCGCTGGCGCATCATACGTCCCCTGGACTCCCGCAAAATTAGTCAGATGGTTCAGGTACGCTACCAGGGCATCATGGTTGGGGCCGACGGTAGCCAATCCCGCCGCCAGGATGCGCACGGCGTCGTACATGGCGGCGGCGTGCGCGTTAGGTGGCGCGCCATAGCGTTGCGTATAGGCCGCGACAAACTGGGCATTGGCAGAGCCAGGTGATTGCGCCGTCCAGTTCGTGGCGCCAATGACGCCATCCCCTGCGGCGCCCGCCAGCGCGATAAAGGTGCTATCCGCCACTCCGACCGCGAATTGGCCGTGCCACCCCTGAGCTCGCAACGCGCGCAGGAGCGCGACCGCCTCCGGTTCCGTACTCCAACAAATGACGGTATTCGCCTGCGTCGCGCTGATCTGTTGCGCCTGGCTACTGGCGTCTGCCAGCCCAGCGGGGAGCGTGACCCGCACAATTGGCGCGTTCTGCATGGACGCCATTGTGGACAGCACCGCCGCTCCGCCTTCCTGGCCATAAGCTGTGTCGAGAGTTGCCAAAGCAAACGAGTGTGTTCCGGACTGGCGCAACAGATAGGCGGTCAATGCCCGCGCCAACTGTGTATCTGGCGGCCGCGTGCGGAAGAGATCTGCCGTAAAAGGATTCTGCGTGGGATCCGTCAGTGCGGCGCCACTCGCAATGGTCAATTCTGGAATGTGCGCCTGCGCGACCAGCGCACTGGCAACCAGCGCATCGGCACTCTCATCGGGGCCGAGCAACGCCACTATCGGCGGGGTACTCGTGACCAGTTGACGGACTTGATCCACCATTTGCCCTTGCCCAAACCGTAAGGCCAGATGATAGCTCTGCCCCTGCCAGAGGATGCCACCGGATTGATTGATCGCATCGACCGCCAGTGTTGCGGCATTGCCCGTAAAGCTTCCCTCAATGGATCCTGGTCCCGGTTCAGCGCCGACCAGGCCAATCGAGAAATTTGGCAGCGTGGGGGTCGCAGGCACCGCGAGACTCGGCAGGTGCGGCCGTGCACAAGCAGTGATCGCCCCTAAAACAACCAGCAAAAGACCGCGCCACACCCTCTGCGCCGCCATGCGCGCCTCCCAAAAATCCATTTTCGCAGCTTGAGATACATTCACTTCTCAGCAAACCATGGGCCGTGAAACAGCGCGCGGCGTCGCGACTGTGACTTTCTGGGGATTGAAAACATTCTCAGAAAAAAACGGGGTATGCTATACCTCGTACCTCTGTGAATAGTGTATAATACCGTAAAGTAAGACATGCGTATCTATGGCTGTATGCCAAGAAAGCGAGACAAACCATGCCATTTCTCGGAAGCGCTCATTGGTTCGACCTGCTGATTGTGGCGGTCCTGGCACTGCTCGTCTTCGGGCCAAAGAAATTGCCTGAAATTGGGAGTGCCGTCGGCAAAACGTATAAAGAGTTCCGCAAGTCGATTGGTGAGATCACCGAATCCGTGAAACTCGATGCCGCCAAAAAAGACACCCCAATGCCGACCGCGACGATCACCGCCGCAACTCTCCCCGCCGCCAG
>DAIDHM010000076.1 GCA_027459705.1 Ktedonobacteria bacterium | reverse complement strand
AGCGAGATGGGCATCTCTGCCAATGGCGCGCATCAGGCTTGCGCCCAGATCTTTGTCGACTGGATCATGTCGCAAGCGGGCCAGACGGTCATGACGCACCATGATCCGACCGATGGCGACACCTACTTCATCGAGCTCATCAATGGCGTCACCCCGGTGGTCACGCGCCAGACGACGGGCATCAACTTCTTCAAACTCGATGTGCAGAAATGGGCATCGGTTGAGGACGAATTCAAAACGTGGTTCCACAACAACATCGTCGCGGGTGGCAACTAACATGCACATACCGGTTCAAGAGCCGGGCACGGGTGGGGCAGGGCAACCTGTCCCACCATTGCGTGCTTTCGGCGCCGTGCTCGCGCGCGGATTCCGCGTCGTCACTGGTGGCGGCGTGACGATCATCCCGGTCATACTGTTGATTTTGCTCGTGCTCTATCCATTGCTGGCGATCATCATTCAAAGTATTCTGCCAAATCTCTTTGCCTTTAATTCGAATCTGACATTGGATTTTACTGCTATCCGCGATGTGTTTACCCAGGTGGCGAGTTATCGCAGCATCGCCACTTCTACCACCCTGGGTATCGTGACGAGCGTTCTCGCCACCGCGTTGGGCACCGTCCTGGCCATCCTGGCGCGACGCACGAATATGCCGGGTCATCGGATTCTCGACACTATCGTCTGGTTGGTATTTTTTACTCCAACTTTCCTGCTCGGTGAGGCCTGGTCAATCTTGATGATTCGAGGCGGCACCATTGACCACATTATCCATCTCCCCGACGCGGTGATTACTAATTTTTTCTCGACCAATGGCCTGATTCTGATCTTGACACTGAAGAGCTTTCCCTTCGCCTATCTGGCAGTCAGTGCGGCGCTCGTCTGGTTGGGATCAGAATTCGAGGACGCGGCGCGCATCGGTGGCGCGCATGCCTGGCGCGCCTGGCTGGAGATCAATATTCCCTTGCTGCTGCCCGCGATGTTTTCAGGAGCGATGATCATCTTTGCCGAGACGCTCTCAGACTTTGGAACGGCGGCGACGATCGCGCAAAATTCGCATATTACCCTCATCACCTATCAGATCTATGAGGCTATTGGCACTTTCCCGGTCGATTTCCCACAAGCCGCGGCGTTCTCGCTGCTCCTTTTCATCGCGGTCGCGGTGGCGCTGGTCGGCCAGAACAGCGTCTTGCGCACGCGATCCTTCCAGGTAATCAGCGGCCGGACCCGTCCGGCCCGCCGATTAGACCTGGGTGTCTGGCGCTATGTCGCTCTGGCAGGGGTCATCGTCCTGATGTTGCTGGCCCTGATCATCCCACTCGCAGAATGCGTGTTGCTCTCGTTCCAGAAAGCGTTTGGCAACGGTATCGTCGCGGCGAACCTCTCCACCATCAATTACCAGCGAGTGCTGGCGCATGGATCGGATGATGTGACCTCGCTGTTCACGACCCTCCGGCTGGCCATCGCCACCGCGACGATCGTCACGCTCCTCGGCCTGCCGATCGCTTTCATCATTCGCCGCTCGACGTTGCCGGGCCGTCGCCTTCTGAACTTTGTCACGCTCGTGACGATCTCAGTACCTGGTATCATCCTGGCGAGTGGGTACATCTTCGCCTGGAATTCACCGTATCTCGAGAATATCGGCATTGGCGGCCGAGGCGAACCACATTTCTATGGGACCATCTGGATCCTGCTAGCGGCATACATTGGCGGCTCCATCCCCTATGCCATCCGCTTGAACATCGGCGGTCTGGATCAGATCAATAACAATATCATTGAGGCGGCGCGCGTCCAGGGCGCAGGGCTCTTTAGTGTCCTGGTACGCGTGATCGGTCCAATTCTGCGATCGGGTCTGGTCTCGATCTGGCTGCTGGTTTTCACGGGGACGATGTTCGAGTTAGCGGCGTCAGAGCTTCTCTATCCTCCGGGTCAACCGACGATGCCAGTCCGTATTACCGCCTATTTTGGCAATTTCCGCATTGAACAGGGGATGGCCTTAGCGATGCTGAACGTTGGGCTCGTCGCGCTCTTCGTCATCGCGTTCCGCGCTGTCCCGGCGCTGTGGCAATTCATCGCCGCGCGCATCCAACCACAGGGAGCTGAATCATGAGTGCAGAACAGCAGAGCGCGCCGTTTGTCAGCGTCAGTGGATTGACGAAAGCCTTTGGTGGTCGCGCCGTCGTCCAGGATGTCGCGTTCACCCTCGCGGCTGGCGAGTTCATCTCCCTCATCGGACCCTCTGGTAGCGGCAAGACCACTGTCCTGCGTATGATTGCTGGTCTGCAACGCCCGGATAGTGGCGTCATCACGATCGATGGCAAAACCATCTTCGATGGCCGGGTCGATGTCCCGGTTGAGGACCGTCAATTGGGCATGGTCTTCCAGGATTTCGCTCTCTGGCCGCATATGACGGTCGCGCAAAATATCAGTTTCAGCCTGCGACTCCGCCGGATGCCGCGGGCGGCGATCCTCCATCGGGTTGATGAAATGCTGACGCTGGTGGATCTGCCAGGCATCGGCCGCCGCTTCCCCTACCAGCTCTCCGGCGGTCAACAACAACGCGTGGCGCTGGCGCGCGCGCTGGCCACCGGGCCGCGCTTGCTATTGCTCGACGAGCCGCTCTCCAGTCTGGATACCGGGCTACGCGAGAGTATGCGCGAAGAGGTGCTCCAGATCGTGCGGCGCGCCAATATGTCGGTCATCAATGTCACCCACGATCAGGATGAAGCCTTGGCGATCTCCGACCGCATCGTCCTGCTGCGCCAGGGTCAGGTCACCCAGATTGGCTCACCCGCCGACCTCTATCGCCGACCCCACAATATCTTCGCCGGGCGCTTTATGGGTCCGGCCAACATCCTGACGGGTCAGGTCGAACGCCTCGATGCGTCGCAGGCCTGGGTACGCTGGGAAGATGTTACGCTGGGCGGGTCGAACAACTGGCCAGAGGCGAAAGTTGGCGCTGAAGCCGCTATTCTCTTCCGCCCTGAAGCCGTGCGACTTGCCGGAGATGCCACGACCAGCGCTGGCGATGCGCTGCTGCGCGGCACTGTCTTACGCGAGACATTCAGTGGCGGCCGTTGGCGCGTCCGCGTCCAGCTCCATCAGGCAGAGTACAACGGGTCTGGCCCGACGACGATCCTGGCGGCGCTCGACCGTGATCTGGGAGTTGGCAACGAAGTGTCATTGCTGATTGACGCGGCACAGAGTGTCGTTGTCGCCCCCGACAAGGAAGCGCAACAACTCGACCTGGTTGAATCTACACCTGAAGCTGAAGTCATGGTGCGGATGGGGTAAGGACTGCAGGGGCTCACCGACGGCAATCCCGTGAGCCCCAATCCAGTTCACTTTGCATCGCGGACATCGCTGAACCGATCGCTTCGAGCAGCAACAACGATCTACCGCAAGCGCGTGGTGGCTGTTAGCGCGCAAACTGACCTGGCAATGCGGAACAATTGCCGTTAAGCAAGTCAGTATTCGTGCTACTCGAAGGTATGTCATACTCTCGCACATCGCCCACCGGCAAAAAACATCGATTGACATCTGTGCTTGCTCTATGCTATACTCCCAGGTAAGTGAGAGGAGCGAACCATATGATGGCACAACCTCAACAACCTCAACAACCTATCTTCAGACAAGAACTTGATTTTACGCTTGACAAACTTTTCACCAAAGTCACCACCTATGTGAGCGCTCGTGTTGAGGAACTCTCCACACAGTTGCGCGTCTACAATCAAGAATCTATCAGTAGGGATCAGGATTTAGCCAATGCCATCCTCAGCCTTTCAAAACAGGTCAGTGCTCTGACACAACAACAGACAACACTCGCGCAACAGCAGACTACTCTCGCTCAACAACAGGCCACTCTGACACAAGAATTCAATGAAATGAAAGCAACTCAGCAAGTGATATTGCAGCTCATCCACGAGACCCAGGCCCAGATGCGCGAGGCGCACGCGGAAGCCATGGAAGCCATCAATCAATTAAAGCGCAAAGATAAAGAATAGCAGCTAAGCGCGGACTGGCCGCATCCCGCGGACTCGCAGGGCCTGACGCATGCGCGCGCCTGCGGCGGCGAGCCGCCAGGCGGCGCGCGGCGCGCTTTGCCAGAGCCAGTCGTCGATGCGCTGTGCCAGTGTGGTCTGGCTGAAGGGTTCCAGCACGAGCCGCCCGGCCACGTTTCGCAAGGCCGCGGCGGAGAATGCCAGGTAGGCGGCAATCCACGAGGCCCCATCGCCCCAGGTGAGCGTGCGGAAGGTCAATGGGAAGATCTGTGGATAGACCAGCGCAGTGCGCAGGACCAGCCGCGTGTAGTCCCACCAGCGAACGCGATCCTGAAAGAACTCGCGCGCGGGCACTTCTCCCATCTCCGCCAGGATCCGACAGAACACATTCAGGGTAGCATTCACCTGCGTAGCATCTTCGCGCTCGGGCGACTTGGCGATCATGAACTTGCTGAAGGCGCGCGCGAGCGCAGGAACAACCTCAGCGGCATGGATGTGCTGCAGATCAGCCGCGGCCAGCCGATTATGTCGCAACGCCAGACTGAGCAGATCCGTAACACGCCGCAGATTACGCGCGTTGGACCCGAAGCCGCAGAAGGTCAGCGGTGACTGCAGGGCCGCGGCGTCTCCCAGCGAGAGAACACGGTCAAAGGCCAGCACCTTGCTGCGCCGCGCGGGCAACGCGACCTGCTTATATCCCGCCGGAATGAAGCCATAGACTGGCTTGAGGATCACCACATCATCAGCCGGTTTGTATTCTGGGAGTTGGCGGAAGAATTCCTCGAAAAGGGGTAGCAGGAATGAATCCGGCGCCGGGCCAGCCTCCACCCCAGTCTCGGCGTAATAGAAAAGGTAAATGGCCGCCAGATCATCCTTCCCTGGAAAGGCCTCCCAGATATACTGCTTGCCATCTCGCGCCGGCCCAGTAGTGATCAAGATCTCACCCAGGTCGGGATCAATCGTTCCCAGCGTACCATCGTGGCTGACGCGATAGCCACGCGCCACCGTGCCGACTGTCGGGCAGACCAGTGAGTAGGGTTCACCGCAATTCAATTGGCAAGCGACAGGCGAGGTTGCTCCCATTCCGTCGATCAAGAGTCGCGCGGTAAAATAGCGGACCTGACCCTCAGCGGTTCGCGCTTCGACGACAACCCGTTCTTTCCCAACGGTCGCGCGCTGGAAGGTCATACCATGCAAAATCAGGTTATCGGGCCGCGCGGCGCGGATGACATCCAGACAATATCCCGTCAGGGCGTCAGCATCGACCGCAATATCCAGCACTTCGCGCATCATGAGATCGGCTGGGGGCACGCGGATGCCCGCCTGATCAAAATGGACGAGGCCACGCGCATAGCGCCGCTGAATAATAGATTCCAGGGCTGTAGCGTCCAATAAACCGACAGCGCGCAGTTCGTCCAATTCTTCGCCAGAAATGTTCCATTCGCGATGTACCGCGCCGACTGTATAGCGATCGAAGACCAACACACGCTGGCCATGGACCTTCGTCATGACCGCGGCGTTCAGGAGGTTGAGGCCTCCTCCGGCATAAAGGAGGTCGACCTGCTCAGTATCTGGGGGCACATCAACTTCGCCGTGCTCGACCACCACCGGCGGCGTCCGCGCTGAAAATTGCTGGGAGATCCAGCTGCGATCGAGATCAACAATGCGGCGCAGGTGCGCGTCTCCATCCGGCAAGGTCGCCAGGGCGGCGATCAGCCGGGGATAGCGGTCGCTGAGGGATTGCGCCAGTGGATCGGCGGCGAGCGGCGAGATGTCCTGGAGCGAAGGGGCGTCCTGGCGATCACGCATGGGGATCTCCGTGAGCTTGCATGACCTGCCAGAACGTATCGGCTAGCAATTTATAGCCCGCCGAGGTGGGATGGAAGCCATCGACAAAGATATCCTGGGGGTGCGCGGTGATATCACTGGTCGAGAGGTCCACCAGAAACATATGGTTTTGCGCGACGTCAGCATCGATGGCGGCGTTCCACACCGCGTTCTGTTGCGCAACCGTCGCGAGCGGTACGGAACCATGCTGAAAGATCGGAAGCTCCGTCAGGTTCGGCAGATTAGCCACATAGACATCAGCATGGGTCTGCGTCCGCAAGGCCCCCAGTAGCTGATTCAGCTGATTGGAATAGGTCGCCAGTGTCAACGATCCATCTTCCATCTTACGGAAATCATTGGCGGCAAGCCAGACGGTAATGATATTGGGATGCGCAGCAATCGCGTAACTCAGCTCATCAGACAGGGCAGTGGCGACGGTCGCGCCACCGATGCCCAGATTGACAATATCAGCCCCATGCGGCATGCGCTGACCCAGCAGCGGCACATAGCCATCGCGCTCCGGGCAGGTTGCGCCGAAGCCGACGGCATCGGACGCGCCGATGGCAACGTAGACATACGGACCTGACCCATTGGGGTAAGGGGCGCAGGTTGTCGTCGCGACGGACCCGTTGGCCTGGGCAGTCTGGCCACAGGCGGCCAACAAGATGGCCAGCACGAGGCCCAGTGCGACAATAATGCGTTTCATATAGCAGTTGACTCTCGCTCAATCGCCAGGAATACCGCGGGCTCAAGGAGCGATGCACGCGGCGATGACGTTGATATTACGTAGGCTAGCGCACAGATCGTACCTGCCTGCGCCCAACCAGGTCAAGATGCAGAGGCGAGATCTGCTTTTCGCTAATTGTCGTCTGCAAGTGAGGACGTACGTTCGGCCACAATCGGTTCCATCCGATTTTGTATCATTAGCCCACGATTTCATGTGTGGGCAGCGAACTCGCCCGCGCCCTCAACGTGCGCGGTGCTATGCTGCGCGTGCGCCACTTGATAGGGAACGTTGGAAGTCACGATCCTCGTCCGGCGCAGGAGTCCCCATTTGAGTCGCAGAGCAACCTGATTGTGCAGGACCCATTCATAAAAATGGTTCGGGACGAACTCAGGCAAGACAACCGTGAGGTGATCATTGGGATGGTTGGCTGCGAGCGTATCGATCAGCCGCAGAATCCAGACCACCATCGAGCGATCGGGAGCATGGATCACGACCAGCTTGGGATGCCCATTGATTGGCCCGATGATCCGGTCGTCCTCTGGTTCCTCGGCGCCACTTTCATCGGCAAAGTCTTCAAAATTTGGCGTCGGTTGCTTCTTCCAGACTTCCGAATGGAGCAGTTCGTGCCATTGGCTACGCAGTTGGCGCTCCGCATTCTCAAGTTCCTGGGGCTGTGTCATAGACGTTGTTGTCAGGACATGCACGGCGATGATGTTCGGGCTGAGCGATTTGGCATAGAAGAGGCCACGCAACGCGATGGTATTGATCCCCGCGATTGGCACCACGACCAGGTGATTGCGTTTGACCTGTTCCTGGCCAGTGCTCACGACGCTGACCTCGCTGTTCATGCGTTTGTAGTGGCGATGAATCGTCTGGAACATCAGATACAGCGACGGGATCAAGACCACCACGACCCACGCGCCGCGATCAAACTTCGTCACCGCGATGATGATCGTGACGACGAAGGTTACAAAAGCGCCAAACGCGCTGATCGGCAAACCATGCTTCCAGCCCTCTTCTTGGCGGGTGATCCAGCGTTTCACCATGCTGGACTGTGAGAGCGTGAAGGCCATGAAGACGCCCAGCGCATAGAGATTGAGGAGCGAATCCGTGTTGCCATTAAAGATCCACAGCAGGGCACCCGAGAGAATACCCAGGACGATGATGCCGGTGTTGAAGGCCAGGCGGTCACCCTGAATCTTGAAAATGTGGGGCAAGTATTCATCACGCGCCAGGAAATAGGAGAGGCGCGGGAAATCGGCGAATGAAGTGTTGGCCGCCAGCACCAGAATCAGTGTGGTCGCGAACTGGAAGATGTAGTAAAACCAGCCCCAATAGCCCGAGAAGAAGGTTCCCGCCATCAGCGAGATCAAGGTGGGGTGGCTACCCGCCTGTGCCTGAAAGCCAAAGCGCCACGCGATATAGGTCGTGCCAAAGTACATGATCCCCAGCAACGACGCCATAATCACCAATGTCGAAGAGGCGTTCCGCGCCTGCTCCGGCGGGCTCTTGCCCTTAAAGATCGGCACGGCATCCGAGATGGCTTCGGTCCCCGTCATGGCGGAACAGCCCGATGCGAAGGCCGTCAGGATCAACAGTGGCGTCAGTGGAATGGTGTGCTGGCCGGGAATGGATGAGGGCGGATTGACCTGAAATGGCAGATGTCCCTGGGCTAGGAGTCCGCCATGGAATAACGCATTAATCACACCAACCAGAATCATCAACAAGAAGGAGCCGACGAAGAGGTAGGTGGGGATCATGAAGACATTCCCCGATTCACGGACACCGCGTATATTCACGAGCATGATAAAGCCGATGAGTACCAGACCTATGAAGACGCTGTAGGGCTCCAGTACCCTGAAAGCTGAGATCAAGGCGTCGACACCTGCCGAGACCGAGACGCTCACCGTGAGTACATAATCTATGAGCAGTGAAGCGGCGGCAATCAAGCCAAAATGCTCGTTCAGATTATCTTTGGCGACAATATATGATCCACCACCACCAGGGTAGCGGCTGATGGTCTGGCGGTAGCTGAAGGCGACGACACTGAGCAACAGGACGATCGCCAGGCCGATGAAGATGTTGACCCCCATCGAGGCGACGCCCGCAGTCAACAACACCGCCAACGATGCCTCCGTGCCGTACGCGACACTCGACAGCGCGTCAGAGGAGAGGATCGCCAGTGCCCGCAAACGATCGACCCGTTCATGTTGAATATTTTCCGTCTTGATCGGATCGCCCAGCACCCAGGTGGTGAAGCGCCGAAACCAGGTCTCGGGGCTGGTCTGTAACTGCGTAGGTTCGGGCTCCAGGACGTCAGGCGCGGTAGCGGTGGGGTGCAAAGTTTCGCGCGTGAGTGAGCGGGTATAGGCAACGTGGCGGCGACGATCGAGCGGAGTCACGGTGGCCACATCCGCTGCATCCTGTGGCATGGTATCGCGATACAACGTGGATGAACCATCGGCCTGGGGAATCAGCGTAAAGAAATCATCCGCGGCTGATCCTTCCGCTGGTCGCTCCCCTGCTTTGTCCGCGCGGTTGAGAGGGACAAGCTTGTCGGGATCGCGGACGGCATTCGCCCCGGCTTTGTGACCGTTGGTCGTACTGCCATGGTGGGCATGACCGTTGGTCGTTGGCACGACCATTGGCGCTTCATCCGCCTCCAGCGCGGCAATCTCCTCCGGATGCACCGGGGAGTCTGACGCTGGTATTCTCACGGGTGGCAGTGCTGGCGACGTCGTTGGGGCGACGGGATTTGGCCGCACCCCGGAATCCCCCGGACCGTTGCGCGTGGGTTTGGAAACCTTAATTCTAATACGATCCGCGGCTGTCGGGTCAATTGGCGGTTTGGGATCAGCATCAGATGATGAAGTCTCATCGCCAATGGGTTCTTTATCTTTATCCATACAGGGAACAATTCTCCTGGTGAGGTTTCACAGGACTCTGCGGGTAGCAAAACCTCCACTTATGCATAGCATGATAGCATCAGGTAGGGCAACATACTAGATGCAAAGGGGAAGAAGTCTCATGCCGGCACGATTATCTGTCCTTCATCGACATCGCCAATAGCCAGACTCGCACCCTGATGATGCGCCCAACCCGTCCATGCCGCCGCCAGAGCGTCGATCACATCGGCGGATGGGGGCGGCTCGTCGTCAGTCACCAGACCGTCAATGTGAGAACACAACAGGCTCCAGGCCTGCGCGCGCCGCGCCGGGGTGGTCTTGGCGCCCGCGTGGGGCGGGTCGGGAGCCAGAATCCGTAGCGTCGCAGTCGGGAAGACCTCGATGATCCGTGTCGTGGGCAAGCTGGCATGGAGCCGCGCCGCCAACACGATCGCCCGCAACGTCAGGCCACCCAGAAAGGAGACCGGAAATGGCCGAACACCCAACTGGCTCCAGACGGGGTCGCGTTCCGCCGCGCGCGTATAGGGGCTCTGTGTGGGGCCGGGAGGTTGGCTGAAATCAGCGCCCCACCGAAGTCCTGTGCCAGATGCACCCCAGACACCACGCAGCGCGGCCATCACCGCCGCGGGCAGCGTGAGTGGCGCGTCCATCGCGATGATCGCCGGAGCGTGCGGTGTGATCCACGCCGCTATCGCCCCATCCTGATCGGCCGCGCCCGCCAGGGTCACCTGGTCAATGAGCGCCGGTCGATCGTCACCGCCGCGCAGGGCGGCGAGGGCGGTGATCCCGCGCCCGGCCGCCAGGTCGATGCCCACGACGACCGCCGCCATCAATGTAGCTCGCGCATCGTGGGAAAGAGGATCACCTCGCGTATATTGGGTTGATCAGTCAGCGCCATGACGAGGCGATCGACACCGATGCCGACGCCGCCCGCTGGCGGCATGCCGACTTCCAGGGCTTCGATATAATCTTCGTCGAGGACCTGCGCCTCGGCATCACCAGCGGCGCGTTGTCGCGCCTGATCCTCGAAGCGCGCGCGCTGATCGAGCGGATCGTTCAATTCGCTGAAGGCCGTGACCAACTGCATCCCGGCCAGGTGCGCCTGGAAACGCTCCACCATACCCGGCGTCCCTGGCTTCTGCTTGGCGAGCGGCGAGAGGTCCAGCGGATAGTCATAGAGGAAGAGCGGCTTCAATAACTCGGGATCACGCGCCTCAAACGCGTAATCTTTCAGCTGATCGATGAGCCGCCCACGACCACGCGCCGGATCGACCGCGATGCCACGCGCGCGGATCGCGGCCAGCAGGCTTTCCTTGTCGGGATACTGGTCGTAATCAATGCCAGTAGCCTGGGCGATGAGATCATGCAGGGTGATGCGCTTCCACGGCGGCGTCAGGTCCAGGGTGATGCCCTGATAGGTGATGACCATGCCACCAGTGACCTGCTCCGCCACGGCGGCGATCATTGTTTCGGTGAAGGTCATCATCGACAGGTAATCCGCATAGGCCTCGTAGTATTCCAGCATGGTAAATTCGGGGTTGTGCGACCGATCGACCCCTTCATTGCGAAAGACACGGCCCAGTTCATAGACGCGCTCCAGACCGCCGACCAGCAAGCGCTTCAGGTACAGTTCGGGCGCGATGCGCAGGTACATGTCGCGGTCCGCGGCATTGTGATGGGTCGTGAAGGGCGCTGCGGTCGCGCCGCCATAGAGCGGCTGGAGGATCGGCGTTTCGACCTCGATGTAGCCATGCTTATCCAGGAAGCGGCGCAGGGCCGCCAGGATGCGCGCGCGCGCGATGAAGACCGGCATGACTTCATCGCGGTTGGCAATGAGATCCAGATAGCGCTTGCGGTGTCGTAACTCAACATCGCGCAGCCCCTCGTGCTTGGCCGGTAGGCCACGCAATGACTTGGAGAGTAGCGCGTAGGCGGTCAGATGCAGAGTCTTTTCGCCGGTGCGTGTCGTGAAAAAATAGCCAGTGCCGCTGATGAAGTCGCCCAGGTCGAGCTTCCTGGCGAGCGCGAAACCTTCGCCGATATCGTCGCGGCGCAGGTAGAATTGCAGTCGACCCGAGCCGTCTTCGACCGTCAAGAAAATGACCTTACCCATATCGCGGAACAGGACGATGCGTCCCACCAACGTCACGCTCGTCTTCTCCGCCGCCAGGGCATCGAATTCGGCGATCGCCGCGGCGATCTGATGGGTGCGCGGCGTGGGGAGCCGCGGCGGATAGGGTTCACTGCCGCTCTCGCGGAGTTCCTGTACCTTCGCGGTACGGATATCGCGTTCATCCATTGCGCAAGCCAACTCCTCAGCAGAGACTCGTGAAATTATGCGGGACACCGAATGCGCGAATCCGCCCGGAGCTACCGCGATCATCATAGAGGACACAGGTATCATACAATGCAGCTTTGTTGTAGGCAAATGCGCGCCTTCAGTCAAGTGCATTGCACAGTTTGGCAAAGATAGGCGAGCGCGCGCGGGGAGCGCAACGTCGCCCCCGACCACCGTGGGATGGCGGCGTGCGGGGGGCCGCGTCGTCGCCCCGACCGTCGTGGGATGGCGGCGTGCGGGGCCGCGTCGTCTCCCCCGACCGCCGTGGGATGGCGGCGCGCGCGCGGGGAGCGCAACGTCGCCCCGACCGCCGTGGGATGGCGGCGTGCGGGGCCGCAACGTCGCCCCCGACCGCCGTGGG